>JAMOQE010000014.1 GCA_027064165.1 Thermodesulfatator sp. | reverse complement strand
TTCCCCTCTTTTACCAAAACCGGAAAGTGCCCCTCCTTTTCCAGACACTCAATTTTTGCTCCAAGGCTGCGTAAGGCCTTTATAAGGGGTGAAACTGGCCTCTCATGAAGCCTTGGTACACCAAAAATTTTTACTCCTTTCCCCTTCCCCAAGGAAGCATAGGCCAAAAAAAACCTTGAACCTGTGCCATTATTGCCAAAAAAAACTTCTCCCTCAAGTTCAGGAAAAGGCTTTCCCGTGATCCTAAATCCAGAGGCTTTTTCTTCTATTTGCACCCCTATCCTTTCAAGGGCATTTTTAAGAAGCAAGGTGTCTTCACTGAGTAAGGGATTGATTACTACTGATGTGTCTTCACACAGCGCAGCACACAGAAAGGCCCGCTGAGTATAGCTCTTTGAACCGGGAATTTTTACCTTTGCTCTGGAAAAATTTTTCAACCTTTTTATCTTTTTAACCTGCTTCAAGTTTGCCCCTCTTTTCAAGTTCTTTTATGAGAAGCTCCCTTACCTCTCTGGCAGGAGGATAAACCCCTGTCCATATTTTAAACTGTTCTGCTCCCTGGTAGATAAGCATATCAAGGCCATCAATTATAACTCCATATTTTTCAGCTATTTTCAAAAATTTTGTCTTTAACGGCGTGTAAACTATGTCCATAAAAATTTTAAACCTGGATATAACTTCTTCTCCTACAGGAGTCTCATCACTTTCTAAACCCACACTGGTTGTATTGATAAGCACATCTCCTTCTGCCAGACTGAGAGTTTTCCATTCTCTGGCAGTGGCCTTCAACTTTTCTGCAAGTCTTTTTGCCTTTTCAAATGTGCGGTTGAAAATTAAAAGTTCTTTTGCCCCGGCTTGTTTAATAGCATAACATACAGCCCTTGCAGCCCCTCCTGCACCAAGGATCACCACCCTTTTGCCTTTAAGAGTAATTTTCTTTTCTTCAAAGGCTTTAAGCACACCAATCCAGTCTGTATTGTATGCTTTCAAAAGACCTTCTTCTAAGCTAAAAGTATTGGCAGCACCTATTTCTAAAGCAGCCTGCTGAGGCTCATCAGCCAGCTCCAGAGCCCTTTCTTTATGAGGAATAGTAATGGAAACTCCCCTTATACCAAGGGCTTTTATGCCCTTTACTGCATTATCAAATTCCTCTGGCTTCACTTCAAAACAACCATAAACCCCTTCAATCCCCAGTTTTTGGAACCAGAAATTGTGCATCACAGGGGAAAGAGAGTGAGCCACAGGATAGCCCATTACACCATAAACTCTTTTCATGCCTAAAACAGCTCCTTTAAGTTTTGATAAATCTTTTTTGCAGTAATTATGTCAACCTGCCCTGGAGCAGCTTTTTTATCCGCGGAAGCCGCTACATAAGTATAAGGTGAACCAAAAAACAGGCAAAGAAGCCTGGTAAACTTTCCAGCCTCTCCCATTCCAAAACTGATAAGTTTTATCCCAAGCCTGCTGGCATATTGTAACAGCTCAAAGTGTCGCAAAGCTTCCTCTTTTGCTGAAGGAGTAGAAATTAGCTTTGCCCATCTTACGCCTTTTTCACTCATTTCCTTTAATATATCCTCTGCTTCCCCTGGTTTAAAAGCCCTATCAAAAAGATGATAGGAAAACAAAACTTTTTCAAGCTCTCCTGGAGAAAAAGGATATTCCTTAAATTCCTGCCATTCAAAGTCAACAAGAAAGGATTCTTTTTGAGAAAGAGCCCAAAAAAGCCACTTTTCTCTCTCTTTTTTAGCTACCTTCCTCAGCCCCCCCTCTAAGGGAGAGCGAAAAGTAAAAACCAGCTTCTGTCCTCCCTTAAAAAAACTCCTCAGGCCTTCTTCTGAAAGTTCGTAAGGAGACAAGGCATCAAGCCTTATTTCAAAAAGATCTGTAAAAGAGGCAAGTTCCTTAAACCTATTCTGCAGATCTCTCAAATTCTTTTCAATCAGACTTACGCAGAACACCTCTTTATCCTTTAAATTTTAAGCTTCTCTAAGTACTCTGAAATCATTTTGTCATAATTGCTGGTGAGTTTAAAAACTTTTTTTGCCAAGTAAAATCGCGTCTCAAGAGTGGTATCCCCCTTTTCTTTTATCTCTTTGAGCACAAGTGAATAATCCGAAGGGTCAACTACCACAGTGACAAATTTAAAATTTTTGGCAGAAGCTCTGAGAAGAGTGGGACCACCTATGTCTATATTTTCAATTGCCTCATCAAGATCTCCCCCTTTCTTTACCACCTTTTCAAAGGCATAAAGATTTACCACAACAAGATCTATAGGCTTAATCCCGAGTTCTTTAAGAGTCTTAACATGCTCTGGATCATCTCTTTTAAAAAGAATTCCTCCGTGTACTTTGGGATGTAAAGTTTTTACCCTTCCTTCAAGGATCTCTGGGAATCCTGTAAGCTCTGAAATCTCAACCACCTTTACCCCGCCCTCTTTCAACACCCGAGCAGTACCTCCAGTAGAAACAATTTCTATTCCCAGAGCCTGCAATTCCTTTGCAAAATCCACAATTCCCGTTTTATCAGTTACACTTATAAGTGCTCTTTCAATTTTGCTCATCAGTTCTACTCCTGTGTAATTAAAAGTTTTTTGATTTCTGAAAGATCCTTTGCTGTGTCAATAGCCTCACAAATAACTTCAAGAAAATTGGGATCTTTTATCTTTTTAATCTCAGGATAGAGTTTTAGTCCCTCTATTCCAAATTTTAATTTCAATCCAAGCTCAATTGCCTTTAAAAGCCCCTGTTGAATTCCTTGCTGAATTCCTTGCTGAAGCCCTTGCTGAAGCCCCTGTTGAATTCCCTGTTGAAATCCTGCTTTTAATCCCTCTTCATATCCTTCTTTCTTTATTATCTCATAGGCTGCGCTTTCTATCATAATATCCCTCCTTCTTTTTATTAATTCTAATGTCAGTTCTTTTGAAATCAAGCCAGCAAAAATGGCCATCCCTGTAAGAAAGTCTGCTTTTTCTCTCTTAGAAATGTCTGCTTCATAAATTCTTGTTTCTGCCTCTTTCAAAAGCTCCTTCCCTCCCTTCATAAGCGGTAAAAATGAATAAAGGCAAGGTACATCAATTTTAAGAATTTTTTCTGCCTTTATTTCATAAAGCTTGATCAAAGTGTATCTATACTCTACTTCTTCATCTTTATAAATATTTACAACTTTACTTGAAGGAGTAAGAAGAATAATAAAGCTTTTTACAGGAAGTTCTTCCTGAAGTATGTGCCTGCAGCGTGTCTCAAGGGTACGCAGGGGGATATAATCCTTCCAAAAAGAAACAAATTCAATGAGAACAAGAATTTTTGTTCCATTTTCAAGTATAGCTTTTAAAACAAAGTCTGAACGGCGAAGAGAGGGAGTCTCTTGGGGCTTTGATTCAATAAGTGCTGCTTCTTTTATAGAAATTCCACAGACAAACTTCAAAAAAGCTTCTTTACAATGAGAAAGAATAACTTTTGAAGCAATATCATAATGCATAATAATAACTCTACTTCAAACCGATTTCCTCGTCAGTTAGATAACAGGCAGGATCAGGTGCCCAAACATCACCTGTGACTGCCTCAGCCCTCACTCTAAAATTTCCACCACACACTTCAAGAAATCTACACTTGGCACACCTTCCTTTCACATGCTTCTTTTTTTCTTTCAGTTTTGCCATAAGGGGATCACTTGTATCCATCCAGATTTCACTAAAAGGCCTCTCCCTAACATTACCAAAACTATAATGCCGCCAGAATTGATCTGCATGCACGCTTCCATCCCAGGAAACACAGCCTATTCCAACCCCACTATTATTCCCTCCGTTCATCTTGAGAAGCTCATAAACCTCCTCTGCCCTGGGATTTCCTTCCCTCTTCATTCGCAGGTAAAGATAAGGACCATCTGCATGATTATCCACTGTAAGCACTTCCACTTTTAAGCCCTTATCATGGAGCTCCTTTGTACGATCAATTATGTAATCCACCCAGTAGCGGGTTTCTTCGTGAGTAAGATCCTGCTCCACGAGTTTGCTTCCCCTTCCTGCATAAACCAGATGATAAAAACAAATACGAGGGATTTTCATCTCCTCCACCAGATCAAACACTTTGGGGATTTCAGCAGCATTGAATTTATACATGGTAAATCTTAAGCCCACTTTTAAGCCTTCTGCCTGACAATTTTCAATAGCAGCAAGTACTTTTTCATAACAGCCCTTTACTCCTCTGAAACGGTCGTGCACCTCTCCTATCCCGTCAAGGCTTATTCCCACATAGGAAAGCCCGAGTTTTTTTAGCTCTTTTGCCAAAGCCTGATCAATAAGCACACCATTAGTGGAAAGCACAGCCCTCATTCCCAAACTTACTGCTTTTGCAATAAGATCAAGAATGTCGGGTCTTACAAGGGGCTCACCTCCGGAAAAAAGCACAACAGGGCATCCAAACTTTGCAAGATCCTCAAGAAGGGCAAATCCCTCTTCAGTGGTAAGCTCATCAGGAGCAGGCCCTGGCTCTGCCTTGGCATAGCAGTGAATACATCGCAAATTACAAGCCCTGGTTACATTCCACACCACCACGGGCTTTTTGTCCTCTGAAAATTGAAGCAAATGGGAGGGGAGCTTCTTTGCCTTCCTCCCATATCTCAAAGGATCAGATGCCTCCACTGTGCCACAATAAAGCTTGGAAATCCCTATCATGCGTCTATCTCCCCTTTAAAAATTTTTTCAAAACCTGAAGTAATTCTGCCTCTTCAAAAGGATAAGAAATAACCACATCCGAACCACAATCCCTTGCCTTTGTTTCTTCCTCAACATAGCGACACTTACAAATCGCAATCACCGGGATATCCCTTGTTTTTTCTTCAGACTTTAAAAGAAGGGTGGTGGCAAAACCATCAAGAAGAGGTATATCTTTTTCAAGTATTATTACATCTGGATGAGACTTTTTGGAAAGATTAAAAAGACTTTCCCCGTCATCAATCCTTTTATAAGAAAAACCTTCTCTCTCAAGAATTTCCTTTATTTTCTGGAAAATAGCTTCAGAAAGTGCAAGAAAAATCATCTTTCTCCGTCCTTTAATTGATTGTCTTTAAGTTGATCAAATACATTTTGCAAAAATTTTTGAGGATTTTGAAATGCCAGAGGAGTAATAACAAGAGGTATTCTAATCTCTCTAAAAAAGTCAAGCACATATTCCATACTGGTAAGGACACCTTCACAAATAGAATAAATACTAATTCCTTTTTCAACAGCCTTTTCCAGAAGATAATCCACAGCCTCTTCAGAAAATTTAATCATCACTCTCCTCTTTCGGGAAGAGGTATCTTCATAAATTTTAATCTGTTTCCACAAACTGAAAAGCTCCAAGAATGCTTTATTTACATCTATTTCTTTATTTTTATACAACTTAAAAAGAAGGTCCAGCCTAAAGGGAGTTAAGTCAAAATCTTCACTTTTTTCAAATGACTTTTTCTCAAGAAAATCTCTGAAACGCCTCTTTTCTTCTTCAATAGCCTGTAAATATGCCTCTTTCCACTTCTCACTGTGGGGATTCTGAAGCATTGCCCTGAGATAACCTTCTGGATCTTCTACAAGCTCTTTAGTCACTCCAAGGACCTCCAAATTGGAAGAAGGTAAAGTACTTTCAAAAAATATCAAAGTTTTTTCCAGGATTCTGGAAAGTGCCCTTGCTCCTGTCCTTTCTTTATATGCTTTTTTAGCAATCTCTTTTAAAGCCTCATCTGTAAAGGCTAAGTCTATACCATAAACCTTGAAATCTCTTTTCTTATTTAATACTATCCCACTATTGGGATTGGCTAAAATTTGATAAAGCTCCTCCTCCTGTAAAGGATCAAAAACTACAATAATAGGGAACCTTCCCACAAATTCTCTTTCAAAGCCATACTTTACTAAATCTTCAGGAGTTACCATTTTTAACCAATTGAACTTTACATCACTTCTTGACTGAAGCTCTGAGAGAAACCCCATTTTTCTGGAATTGAGTCTTTTTTGAATAATTTCTTCAAGCCCGTGAAATGCTCCACTTGCTACAAAAAGCACATATCTTGTATTAAGAATAATTCTTTTTTTACCCCCGCCAGACTCATCTCCCGAGTCTGAATCAGTTCTTATCTCCACTTCTGTCTCTTCAAGGGGCTTTAAAAGCCCTCTTTGAACTCCTGCTCTTGAGACATCCGGGCCATTTGTGTCTCCTGCAGAGGCAATTTTGTCTATTTCATCAAGAAAAATCATCCCAAATCTTGCTTTTTCAATATCCCTTCCAGCTTCCCAATATAGCTCTTTTATAAGATCTTCAATATCCCCGCCTACATAACCTGTTTCACTGAACTTCGTGGCATCTCCTTTTACAAAAGGCACTCCTATCTTTTTGGCAATAAGTTTTATAGTGTAAGTTTTTCCAACCCCTGTAGGCCCTATAATAAGTATATTATTTTTTATAAATCCTGCTGGATCATCAGGAAGCTTCCTGAGAAGGACATTTTTGATCCTATGAAAATGAGTACATATTTTGGTTGAAATAACTCTCTTGGCTTCTTTTTGACCAACTATATAATCATCTAAATAGGCTTCCAGTTGAGCAGGCCTTAAATCAAAATTTATCAAAAACCTGCTCACTCTTGGGAAACTTACTTTTTCAAACTTAACCCGGCCTGCTCTTTGCATATTTATATTATTTTACCCTCTTTTCCTTTTTTTCAAACTCCTTTCCTTCCTCACCCCCCCTTTTTTATTTCTTTTTCTTCTTTTTTAAATCTTAAACTTCATTACTGTTTTTTTCAACATTTCCACCACTTCTTTCACTTTATGAGAAGCCTTATTCACTTCTCCTGCACTTTCCACTGTATGATGCACAGTATTTCTTATTTTTTCACCAACAGCTGCTATTTCCTTTATTTTGTTCTCCACTTCTCGTGTATTTTCTACAACTTCATTCACCACAGAAAGCTGAGCTTCTGTTTGAGAAGAAATCTTTTCATAAGTATTTATCATTTTGGTAATACTATCAGAAATATAAGTTATTTTTTGTGTTACACTTTTTACACTATTTTGAATTTCTACCACTACACTATCTATTTCATTTACATAATTGGAAGTCTGTCTGGCAAGTTCTTTTATTTCATTTGCAACTACTGCAAATCCTTTTCCCGCTTCTCCTGCCCTTGCAGCTTCAATTGTCGCATTTAATGCAAGAAGATTTGTTTGCTCTGCTATATCTCCAATAAACTTGCTTACAGAACTAATTTTATTTGACGCTTCTACAAGTTGATTTACCACCTGCGTAGCATCCTGAAGCCCGGTATCTACTTCCTGGACAACTGCCATAGATTGTGAAAGATTTTCAGAAACTTTATTCACAGTTTGTGATATTCTCCCCATTGATTCACCCAGCTCTTTTCCAAAAGACTTCAGTTCCTCTGCCACTTTCCTGACTTCTTCCGAAACTTCTCCACTATGCATTGCAGATAAATTTAACTGCTCTGCTACTTTTTCCATTTTTACTGCTTCACCATACATTTTTTCAGAAGAATCCTTTATATTTTTCAGCGCCTCTTTTACTTTTGAAATAGTGGAAAGTAATTCACAATACAAAGTAGCTAATTCATCTTCTCCTTCCAGAACTCTTTCTGTCTCAGTAAAATCACACTCTGAAAGCTTTTGTGTTAGTAGTTTAAGAGCATGAAACCTCTTTTCCAGAAAGCTTTTCAAGACAAAAAGCATAAAAATTGTACTTAAAATAGCTATAACAAGCAATGTCATAATCAACATTTTATAAAAAGTAGTTTTACCCTGAAGTTTCTTGGCAAGCGTTCCTACCTCTCTGGTTACCTGAGTAACTATTTCTCTTGAGATTTTGCTCATTTGTCCTTCTGTCTGAGAAATTTGAGCTAATAAGTTGTTTTCTTTTCTCAATAACACAAGTTCCTGCCTTTTCAATTGCATTAACTCTGTCAGCCATTTTTCAAGAAGATTGAGATCCTTTTTTATTTGACTTACTTTTTCTTTCCTCCGCTGAAGAGAACCTATTAAATCATTTACTTTTGTCTTCAATGCTTTTATTTTGTCATCTACCGGTGCAAGATAAGCTTCATGAGAGGTATAGTAAAGCAAGGCCTTGTAAAGATTTAATACATCAAACTGCTGGCCTGTTCTTGTTACCGACTGTCTAAGTTTTGAATAAGCCATGAAACCTTTTTAAAAAACTTAAAAAAATTTTTTTGGACAATGCTGAAAAAAATCTGCCCCAGTAAGTGACATTTATTACTCTCTAATGTCAAAGTGTAAATATACATCATAAGAAGTATATATTCAAACCTCATTCATCTAAGAATCCCGATGTTTAACATTTTGACAGAGTCTTTTAATATGATAAAGTTGATTTAAAAAGGAAGATTTCACAAACTTAACTTTTTTTAAAATTTCACAGGCTTTCTGTATTTGTCCAAGAGCAATAAAACACAGGGCCTGGTTATAAAGATATACCGAGTCTTTCTTCTGAAGATATGCCATTTTAAAAGCCAGAATTGCATCCGAATAACGCCTCTCTTCATACAGGCACACCCCAAGATTATTCCATACCCCTGGGGCTTTTTCTATCTGAGCAAGATATTTTCTATAAAAACTTATAGCCTCTTTACAATTTCCTTGTTTTCTTGCGAGTTCAGCATTTACAAGAAAAGAACGAAGAAGGAATTCTTGATTTAAAGGCCCTTCAGCCAATACCTTGGAGGCATTTATCAACCATACAAACAAAAAACAAAAATATAAAAAATTTCTCAATTCTTTCCTCCCTTAATCCACCTTCACTCTTATTAAAATAACAAGCTCTGTCTTTGAAGAATAATTTTGTTTTTTTCTAAAAATTTTGTCTATAATAGGAATTTCTACTCTTTTTTCATTGTTTTCTTTCTTCTCCAGAATCAACCCACCTATTACAACAAGATCTCCAGGTTTGGTTTTTATAATGGAACTCATTTCTCTTAAATTAACTTTGGGTAAAGTTACGAAATAGCTCCCCCCTTCAAATTGTGCTTTTTCAAGTTCCAGAATGTCACTTTTTATCGGGACAATTTGCAAAATCACCTGATTATTTTCTGTAATATACGGAGTGATACCAAGAAGTATCCCTTCAAAAAGAGAACTGGTATCTACAGTCATACTGGTTGTGGTGGTGCCACTTTCAGAGCTTGTTTCTTTTTCAATCTTTTTTATATAACCAATGGATGTTCCCACACTTATAAGAGCTGGCTGAGCGTGAAGCACTCTTATCCTGGGATTGGAAAGAATTTTTACTTTCCCGTATTTGCCTAAAAAACTTAAAATAGCATCAATACTTGGATTTCCACTAATAGTAATCCTCACAGGGGTTTCTGTGTTTTCCATAGAAACAGTTCCCCCCAGGGTATTAAATGCCACCCTGTTTGTTCCCATAAGATAATTTGAAAGATCCAGCCAATCAATTCCTCTATTCACATCCCTGGAAAGTGACACTTCAATGATTTTTACATCCAGAATTACCTGCTTTGTATAGCGCTCTTTTAATGCTTTAATATATCTTGCTATAATCTCTATCCTGCTTGGCCTATCCTTTACATAAAGTACTCCTACAGTACGATTGATAATAAATTTTCCGTCAGAACTGAGCATTTCTTTAATAGCATCCTTAATCTGAGCATACATGTCTAAACTTTCCCTTCCCATAAAGCCGCTAATTCTAAACTCCCCTGTAAGAGGATTACTTACTTCATCTTCATTAGAACTCCCTCCATTAGAACCGCCTCCATTAGAACTCCCCCCAAGAACATCTCCTCCAATGTTTAAATTGCTTTGCTTTACAAAAGGCAAAAAGTCAAGGTAAAAAAACTTTTCTTCATAAGGTTTTATCCATAAAACCCCTCTTTCCACCTTATAAGAAACATCCAAAAGTTCACACACCTTCCTAAGGATTTCTTCCACCGTAAAATTTTTAAAAGTAAAAGTAATCTTCTGTTTTTCAGGAGGAATTGCCTTTTCAAGCTCAGGATCAAGCATAAGATTAAGTCCACATTGACAGGCAAGAAAGTAAAATACCTTGTGATAATCAAGCTCCTTAAAAGCAACGGTAATACGCCTATTTAAAGGATTTACACTTTCATCTGCAATTGGTTTTAAAACCGGCTTTTTAAATTGTGGTTTGGGTTTAGCAGGTAAAGGAGAAGGAGCGGTTTGATTTTGAAGAAGGGCATGCAACTTAGCTGCATCTTTTTCAAAAGATCCGTTTTCCATACTGGCACAGGCACAGAGATTAAAAAGTATAAAGGTAAGTATCACCCACTTTAAGGCGTACCACCTTTTTTCCTGCTTCAAGCTCCACATAGTAATCTCCTATTTTCTTAATTTTCAAGCCTTGGAAAACCTCATCTCCTTCTTTGTAAAGTTTATCATTTATAACACAAAACTCTTTTTCAGTATTTTCAAATTTAAACACCATCTCAAGATGAAATTTTTTTTGAAAAGCTGGAATTTTAGAAAACGATTTTCCTGAAGATGACGGCAAAGGAGGATTAAAAAAAGGATTGTTTTTGAGACGATCAGGTAAAACCCTATTTTTGTTGTTTTGCTTTAGCTGTAATTGAACTTGCTTATATTCCGTTACAAAAGTTCTCAAAGCTGAATATCTTTCAGGAAGGTGAAGATAAACTTTAAAGCTATTCTTTTGAGACTTAACCAGGATATAAACTCCTGTTATTAAAAACAACATAGCTGGTAATACAAGAAACCCCCAAATTTTAATAGCAAAAATAAGAGTTTCGGGTATCCTTTTCATCACTTCAAATAAAACTTTTTTCCTCTAAATTTTAATAAATTTTTATCTTTAGTAGCTTCTTCCAGAATAAAAAATTTCCCTTTTTCAGGTTCATTAAGCTTCTCAAAAAATTTTATGGCTCTTTCAAGGTTTTCAAGGCCCACCTCTCCCGAAATCCTGACTTCTTTAATCTGAGAAATCTCTCTGTTTTTACCCACAATTTTAAAAAGCTCTTTACTGCTACTAAGTGTTCTCATTGTTTTGACTCTATATTCCAGAACTCTCTCTCTTAATGCAGTAACTTTAAACAAATTAATACTTTCATAAATAAGAAAAAAGACAGAAGCAATGAATAAAAATATTCCCAAAAACCAGAAAAAGAGCTCCTTTTTATAATAAGTTTTTAAAATTTCAAAGTCTTCACGAAAGGCCGCCACGATAAATCCCTCTTATGTAAAGATTACCTTGATGTTTGTTTTGCAAAAATTTAACAGATCTATCCTGCACCTGTAGTATTTCATTAAATCTATTAAGAAGCATATCCGAAAAAGAATTGAACATTTCTGAAGTAGCAGGAAAACTTAACTGGAATTCAAGAGTATAGCTCCCTGGACGAGGACCTTTTTTTATTCGCATCTTTTCTATCCTAATTCCTTCAGGCAACCTATTTGCACACCACAAAAGAATCCTTTCCATCCTGGGAGAATTCAAAAACTCTTTTTCTTTTGCCAGAACATTTTTCAAAAACTCTATCCTTTCCGGAGATAAATTTTGTTCCACTTCCTGTGAATATAATTGAAGGTTTTTCACTTCATTTTGGAGTCTCTCAAGATTTTGATTAACTTTCCAGTGCAAATAACTACCTATTCCAAAGTCTAATAAGGCAAAAAAACACATCAAAATCCCCAGTTTTTCTGCAATCCCCATGGAGTTTTGAAAAAAGATTTCTTTTCGGGAAAGAAAATTAAACTCAGGCTCAACGAAAAGTGCACCCAGATATTGAGAAAACTCAAGGGTCTTTTCTCCATCAGGCAGATTGACCTCTGGCCTGACAAATTCTTTTTCAATCTCTTCCAAGGCATAAGGGAATTCTTTAGCAAGTATATAAAATTTTTCCACATCTTTTTGATAAGTTCTATAAGCGTATTCTTTCATCTTATTTAGAAACGAATTGAATTCCTCCAGAGAAATTCCAAGGAGTTCATCCACTTGCAGGGAAAGCACATAATCCAGTCTTTCTTTCCCTGCCAGAAGAAACCAAATTTCTCTCAAACAGGGTTTTACCAGAAGAAAAAGTTCTTCCTGAAAAGAGCAGAATTTTTTAAAAAAAGCAAAATTGCTAAAAATACAGTGCGTTATACCCTTTACCCGGGCCCCTGATACACGAAGTTTAGACTTATACACCTCTATATTTCTTTTTTCAATTGCAAAAAACGAAATAGTATAATTCTGTCCTTCTATATCTACTATTTTATAAAAAATTTCAAAAGGGGTTTCAAAAAAAGCAAGGGAACTCACATGTTGTCTCAATCTATAACGAAGAAGTTCCTCCACAAAAGCCTGAAAATTGAATTGCACAGTTTCATAAAGAAAGTTTGGTGTATCAAGCACAAGCCAGACTTCTTTTTTCTTTAATTTATCCACAGAAATTTCTTCAACAGGTTCTATATTCTTTAAATCTTTGGAGACCTTCACTCCACTATAAACATCTTCTGAAAGAGGAGAAACTATGTAAAACTCCCTTTTTCCAAACATTTAAAAGGCTCCTATCCTGGAAATCAAATTATAAACCGGCATAATCAAAGCAAGGATGATAATCAAAAACATAGCCCCTGCCACCACAAGAAGTACTGGCTCTAAAATTTTAGTAAGACTATCCATGAGACTTTTCACTTCCGCATAGTAAAAATCTGCAAGCATCTTTAACTGATCAGGAAGCCTTCCTGTGGATTCACCTACAGCAATCATCCTCAGATCCATCCTTTTCAAAATAGGAATCCCTGCAAGGGCTTCGCCAATACCCCTTCCTTCAAGCACAGCATTTTTAATCCTCTGCACCATCTTCTTAGGATATGAGGTAGGAAAAGACGCCTCCATTATATCCAGAGTTCTCAAAAGGTCTACCCCGCTTTGTAAAAGCAAGGAAAAAAATTCAAAGAAAAAGGCAAGAAGATTGAGCCTTTTTATTCTTCCAAGAAGAGGGATTTTCAACCACACTTTTTCCACATAAATTTGAGTCTTTTTATTTTTATAGAGTAAAAAAATAGCCATTGCCAAAAAAACAACCACAAACAAACCCAATAAAAAGTAGTGTTTCACAGCCTCTGCAGTGGAAAGAAGCAGCAAAGTGAAGGTGGGAAGTTTTAAGTTCATGCTTTTAAACACATTTGAAAGCTGAGGAAGCACATAAAAAAACCAGACACCAAAGGCAATGCACATGGAAAAAATAACAAAGCTTGGATAAACCATGGCTTTTTTTGTTTGAGAAATTATTTCATCAATTCTGTAAAGGTGTCTGCTTGCCTCTTCAAGGGTTCTATCAAGGGCACCGCTTTCTTCTCCTATTCTTATTAAAGCAATTACAATAGGGGGAAAAAGCCTGGCTCTCTCTGCAGCCTCAAAAAAACTGCTCCCTGAACTTATGTCCCCCAGAATTTTTTTTAATTTTCTAACAAAATACAAATTTTTGGTTTCAGAAATTAAATCCTCAAGTGCTGAAATCAGAGGAATGCCGCTCCTTAACATAAAAGCAAGATTGTGAAGAAACTCAGCAAGCTCTTTTCTCTTTACCCTTCGTGCAAAAAAAGAAACTCTGGTTTTCTTTACTTTGTATTTAAGAAGAACAAGGCCCCGTCTTTCAATAGTGGAAAAAAATTCTTCAAGGCTCTCTGCCTCAAACTCTTCTTTTATTCTCCTGCCAGTAAGATCAACTGCCTCAAAAGAATAAACCGGCACTTTAACCCACTACTCTCTTAATTTCTTCCACTGTGGTAATACCTTCCTTGACTTTTCTTACCGCGTCTTCCCTGAGGGAAACAAATCCTTTTTCTCTGACGAGCTTTATTATCTCTCCCAGGGTTGGGCCTTCCGCAAGGAGCCTTGAAAGCTCTTCATCTATCAAAAGTATTTCTGCAACGGCAGTTCTCCCCACATATCCCTTACCTCTGCATTGAGGGCATCCCCTTCCATGGAAATATTCTCCATCAACTGGCAGGCCATAATACTGAAGAAGCTCTGCTGGAGGTTGATATCTTTCCCTGCAATTGGGACAGATTTTTCTTATCAATCTTTGAGCAACAATCCCTCTGAGTGTGGTGGCAAGAAGATCCCAAGGAATTCCCATTTCCCTTAGCCTGAAAACAGAAGAAATGGCATCATTGGTATGCAAGGTGGAAAGAAAGAGGTGGCCGGTTAGGGCTGCCCTTACCGCCATACTGGCAGTCTCCTCATCCCTTACCTCACCCACAAGAATTACATCCGGGTCCTGACGCAGAAAAGTCCTGATAGCCCTGGCAAAGGTATAGCCTATCTCTTCGTTAAGCTGAGTCTGACGCACCAGGCTAATGTGATATTCTATAGGATCTTCCACTGTAAGCACATTCTTCTCAAGGAGATTAAGAAGCCTCAGGCAGGAAAAAAGGGTGGTCGTTTTCCCAGAACCCGTTGGTCCGGTTATTAAAAACATGCCATAGGGGGAAAATGTAGCCTCTTTCAGGGCTTTAACTTGCGATTCGCTAAAACCAAGATAATTTAAATTCTGAACATGGGCACCGGTGGGCAAAAATCTTATAACCACATTTTCTCCATAGGCTGCCCTTACTGTGGACACCCTCAGGTCAAATTTTTCGTTCAGAAAAGTAAAAGAAAATCTTCCGTCCTGCGGGAGCCTTGTTTCACTGATATCAAGATTTGACTTTACCTTTATAACATTTATAATTTTTCTATATACTGCCTGAGGAAACACCACAAGAGGCTCAAGAATTCCATCAATCCTTAGAAATACCTGCAAACTTTTTTCTGTGGGAGTGAAGTGTATATCTGTTGCTCTTTTGTATATACCAAGACTGAGAAGATTAAAAAGAAGCTCCTCCACATCAAAATCAAGATTGGGATTCAGCCTGAGTCTTTCTACCAGCTCTTCAACTTTTTTATCAATGGGATTTTCCACAAAATAAAGATACCTTTCAATGAATTTGCTTATAAGTGTGGGAGAAGCAACAAAAAATTCTACTTTTTCTGGTACTGTTCTCTCCACAAGAGAAAGAAGCTGGGTATTAAACGGATCAGGAAGGGCAACTTTTAATAAACCTTTTTCACAAGAAAAAGGCAGTACCTGATGACTCTGGACAATCCTTGCTGGAATTTTTCTAAAGGCTTCAGGATCAGGGAAAATGGTTTCAAGGTCTATAAAAGGAGTGTTAGCCTGCTCTGCAAGACACTGAGCAATTTCAGCATCTGTAACAATACCCCACCTTACAAGGACTTCTCCGAGCTTTTCCCCTGTTGCCCTCTGCTCAAGGACAGCAAAATTGATGTACTCCTCTGTGATATATCCCTTTTCTTTAAGAAGCTGCCCTATTGGTTTCCTTTTCTGCATCGGTTATTTCACAGCAAGACCAAAATTAGCAAGTTCTATATTTTGAGTTCCACCACCCGTTCCTTCAGTAAAGCCAGCATAAAATCCATTCGGAAAAGTAGTATTTACACACTTTTGAAGAGTAGGAGTTACGGTATAGAGTTCATCTAAATTTTTGCATGCTTCATCATTGCAATCCACCCATACTTTAAAACAAGTCTTGCTATTTTCTTCCCATGCTTCAATTCTTACTTTATGCCATACTCCATCTTCAAGCCAGGTAGGATTAGAATTGTTATAATATCCATCAAAACTCCTATTGTGGATTACACTACCATCTTTATCTATGTCTATGTGATTGTAACCCTCTACTATACGCCCCCACCACCCCCATCCCACCCATCTTCCAGGATCATAAAATTCACGATTTGGATAAAAATCAATTTCCACAGCGGCACTTGGAGAGCCAATATCTAAGAAACCTAAACCTCCTCCTGACTCCCCACAGGCTGAAGTACCAAGATTTTCACCAATTAAAGCAAAAGTAAACCCGTCTGCATAATCTCTTGAAGTTTGAGATCTATCCGTGTAGAGAGTTTTGAACTCAAAATATACTCTTAACTTTTTGTTACCATCAAATTGATACGGTGTAGGCACCCATAAACAGGAAGAAGTTCCATAAGTATTTAGTCCTAAAAAAACTGCCCCCTGCGCGGTATCAGCATTTATCCCTTGAGGATTTGTCTGTACAAAATTGGATAAATCTGCGAAAGTGACATCTGCTCCTGTAGGCCCCCCTCCACCACTTCCGCTTCCACTTTCTTGCGGATTTATAGTAATTACAAAACTTCTGATAACCATATTGTCATTACTTCCACCTGGATCTGCATTATCTCGCACAGAAACTGTTATGCTATAGCTTCCTGCTTGAGAGGGAGTTCCGTTAAGAGTAAGTTCATCTGCCTGATCCCAACAGGTAGAAGGACTGGCAGAAATACCCGGAGGTAAGGTCCCATTAACACACCATTCATATTTCCCTCCAGAAGTAAAAGGAATTCCTCCTTCTGCATAAATAGTAGCCTCATAATTACTTCCTACAAATCCGTAAGGAAGTTCGTTGTTAAGTATAGTAAGTCGCCCCTTATTTCCAATCTGGCAATTAATTTTTGTTTGAAGTTCTGGGAGAGTTACCCATTTCACAATATCATCATACTTTTCAGGACGGGAAAAATCTCCAGAGTAATCGTCAATGCCAGAAGTTCCATAAGGATAAACTCTTATAATCCCTGAGTCATTATCAGTTTGTACATTATAATTAAGCCCCCCGCTTACTACAGCAAAAGCTACATTGTCTATTTCCTGTGGACATGGATTACAGGTGGCATTAGTGCAAAGACAAATTTTTAAATTTGTAACTTTAGCACCACAGAGATTTGTAGAATTATCATAAAGCCCGGAAGCAGGAAAGTAAACCAGATCTTTTCCCCAGGGATCTTTTGATTTTCTTACTACAGAAGGAAACTCTGATAGAGTAGGGAGCCTATTATTAAAAGCAGCAAAATTGATAACGCTCTCCACTGCAGCATTAACGATTTCCTTGGCTTCATTATACTTTGCTCTTTTCGTAAGAATACCTACAAGCCCCACTCCCATGCCCACAAGTATTCCTATTACTGCCAGAACTATGGCAAGTTCAACGAGAGTAAAAGCTCTATTTTTCATTACATTTTCCTCTTTACTTTTTCAAAAAATAGATTATGTTGTAAAATTAGCATAAATGTAAACAAAGTCAAGGAGGTGTATTATGAGGCGTCAAGGTTTTACCTTGGTTGAATTAGCCATTGTTCTTGTTATTATTGGGATAATTATGGGAGCTGTACTGAAAGGACAAGAATTAATTTTTAACGCAAAAGTAAAAAGGCTCCAAAATCAAATAAAAGAAATGCAAGCTGCATTTTATAGCTATTATGATAGATATGGATATTATCCAGGAGATGATCCCACCGCTAGTTCCAGATGGTCTGGAGCTTCGGATGGAGATGGAGATGGTTTAGTAGAAGGAGGTTATTGTAGTGCTTCAAACGAAGAATCTTGTATATTATGGAGTCATTTGAGATACGCTAATATAATTAGTGGAGATCCTACAGATACTACTCCAAGCTCTATGGTGCCTCATCATATATTCGGAGGCCAGTTAGATATGTTTACAGGAACATATACTGTAGGCGGGCAAACGAGAAGTGGTCTTTGGATTACTCTTAGACATTTAGAGGCTCAAGCTGCAGAGGCTTTAGATAGGGCTATAGATGATGGAAAATGTACTACAGGTTCTATGGCAAGATATGCAGGGGATAACTGTGGTACCAATGGCACCTATCCCAGTTCTGGATATTTAGATGTGTGGATTAATTTTTAAAAATTTTTGAGGTCAGGATAAATAGATATCCTGGCCTCTTTTAAAAATCTTAAAAAAATTGACTTTATATGCCTCATCAACTCCACAACTGGTTCAAAACCCTTTCACCTAAAAACCCTGTATCTTATGTGCAAAGTCCTCCTGCCATAAGGCTAAATCCTGAGCCAGACCTCTAAAACCTTTCTCCATGCTTTACAGAGCTGCAAAAGAAAAAAGCACTTTCCCTATTAGTATTTATCTATACAAAGACATTTTTTCTTAAAATTATCACCACCCGGGGAGCTGGCCTTAAGGAATATGCCCTTCTATCTTCTTTACATTATTTCTCTTTTTTAAATCGTTTAACTGTTTCGTATATTTCTTTTACTTCCACAACTCTTTCTTTAAAAACTCCACTAAAATAAAATACTAAATAAACAGTACTGCCAATGATCACTTTTAAACTTACCTCTTTTATAACTTTCTCTATTAACACTAAAGGAATTATTCCTATAAGCGCCACTAATAGTGCTAAACACCATTTTTTTATTTTAAAAGAAAAAAACAAAAATTTTTTCAAACACCATGCCTGGAAAATCCACATTAATAAATAAGCAGAAACAGTAGTAAAAGATGCTCCTACAATCCCAAATTTAGGAATTAATAAAATATTAAATATCAGATTAAACATAGCCCCTAAATACAAAATTTTAGTAGATAACATTGGCTTACCGATGCCATTTAAAACTGTAAATCCAATCCTGTTTAGTGTCATAAAAAGCGTCCCCAAACTCAAAATTCTTATAGCCCAAACTGCAGACAGATATTGAGGATTAAAAAATAAATTTATAATAGCCTCTGGGAAATATGCCATCAATATTGCCATAGGCAAAACTAAAACAAAAGAATATAAAAAGATCCTTTCAACCCCATAACCCAATGCTTCTTTGTATCCCTTCTCCCACAACTCAGCGCTTAATGGAAAAAGAACAGAGCCAACAGCAGAAGCAAAATAACTTAACACAGAAACAGTAGGCATGGCAACATTTCTATAATCAGCAACAGCATTTAAGCCAGTAAAGTAAGTTAAACAAATACCATCAACATATCCTAAAATCAAAGTTCCAGCACTTCCTAACATAACAGGAAGTCCATAGGAAAATAAGTCTTTAATTAATTGTCTGGAAAAGAAAAATCTCTCTTTTAAAAATTCAGGGAAAATTTTTTTGACAAATATGTAGCTATAAATCAATATTAATATAACCGGGGTTAGTGTATAAGCATAAACTGGAGCAAAAACATTATGCATCCCCAAAATATAGATAAACATTGCTGATAAAATTAAAATCAGAAAAATTTTAATCAAATTTATTGTTCCAAAATACTTCTGATTTTGAAAACCTTGTATAGCATTGGAAAGAACATCCATAATACTTTGAAAACAATATCCAATATTCAAAATTATCAAAACATGAATAACCAGATTTAAATGTCCCGTAAATTGTCCTTGATTATTTATGTAATATTTGGCAATAAATGGAGCTAATATAATCACCAATATTGTTATAATTAAAGAGATAAAACTTTGGAAAATTCCAACACTGATTATAGCTGACTTAACCAAATCATTTCTTTTTTCGTATAAAAATTTTGGGATAAATCTAACTAACGCAGCATTTAGCCCAAAATCTTTAAAAATTATTATCATACAACAAAAATCTAAAACTGCATAAAATAAACCAACCTCCAGTTTAGGAATATTATGAGCATAAAGAATCCTTACTAAATATCCAATTGGTGCCGCAAGTAGAAGAAGAAAAAAATTCCAGACAATTCCTTTTATAGTTCTTTGTTTGTAAGCTTCCATAAAAAACAATGTTTTTTATTTGCCACCTATTCCGCACATTGTATTGTCCTTATTGCCCTCCATAAAAGCCTGCTCTGAGGTCTAACACTCCCCTCCATCGGATTGTAAAATAGCACATTCTCCTTTATCCAAAAAAGTAGTTTTTCAAAATCTTCTTCTATCTCCTTCCCTGAA
>JAMOQE010000013.1 GCA_027064165.1 Thermodesulfatator sp. | reverse complement strand
CTGGGGACAATGTGGAGTTAGAGGTGGAGTTAATAAAGCCTGTGGCTATGGAGGAGGGGTTGAGGTTTGCGATCAGGGAAGGAGGAAGGACAGTAGGAGCAGGTGTTGTTACCAAAATCATAGAATAAAAGGGAGTGTGAGGTTTAGACCATGGTACCCGCACAGAAAATACGAATAAAATTAAAAAGTTTTGACCACAGGATACTGGATAAATCGGTGGTGGAAATAGTGAACACTGCTAAGGAGACAGGGGCAAAAGTGGTGGGGCCTATTCCTCTTCCCACCAAGATTAGCCGCTGGACCGTACTTAGGTCTCCACACATTGATAAGAATTCCAGGGAACAGTTTGAAATAAGGGTGCACAAGAGGCTTCTTGATATCTTAGAACCCACCCAGCAGACAATTGATGCACTTATGCAGCTTGAGCTTCCTGCTGGGGTGGAAGTAGAAATAAAGGTCTAAGGGAGTGATAGAGATGAACCTGGAAGGGCTTATTGGAAGAAAGCTTGGGATGACAAGGGTTTTTGATGAGGAAGGAAATGCTATTCCTGTGACTGTACTTGAGGTTGGTCCCTGTGCGGTAGTTCAGGTGAAAACTGTGGAAACTGATGGCTACAATGCTGTTCAGCTGGGCTTTAAGCCCAAAAAACTTACCAAGTGCACTTTTCCCATGATAGGACACTTTTTAAAAGCTGGATTGGAAACAGGTTTTTATGTATTAAGAGAATTTAAAGTTGATGATCCTTCAGAGTTTAAGCCAGGTCAATATATAACACTTAAAGACCTTCCTATTGAAAAGGGAATGAAGGTAGATGTTACCGGGAAGACTAAGGGGCGTGGTTTTACGGGTTGTATAAAAAGATGGAACTTTCAGCGTCAGCCTATGAGTCACGGTGCCAAGCAGGTGCACAGGAAAAGGGGATCAAGTGGAGCAGCCACTTTTCCTGGACGAGTAATTAAAGGCCAGAAGATGCCCGGACATTATGGAAATGAAACAGTGACAATAAAAAATCTTAAGGTAGTGGATATAATTCCAGAGAAGAATTTGCTTCTTGTGAAGGGAGCTGTGCCAGGTGCTCCCAATGGATATGTGATGGTTTACTTTAAGTAAGGGGAGAAGAGGAAATGGAGGCTATAAAGGCTAAATTAGTGGATGGAAGCGGACAAAACATAGGAGAAATAGAGCTTCCAGGAGATATTTACGGCGTAAAGCCCAAGCTGGGAATTCTTTACGAGGTGGTGAGGTGGCAGAGGGCAAGGTGGAGGGCAGGAACTGCCTGCACTAAAACCCGTGGAGAAGTCCGTGGAGGTGGAAGAAAGCCTTGGCCCCAAAAACACACTGGAAGGGCAAGGCAGGGAAGTATAAGGGCACCTCAATGGGTTGGTGGTGGAGTGGTACATGGACCCAAGCCAAGGAGCTATGAGTTTAAGCTTAATAAAAAAGTAAGAAGGCTTGGTCTTAAGATGGCCCTCTCTTCCAGGGCTCTGGCAGAAAGGCTTTTTGTAGCTGAGGATTTTCCTGTAAAAGAAAAGCCCAGGACAAAAGAACTTAAAAATTTCCTTGAGACCTTGGGCATGAACGAGGCATTAATAGTGGTGCCCGAGAGGAATCTTGTGCTTGAAAAAAGTGCAGATAACCTTCCAAAAGTGAAGGTACTTGCAGTTGAGGGTCTTAATGTTTATGACATTTTGAACCATGAAAATCTTATTGTGGCAAAGGATGCCCTTTCCAAAATAGAAGAGCGCTTAAGGAGATAGGCGATGAAGGATCCAAGGACTATAATACTTGCTCCTATTATTACTGAAAAGTCAATGAGGCTTAAGGAGAAGTATAATCAGGTTTCTTTCTGGGTAGCGCCAGAGGCAAATAAAATTGAAATAAAAAAGGCTGTGGAAAAGTTGTTTAATGTAAAAGTTGAGAAAGTACAGACCATGAGAGTTAAAGGTAAGCCTAAGGGTGGTTTTAGAAACCCTGGGAGGACTTCCCTTAGGAAAAAGGCTATTGTAAGGCTTGCAGAGGGTCAGACTATAGAATTTTTTGAGACCATATAAAGGGGAGATAAGCCATGCCTATAAAGAAGTGTAAACCCACATCACCTGGAAGGCGATTTCAGACCTATCTTGTAAATCCTGAACTTGCTAAAAAAGAGCCTGAAAAAAGTCTTGTGGAGCCTCTTAAAAAAACTGGTGGACGAAACAATTACGGAAGGATTACAGTAAGGTTTAGAGGGGGTGGGCATAAGAGGCTTTACAGAATAATAGATTTTAAGAGAGATAAGGACAATATTCCTGCCAAAGTGATAGCGCTGGAATACGATCCTAATAGAACAGCCAACATTGCTCTTTTGCAGTATGCTGACGGGGAGAAGAGGTATATTATTGCTCCTCATGGGTTAAAAGTGGGCGATGTGGTGATGAGTGGGGAACAGGTTGAGGTAAAGGTAGGAAATTGCATGCCCCTTAAAAATATCCCTGTGGGAACTATGGTTCACAATGTAGAGCTCAGACCTGGCAAGGGAGGCCAGCTTGCAAGGTCTGCGGGAGCTTTTGCCCAGATCCTTGGAAGAGAGGGAGATTATGTACAGCTGAGACTTCCTTCAGGTGAAATTCGTTTGGTTCACGGGAATTGTAGGGCTACAATTGGCCAGGTGGGCAACCTTGAGTGGGAGAATATCACCTGGGGTAAGGCAGGTAGAATGAGGTGGAGAGGAAGGCGTCCTCATGTAAGAGGAGTTGCCATGAATCCTGTGGATCACCCCATGGGTGGAGGAGAAGGAAAGTCCCATGGTGGAAGACATCCCTGTTCTCCCTGGGGCTGGTTGTGTAAGGGGCTTAAGACCAGGAAGAAGAAGCCCTCTGATAAGTTTATTATAAGGAGAAGAAAAGGCTAAAAGGGAGGTTAGGATAGATGCCAAGGTCTAAGAAAAAGGGCCCATTTGTTGATGAACACTTGATGAAAAAGGTTTTAAAGGCAAAAGAAACAGGAGATAAAAAGCCAATAAAGACTTGGAGCAGGCGTTCCACTATTGTGCCTGAGATGGTTGGTCTTACTTTTGCTGTACATAATGGCCACAAATTTATTCCTGTTTATGTTACTGAAAACATGGTGGGGCATAAACTGGGAGAGTTTGCACCCACCAGGACTTATAAAGGACATCCAGCAGATAAGGGTAAAGTAAAGGGAGTTAAGAAGAAGTAAAGGAGAGGACGAGATGAAGGCGCGAGCTACGGCAAAATATGTTCTTATTTCACCTTACAAGGCAAGGCTGGTTATAGATCTTATAAGGGGAAAGGATGTAGGAGAAGCACTTAAGATCCTTCAATTTACTCCCAAGAAGGCAGCAAGGATTATAAAGAAGGTTCTTGAAAGTGCTATTGCCAATGCAGAAAACAACTACGGAATGGATGTGGATAGACTTTATGTATGTGAAGCCTATGTAAATGAGGGGCCGAGACTCAAGAGAATCTGGCCCCGTGGATGGGGCAGGGCAAGCAGGATTTTGAGGAGAATGAGCCACATTACAGTGGTTGTTGAAGAAAGAGAAGAAAAAAAGAAAGGGAGGTAAGCCTTGGGCCAGAAAGTTAATCCCATAGGATTGAGAATAGGCATTACCAGAACCTGGGATTCGCGCTGGGTTGCCAAACCTCATGAGTTTGCCAAGTATGTTTATGAGGACTATCAGATCAGAAAGTTTTTGAAGGAGAATTATTACCACGCGGGCATTGCCAGGATTGAGATAGAACGTGCTTCAAATAAGGTGAGGGTGATCATTCATTCTGCAAGGCCAGGAATTGTTATTGGAAAAAAAGGAGCAGAGATTGAGAAGATAAGAAATTCTCTCAAGAAGTTTGTAAAAGAAGATGTAATAGAGGTGCTTGTAGAGGAGGTGAGAAGACCTGAGCTTGAGGCCCAGCTTGTTGCGGAAAATATTGCCAATCAGATAGAGAGGAGAGTTTCTTTCAGGCGTGCCATGAAAAGGGCAGTGAATCTGGTTATGCGTTTTGGGGCCCAGGGTGTAAAGGTGCAGTGTTCTGGAAGATTGGGTGGTGCTGAAATTGCAAGAACTGAGTGGTATAGAGTGGGGAGGGTGCCTCTTTCTACTCTGAGAGCTGATATAGATTATGGGTTTGCTGAGGCTATAACTAAATATGGAACTATTGGTGTAAAAGTGTGGATTTTTAAAGGAGAGGTGCTTCCTGAGAAAGAAGGTAAGGAAAGAATTGTAATATAAAACCTATAAAGAGGTGAGGCCATGCTTCTTCAGCCAAGAAAGACAAAATATAGAAAGCAACAGAAAGGGAGGGTGAGAGGAAAAGCCAGCAGGGGATATACCCTTGAATTTGGTGAATACGGGCTTAAAGTACTTGAAGGTGGTTGGCTTACAGCCCGACAGATAGAGGCTGGTAGAGTGGCTATAGTGAGAACAGCCAGAAAGGGAGCTAAAATCTGGATAAGGGTCTTTCCTGATAAGCCCATTACCAAAAAGCCGTTAGAAACTCGTATGGGTAAAGGGAAAGGATCAGTTGAAGGTTGGGTTGCTGTGGTAAAACCTGGTAAAATAATTTATGAGATTGCTGGAGTGCCTGAGGAGGTTGCAAGGGAGGCTTTAAGGCTTGCTGCCAGTAAGCTTCCATTTAAGTGCAAAATTGTTTGCAGAGAGGAGGAGTTTTAATGAAGGCAAGAGAACTGAGAGAGCTTTCCATACCCGAGCTTAAGGAAAAGCTGGCTGAACTTAGAGAGGAGCTTATGAATTTGAGATTCCAGAAGACAATTCATCAACTTGAAAACCCTATGAGAATAAGGCAGGTAAAGAGAGATATAGCAAGAATTCTTACCGTTTTGAGAGAAAAAGAGCTTTTAAATAAAGAGATCTAATAGGGGAAGAGAAATGGGGGGAAGAAAAGAATTTATCGGCACAGTAGTAAGCGACAAGATGGATAAAACAGTAGTGGTAATGGTAGAAAGGCTTGTAAAACATCCGCTTTATGGAAAGTATATAAGGCGTAGAAAAAAGTATATGGCCCATGATGAAAGAAACGAATGCAGGATAGGGGATAGGGTTTTGATAGTGGAGACGAGGCCTCTTTCCAGAAGAAAGAGGTGGGTGGTGAAGCAGATTTTGGAAAGGGCAAAGAGGCTTGAGGAACCCGAAGAGCCGGTAGAGGCTGTGGAGGGAGGTGAGTAAACCATGATTCAGCAGCAGACCTATCTTAATGTAGCTGACAATTCAGGTGCTAAAAAGATAATGTGCATAAGGGTGCTTGGTGGTTCTGGAAGGAAGTATGGTTCTGTGGGAGACATTATTGTGGCTTCTGTAAAAGAAGCTCTTCCTAATTCCAAGGTAAAAGAGGGAGATGTGGTAAAGGCTGTGATTGTAAGGACAAAGAAAGAGGTTGCAAGGCCTGATGGTACGCACATAAGGTTTGATGAAAACGCTGCAGTGCTTATCAATCAGTATAAAGAGCCTATAGGGACCCGTATTTTTGGGCCTATAGCAAGGGAGCTCAGGGCAAAGGGATTTATGAAGATAATATCTCTGGCCCCAGAAGTTCTATAAAAGGAGAGGTGTTTTATGATTAAGAGAGGAAGAAATAAAAAATTGCCCAAGCCACATGAGGCCAAGGTTCACATAAGAAAAAATGACATGGTGGTAGTAATTGCTGGGAAGGATAAGGGTAAGATTGGCAAAGTGCTTCAGGTCTTTCCCAGGAAGGGAAGGGCCATTGTGGAAGGGGTAAATATCGTAAAAAGGCACATGAAACCCACTCCTTATAGTAGTGGGGGAATTATAGAAAAGCCTGCGCCTATTCATGTTTCCAATCTTATGATATATTGCCCCAAGTGCAAAAGAGGGGTGAGGATAGGAAGAAAGTTTTTAGAAGATGGTACCAAGGTGCGCTACTGCAAAAAGTGTGGAGAAATAATAGAGGCAAAGGAGTAGGAGAATGAGCTGGCTGAAGGAATATTACGAAAAGGAAGTGGTACCCAAGCTCAAAGAAAAATTTGGATATAAGAATATTTATGAAGTTCCAAAGCTGGAAAAGATTTGTATAAATATGGGGCTTGGCGAGGCAGTGCAGAATCCAAAGCTTATAGACCAGGCTCTGGAAGAGCTTGCTGTTATTACCGGACAAAAGCCAAAGGTGTGCAGGGCAAGGAAGTCTATTGCAGGGTTTAAGCTCAGGAAGGGCATGCCCATCGGAGTTATGGTTACCCTGAGAAAGGGCAGGATGTATGACTTTCTGGCAAGGCTTATACACATAGCTCTACCCAGGGTGAGGGATTTTAGAGGTCTTTCCCGTTCAGGTTTTGATGGGAGAGGAAATTACACCCTGGGAATTACCGACCATACCATCTTTCCTGAAGTGGATACTAACAAAGTGGAGAGAATAAAAGGAATGAGCATTACTATTGTAACCACGGCTGAGACAGATGAAGAGGCCTATGAGCTTTTAAAAGAATTAGGAATGCCTTTCAGGAGGTAAGTTTTATGCCAAGAAAAGCACAGATAGAAAAGGCAAAAAGGGAACCAAAGTTCAAGGTAAGGAAGAGGAACAGGTGTTCTATCTGCGGGCGTCCAAGGGCTTATATAAGAAGATTTGGGCTTTGCAGGATTTGTTTCAGGAAGCTTGCTTCTGAGGGCAAAATACCTGGAGTTAGAAAAGCCAGCTGGTAAGGAGGGGAAGGAAATATGATGACTGATCCTATTGCAGATATGCTAATAAGAATAAAAAATGCGTTAATGGCAAGGCATAAGAAAGTGGAGATCCCTGCTTCCAAAATGAAACTTGAGATTGCCCGTATTTTAAAGGAGGAGGGCTACATAGAAGATTTTGTTTTTATAGATGAGAAGCCTCAGGGCAAAATAGAAATAATTTTAAAATACGATGAGAACAAGAAGCCGGTAATAGCAGGTGTAAAGAGGGTGAGCAAACCCGGAAGGAGAATTTATAAGGGGTATAAAGATCTTCCCAAGGTGCTGGATGGGCTTGGTATTGCTATAATTTCTACTTCTCAGGGTATTATGACTGATTATGAAGCAAGGCGTCGGAAGGTTGGTGGTGAAGTCCTTTGTGAAATTTGGTAAAAGGGGTGAGAAGAGATGGGAGAAGTTGCACGCTTAGGAAAAAAGCCTGTTGTTATCCCTAAGGGAGTAAAAGTTGAATTAAAAGAGGATGGTATTTTAGTAGTAGAGGGTCCCAAAGGGAAGCTTGAGAAAAAAATGCCTCCACTTGTGAAGATTAACATAGAAGGTGATAAGATTACTGTGACTCAGGAAGAAGTGAGAAAGAAGCTTAAAAATAGAGCCAAGGCCTTTCAGGGCCTTGCAAGAGCATTGATTAATAACATGGTTATTGGAGTAACTCAGGGATTTACAAAATCCCTTGATATAGTAGGCCTTGGATATAAGGCAGAGCTTAAAGGTGCTGATGAGATAGTTTTTAGTCTTGGATATTCTCATCCCATAAATTTTAAGCTTCCGCCAGGAATTAAGGCCAAGGTGGAAAGGGGAGCTGGAGAAGTTCAGGCAAGGGTTATTATTGAAGGAATTGATAAGGAGCTTGTAGGCCAGGTTGCAGCAAATATAAGAAGGCTTAGGCCACCCGAGCCTTACAAGGGCAAGGGTATTCGTTATACTGGTGAGGTTATTTATAGAAAGGCTGGTAAGTCTGGAAAGGCTGGAAAATAATTTGGAGAGGGGAGTCTGTTTATGAGGCCTGAAAAAAAGGTAGCAGCAAGACTTAGAAGAAAAAAAAGGGTTAGAAAAAAGATTTTTGGTACCCCAGAGAGGCCAAGGTTGTCTGTTTATAAGAGTTGTAAGCATATTTATGCCCAGATTATAGATGATACTATTGGGCATACTCTTGTAGCTGCTTCTTCGCTTTCTCCTGAAGTAAGGGAGAAGTGGGAAGAACTTAAGGCAAAGGGTGGAAAGACAGAGGTTGCAAAGGCGGTAGGAGAGCTTATTGCTAAGAAGGCCCTTGAGAAGGGTATTAAAAAAGTATGTTTTGATCGTGGTGGTTTTAAGTACCACGGCAGGATTAAGGCCTTGGCAGATGCAGCAAGGGCTGCAGGTTTAGAATTTTAACACTAAAAGAGGAGGGAGGCGGCTTTGGCTAAGGTAGGAGAGGAATTTATTGAAAAAATTATACAAATAAGCAGGGTTACCAAGGTTACCAAAGGAGGAAAAAGGCTCAGGTTTTCTGCCCTGGTGATAGTGGGAGATGGAAAGGGAAAGGTGGGATATGGCCTTGGCAAGGCACCAGAGGTGCCTGATGCCATAAGAAAAGGCATTGAAAAGGCCAAAAAGAATATGATTACTGTGCCTATAGTAAAAGGGACAATCCCTCACACAATAATGAGCAAATTTGGGGCAACGAAGGTTCTTCTTAAGCCTGCTAAGTCTGGAACAGGAGTTATTGCTGGTGGAACGGTGCGTGCTATTATGGATGCTGCAGGAATAACGGACATTGTTACTAAGTGTATTGGTAGCAGTAATCCTCATAACCTGGTTAAGGCTACTTTTAAAGCTCTTTCAGAGCTTCAATCAATTGAATATGTTGCCAAAAAGCGTGGTAAAACTGTAGAAGAAATCCTTGAGAGGGTGAGGTCATGAAGAAACTCAAAATAACCCTTGTCAGGAGCCGTTATCATAGAACTCCCAATCAGAGGGAGTGCCTTAAGGGATTAGGGTTAAAAAAAATAGGACAAAGTGTTATAAGGGAGGATAATCCCTGCATCCGTGGTCTTATAAGAAAAGTAGAACACTTGGTAAAGGTGGAGGAGGTAGATGGATAAGGTAATAAAACTTGATGATTTAAAGCCTTTTCCTGGTTCAAGGCATAGGGAAAAGAGGGTAGGGCGTGGGCACGGTTCAGGTCATGGAAAGACTTCCTGTCGTGGACATAAAGGGCAGAAAGCCAGAAAGAGCCCGGATATAAAGCCCTGGTTTGAGGGTGGGCAGACACCTATTTACAGAAAACTTCCCAAGGTAGGTTTTACCAATCCATTTAAGGTCTATTATGAGGTAGTGAATATAAAAGACCTGGTAAGGAAGTTTCAGGCAAACGAGGTGGTGGATTTGGAGAGTCTTAAGGCCAGGGGCCTGGTTAAGGGCAAAAATGTAAAGGTAAAAGTCTTAGGAGACGGAGAGATAGATTTTCCTCTTACTGTAAAAGTGCATGCCATTTCTAAAAGTGCCAGGGAAAAAATTGAAAAGGCCGGTGGAAAGGTAGAGCTTGAAAGCTAATTGAGAGCCAATTTGGAGAACCGAGCATTGAGGAGACCTAAGACATCGCCTGAAGATATTCTTAGTTTGGCTAACATCCCGGAGCTTAAGAGACGTTTATTTTTTTTATTTTTAGGGCTTGCTATTTATAGATTTGCTGTGCATATTCCCACCCCGGGGATTAATGTTGAGGCTTTTTTGAGCCTTTTTCAGAAGGCGGCGGGTACAATTTTTGGTTTTTTAGATATTTTTTCAGGTGGAGCATTGAGGAGGTTTTCCATCTGTGCCCTTGGAGTTATGCCTTACATTAGTGCTTCAATTATTTTGCAGCTTATGACAGTAGTTTTTCCGGAGATTAAAGAGCTTTATCAGGAAGGGCCTGAAGGTAAAAAGAAACTTGCCTATTACACAAGGTATCTTACGCTTTTTATCTGTATGGTGCAGGGTTTGGGTATTGCTCTCGGACTTGAGAGGATGGTGGCTCCTAATGGAGTGCCTGTAGTAATTGAACCAGGCTGGACTTTCAGGGTTACTACCATGCTCAGCCTTACAGCAGGAACTATGTTTCTTGTCTGGCTTGGAGAACAGATGACAGAGCATGGAATTGGAAACGGGATTTCAGTAATCATTTTTGCTGGAATTGTAGCAGGGCTTTTCCCGGCAATTGGAAGAACCCTTAAATTTGTCCAGACAGGTGAATTTTCTTTAGTAGGGCTTCTTTTTATTTTGGTATTGCTTTTTGCTATTCTTGTATTTACCTGTTTTATGGAGCTTGCCCATAGGAGGGTGCCAATTCATTATGCCAGGCGCCAGGTGGGTAGGCAGGTGGTAGGTGGGCAAACTACCTATCTTCCCCTTAAGGTGAATACAGCTGGTGTGATTCCTCCTATTTTTGCTTCTTCAATATTGATGTTTCCTACCACCATTTCTCAGTTTTTTCCTATTCCTGCGGTAAGACACTTTGCAAGTTTTTTCAGGTTTGGTACAGTGCTTTATGAAGTAATTTATGCGATTCTTATTATCTTTTTTTGTTATTTTTATACAGCTGTGATTTTTAATCCAAAAGAAGTGGCAGATAACTTGAAGAAGTGGGGTGGTTTTATCCCTGGAATTCGTCCGGGAAAGGCTACAGAAGAGTTTTTAGATAAAGTTTTAAATAGAATTACGCTTATTGGAGCAATTTATGTAGCCTTTATTTGTGTACTTCCCAGTTTTCTTATAAAGAACCTTGGATTACCGTTTTATTTTGGAGGTACCTCCCTTCTCATTGTAGTGGGAGTTGCTATGGATCTTATGGCACAGCTTGAGGCACATCTTTTAAGCAGACAATACGATACACTTATAAGGCATAGCAAGATTAAAGTTAAATAAGGGGGTGGAAAGATGAATATAGTATTTTTAGGACCACCAGGGGCAGGAAAAGGTACTCAGGCCAAAATTTTGGTGGAAAAGTATGGAATTCCTCAGATTTCTACTGGTGATATGCTCCGAGAACATGTAAAAAAAGGCACTGAGCTTGGAAAGAAGGCCAAAGAGTATATGGATAAGGGCCAGCTTGTGCCTGATGAAATTATTCTGGGAATGGTGAAGGAGAGGCTCAGTCAGCCGGATGCTCAGAAGGGTTTTATCCTGGACGGTTTTCCCAGGACAGTGGCACAGGCAGAGGCACTTGACAAGATGCTTGAGGAGATGGGCAAGAAGCTTGAGTTTGCTTTGGCGCTTGTTGTTCCTGATGATGAACTCGTTCTCAGAATTACAGGTAGGAGAACTTGTAAAAATTGCGGAATGATGTATCATATAAAATTCAAGCCTCCCAAGGTGGAAGGAAAGTGCGATGTTTGTGGTGGTGAACTTTATCAGAGGCCTGATGATAATGAGGAAACAGTAAGAAACAGGCTTAAGGTTTATCACGAGTCTACTGCACCTTTGATTGAGTATTATAAGAAGAAAGGTATTCTGGTTGAAATTGATGGAACAAAGAGTATAGAAGAGATTACCCAGGAGATTATTAATATTTTAGAAGGAAAGAAGTAAAGATTGCTTAGAAGGCCAATACTCAAGAATTCTTGGGAGATAGAGCTTTTAAGAAAAGCAAATGCTATTGTAATGGAAGTTCTTCTTAGCCTAAAGGAGGAAGTAGAACCAGGCAAGACAACCCTTGAATTTGAGGAACTTGCCCTTAAAATTTGTGAGAAGAAAAAGGTGAAGCCTGCTTTTAAAGGGTATAGGGGGTATCCCTATGCCCTTTGTGTTTCTATAAACGAAGAAGTAGTTCATGGCATGCCAAGAGAAGATAGAGTGCTTAAAGAGGGAGATATAGTAAGCTTTGATTTTGGTGTTATTTATGAAGGATATTATGGAGATGCAGCTATTACTGTGCCGGTGGGTAAGGTTTCTGAAGAGGCTGAGCGTTTGATGAAAGTTACAGAGGAGGCTCTTTATAGAGGAATTGAGAAAGCAAGGTTTGGAAATAGAATAGGGGATATTTCTTATGCCATTCAGAGCTATGTAGAATCTTCTGGTTTTGGAGTGATAAGGGAGTTTGTAGGGCATGGGGTTGGAAGGAATCTTCACGAGCCACCTGAGGTGCCGAATTTTGGCAAACCTGGCAGGGGGCCAAGGATAGAGATCGGAATGACGCTTGCCATAGAGCCTATGGTAAGTGCCGGGGACTGGAGGGTAAAAATACTGGAGGATGGCTGGACGGCAGTAACCAGAGATGGAAGCCTTGCTGCTCATTTTGAGCATTCTATAGCGGTTACTCCAAAAGGGCCAGAAATTCTTTCAAGGGTGTGAGCTATGGCTAAGGAAGATGTAATTTTACTTGAAGGTAAGGTGCTTGAGGCATTACCAAATGCTATGTTTAAAGTAGAGCTTGAAACAGGCGGTACTGTACTTGCCCATATTTCAGGAAAGATGAGGATGTATTATATAAGGATACTCCCGGGGGATTCTGTAGTGGTGGAGGTTTCTCCCTATGATCTTACCCGGGGACGAATAGTTTATAGAGGGACTAAAAAAGACTATCAAAAAAGGAGGGGTAAGTAATGAAGGTGAGTCCTTCTGTAAAAAAAAGATGCAGGAAATGCAAAATAATTAGAAGAAAAGGCGTTGTAAGGGTTATTTGTGAGATTCCCAAGCACAAACAAAGGCAGGGTTAAGGAGGTAGATTATGCCCAAGATTGCAGGTGTGAACATTCCTGAGAGAAAGCCTGTGGAGATTGCACTTACTTATATTTATGGAGTAGGAAGAACTCTTGCACAGAAGGCATGTACGAAAGCTGGAATAGACTGGTTTAAAAAGGTAAAGGATCTTACTGAGGATGAACTTAATCGTCTGCGTCAGATTATAGAGAAGGAGTACAAGGTAGAGGGTGACTTGAGGAAAGAAGTGCGTCAGAACATAAAGCGTCTTATGGATATTGGCTGTTATAGAGGACTCAGGCATAGAATGGGCCTTCCTGTGAGGGGACAGAAGACCCGTTCCAATGCCAGAACAAGGAAGGGACCAAGGCTTGGTTCTCTTAGAAGAAAGAAGAAAAAATAAAAGCTTAGGGAGGTTTTGAGGTGGCAAGACCCAGGAGAAAAAAAGTAAAAAAGACGGTAAGTCAGGGCATAATACACATTCATTCTACTTTTAATAATACGATAGTTACTATTACTGATAGGCAGGGCAATACTATTGCCTGGGCCAGTGGGGGAACAGAAGGTTTTAAAGGTACCCGGAAGGGGACTCCTTTTGCAGCCCAGCTTGCCATGCAATCAGCCCTTAAAAAGGCTCAGGCTTATGGCTTGAAAGAAGTGTGGGTATATGTAAAAGGGCCTGGTCCTGGAAGAGAGGCAGCTTTAAGAGCACTTCAGGGGTCCGGGCTGAAAATTACAGTGATTAAAGATGTTACTCCAATTCCTCATGATGGGTGTCGTCCACCTAAGAGGAGAAGAGTATAAATTTTAAAGGAGGGGGAAGAGGTGGCGAGATATACTGGTCCCAGATGCAGGCTTTGTAGAAGAGAAGGTATGAAGCTTTTTTTGAAAGGTGAGAGATGCTATACAGATAAATGTCCTTTTGAAAGGAGGAGTTATCCGCCAGGGCAGCATGGTCCTCAACAGATAAGGATAAAGCTTTCTGACTACGGAGTGCGTTTGAGAGAGAAGCAGAAAGTAAAGAGAATTTATGGTGTTTCTGAGAAACAGATGAGAAAGTATTATGAAATGGCCACAAGGATGAAAGGGCAGGCAGGCCATAATCTGCTTCAGCTCCTTGAGAGAAGGCTTGACAATGTAGTTTACAGGCTTGGTTTTGCTGTGTCTCGTGCTCAGGCAAGGCAATATGTAAATCATGGCTTTTTCAAGGTGAATGGTAGGGATGTGGATATTCCTTCTTTTCTGGTTAAACCTGGAGATGTAATAGAGTTAAAAGAGAAGTACAGGAACAATCCTCAAATTCAGGAGAGTCTTGAAACAGTGGCAAGGAGAGGAATTCCTGCCTGGTTGGAGCTGGATGCACAGAATTTTAAAGGTGTGGTAAGGTCTCTACCTACCAGAGAAGACATTACTATGCCTATTCATGAGAGTTATATTATTGAGTTTTATTCCAGATAAAAGGCTTTTATCAGGGCTTTTAACATAACAAAAAATTAATAAAGAGGTAAAAAACCGATGAATAGGGGAGTGGAGCTTATAAAACCAGAAGAAATAAAGACTCATGAGGATAGCAATTTTCCTTATTATGGAAAGTTTATTATTGAGCCTTTAGAAAGAGGTTATGGTATTACCTTAGGCAATGCTTTGAGAAGGGTTTTACTTTCTTCTATTCCTGGTTATGCCATTACAGAAGTTAAAATAGAGGGTGCTCCCCATGAATTTACCAGTTTAGATGGGGTACAGGAAGATGTCACAGAGATTGTACTTAATTTGAAAGGGGTAAGATTTAAGCTTGAAGGGGAGGGTCCGTTTTATTTTAAACTTGAGAAAAGTGGAGAGGGAGAAGTAAAGGCAGGAGACATTGAAGTAGGAGATGCAGGAGAAATAGTAAATCCTGAGCATCACATTGCTACTCTTTCTGCGGATGGACGCCTTTCCATGGAGCTTAAGGTTGAGCGTGGAAGAGGATATGTGCCTGCGGAGTACGATAAAAATCATGAAATAGGAGTAATTTTAGTAGATGCTATTTTTTCTCCTATAGTGAAGGTAAATTTTGTGGTAAATCCTGCAAGGGTGGCAAAGAGCAGTGATTATGACAGCTTAGTGCTTGAAATATATACTGATGGGACTATTGAACCCAAAGAAGCTTTAACTCAGGCTGCCCGTATTTTGATAGATCAGCTTGCAGTATTTCTTGGAGATGAAAAGATAGAAATAGAATCTCAGGAAAAAGAAGCTAATTCTTTGAACAATATATTGAATCTTCCTATAGAGGAGCTTGAACTTTCTGGAAGAGCTTATAATTGTCTTAAAGGAGCAGGTATTAATTATATTGGACAGCTGGTACAGAAGACAGAAACAGAACTTTTGAAGTTAAGGAGTTTTGGAAAGAAGTCCCTTGATGAGATAATAGAAAAGTTGGGTAAATTAAATCTTAAATTGGGTATGACGGATATAAAATGGAAGTCTCCTAAGGTCTAAAGATTAGAAAACTTAAAGGAGAGGGGAGAGATGAGACACAGAAAAGTTAGTAGAAGACTTGGTACAGATACAGAGCATCACCGGGCTATTTTAAGAAATCAGGTTACAGATCTCTTTAAATATGGAAGAATCACTACCACTCTTGCTAAGGCAAAGGAGCTTAGAAGGGTAGCTGATAAAATGATTACCTTGGCAAAAAGGGGTGATCTTGCCTCAAGGAGAAGGGCTTTAGGGTTTATAAGGGATAAAGCCGTAGTAAGGAAGCTTTTTACCGAGCTCAGGGAGAAGTATCTGGACAGGCCTGGTGGATATACAAGGGTGATCAAGCTTGGTCCAAGGCGTGGTGATGCTGCCATGATGGCAATAGTTGAGCTTGTGGAGGAAAAAATTTCTACCAAGCCCTCTAAAATAAAGAAAGAAAGGCTTAAAAAAGTAAATGAATTTATTAAAAGGAAGAAGAAAGAATATGGCTTGATAAAAGAGGAGCCAAAAGAAGAGGCAAAAGAGCAGACAAAAGAAGAAAAATCTCAGGAAGAGACTGTAGAGGCTCAGACTCAGGAAAGTACTCAAGAAGCGTCTTCTGAAGTTCAAGAATCTAAGGAATAATTTTAACAAAATTTTATAAAATTTTTCCCCACACTTCTTTTTCCTAAGGTGTGGGGAAAAGTTTTTTATTACAGTTTGCGACGAGTTATTGGTTATGATAAAATAAATTAAAGTTATAAAAAATGCTAACCTTGTAACTTCTTGAGAAATAAGTTGGATTCTAAGAGTTTTTGGCAAAGTCTTGGAATAAATTCTGAGGTAAAAAATAGGCTTTTTTTACTTTTGCGAAAGTTTAGATTTAGAGAAGACTTTTATCTTGTTGGAGGATGTCTGAGAGATCTTTTTTTTGAGCGCAAAATTTTTGACCTTGACTTTGCTTTAAAAAATGCAGAAAACTTTGCCCAATTTGCTGCAGAAAAGCTTGGTCTTAAATTTGTACCTCTTTCACGAATTTTTGGTATATTCAGGGTGGCAGGGAAGGATTTTACCCTGGACTTCACTGAGCTTAAAGGAGGTTCTATTGAAGATGATCTTAGACAAAGGGATTTTACCATAAATGCCTTTGCTCTTCCGGTAAAAGAGCTTTTTAAAAAGGAAGCCTTTTCCTTTATTGATCCTCTGGGAGGGCTAAAGGATATTCAAGAAAAAATAATTCGGGCTATTTCTGAAGATAATATACAGCAGGATCCTTTAAGGATTTTAAGGGGTTATCGTTTTTTTGCAGAGGGCTTTGGAGAAATAGAAGCCCTGACCAGGGCTATGTTTGCCAGAAACAAAAAGCTCCTTGTGCTCTGCTCTCCTGAAAGGGTAAACTATGAACTTATGAGAATTCTTGTTTCAGAGAGGGCTTATGAGTGCTTTAAATTGATGGATGAGGATGGGGTGCTTGAAGAAGTTTTTCCCGAAATTAAAGAGTGCAAGGGAGTTCCTCAACCTGGTTTTCATCATCTTGATGTGTGGGGACACATGATGGAGTCCCTGGGGTGGGCAGAAGAAATTCTTAAAAAGCCAGAGGAATTTCTTTCTCCTGTGCTTCACACCCTTCCTCAGGACGAGGACTTTGTGGTGAGCGTAAAACTTGCAAGTCTTTTTCATGATCTTGGTAAGGGTTATACTTTTGCTGAAAAAGAGGAAAACGGAGAAAAAAGGATTACTTTTTACGGCCATGAAAAGGTTTCTGCAGAGCTTTTCAGAGAGATGGGAGAGAGGTGGAGGTTTAAGGGAGATATAATTGATATGGTTTGCCTTCTCGTCAGAGCTCACATGAGGCCGGTGCATCTTTTAAACGAAAAAGAGGCTGGAAGGCTTACTCTCAGGGCTAAAAGGAATCTTTTAAGAGATGTGCCGCATCTTGAAGGGCTTTTTGTGGTTGCCATGGCAGACTCTCTTGCCAGCAGGGGGCCTGACAAAGAGCCTGATTACGAGGAGAGATTAAAGGCATTTTTTTGTGAGTTGTTTGAGTTAAAAAAAGAACTTGAGGAAAAGAAAAAGAAACCCAGGCTGATTACAGGACACGATCTTATAAAGCTTGGTTTTAAACCCGGGCCTATTTTTAAAAAAATACTTGAGGATGTGGAAGTTGAAGCCCTTGCCGGTAGAATAAGAACCAGGGAAGAAGCTATTGACTTTGTATTGGAAAAATACGGAGCTAAGGATGAGGTTTAGCCCGAAGGATCCTTATTACACTCTGAATAGATTTTTAAAAGAAAAGTTCGGAGAGAAGGTAAAAAAAATTCCTCTTGACGCAGGGTTTAGCTGTCCCAATAGAGATGGTACAAAAGGTTATGGAGGTTGTATCTATTGTGACCCCAAAGGCTCTGGCACAGGGCTTTGGGCAAAAGGCTATAGTCTTGAAGAACAAATAAGGCTTTTTAGTGAAAGATTTGAGAAAAAGGGCTTCCGCAAGTTTATTCTTTACTTTCAGTCTTTTTGTAATACCTATGGACCTATTGAAAAATTAAAAAAAGCCTATGATCTTGTGTTTTTAAAAGATTCCATTGCAGGGATGGCAATAGGCACAAGGCCTGATTGTATAAATAAAGATGTGGTTGAGCTTTTAAAGAGTTACAGGGATAAAGGAAAGTATGTCTGGCTTGAGCTTGGGGTGCAGAGTGTGCATGATGAAACCCTGAAGCGGATTAATAGGGGGCACACTTTTGAAGACTTCTTAAGGGCTCACGCACTTCTTAAGAAAGAGGGCTTTCCTGTGGTGGTGCATATAATTTTTGGACTTCCTGGAGAGAATAGGGAAATGATGCTTGAGACAGTAAAAACACTTGCCAGCCTGGGAATAGATGGAATAAAATTTCATGCCCTTTACATAGTCAAAGGCACAAAAATGGCAGAGCTTTATCAGAAAGGTGAGTATAAGCCAATAGAACTTGAGGAGTATGTAGATCTTGTGGTTGAAGCAATAGCATATCTGCCTTCGGATGTAGTGATTCACAGGGTTTGTTCAGAGGCAAGAGAGGAAGAAATTTTAGCACCTATTTGGGTGGCCAAAAAGATGGAAGTTATCAATTTGATAAGAAAAAGATTTCGTGAAAGAGAGCTTTATCAGGGAAAGCTTGTAAAAATTGAAAATTAATGGTAAGGTTAAGAGAAGGAAATTTTTAAGAGAAAGGAGGAAAAGTAGAAGATGAGAGTGGAAGTGCAGGATGTTAGCGAAGTGGAAAAGATTGTAAAAGTTAAAGTGCCTGAGGAAGAGGTAACCAGGATAATTACTAAAGTAATCAGAGATGTAGGTAAAAAGGCCAAGGTAAAGGGGTTCAGAGAGGGGAAGGTTCCTCCTTATCTGGTAAAAAAGTTATTTAAAGAAGAGATTGAGGAGAAGAGTATTGAACAGATTATTGAAAATACTTTGCCCCGGGCTATAAAAGAGACGCAACTTGAACCATTATTTCAACCACGGGTGGAGGAATTTAGTGCTCTGAAAGAAGGAGAGGAGTTTACGTACTCTGTTAGAGTGGATATTCGTCCTGAGATAAAGTTAAAAAGAGAAGATTATATAGGCCTTGAAGTGGAAAGAGACAGAGATGAAGTGAGCGAGGACGAGGTGGAAAAGGTTATTGAAGAAATGCGTTATTCTTTTGCAGAGCTTAAGAAGGCAGAGCCTGATGAAGAGATAAAGGAAAGAGATGTAGTAGTAATAAAATTTGAGGCCTTTGATGGAGAAAAGCCCATTCCAGGGCATCAGGCAGATGCTTTATTTGTAGATGTAGGAACAGGAGAGTTTAATGAAACCATTGAAAAAGCTCTTGTAGGGAAGAAGACAGGAGATAAGTTTACAGTGGAGGTAGAGTATCCAGAGGAGGGGTTAAATCCACTTCTTGCTGGTAAAAAGGTAAGGTATGAGATAGAAGTAAAAGAGGTTTATAAAAGGAAGCTCAAGGAGCTTACTGATGAATTTGTAAAATCTCTTAATCTTGGATTTGAGACTGTGGAGGCTTTAAAAGAAGGAGTGAGAAAAAGATTACTTGAGGAAAAAAAGAGGAGGAATCAAAGTAGGTTCAGGGAGAGGCTACTTGAAAAAATTTTGGAAAAAGTGGATTTTAAAGTCCCGGAAAGGTATATAGAGTTCAAACTTAATCAACTTTATGATCAGGTACAGCAGTCACTGGAAAGAGACGGTTTTAGCCTGGAAAAGTTGAATATTTCTCCTGAGAAACTTGAAAAAAGGTTAAGGCCAGTGGCAGAGCGTCAGGCAAAAGAAGAGCTTATTCTGGAAAAAATTGCTGAGCTTGAAGACATAGAGATTTCTCAGGAGGAAATAGAAAAGGATATAGAGGCCATTTCAAAAGGATTAAATATATCTGTAGAAAGGGCAAGGGGAATAGTGTATTTTAATATTTTACCCAAGAAACTTGCCGAAAAGACGCTTAAATTTTTGGAAGAGAATGCCAAACCTGTAGAAAAGGAGAGCTAAGGTGAGTTATTACATTCCCATAGTAATAGAACAGACAGGGCGTGGGGAAAGGGCTTATGATATCTATTCCAGGCTTTTGAAAGAGCGTATAATTTTTATTGGGACGCAGATAGATGAAAATCTTGCAAATTTGGTGATAGCTCAGCTTCTATTTCTTGAGGCTGAGGATCCGGAAAAAGACATAATGCTTTACATAAACTCTCCAGGAGGCCTTGTTACTGCAGGCCTTGCTATTTACGATACCATGCAATACATAAAACCTGATGTTTGCACCATTTGTGTGGGGCAGGCAGCCAGTATGGCTGCAGTCCTTCTTGCTGCCGGGACAAAAGGAAAGAGGTATGCACTTCGCCATTCCAGAATAATGGTTCACCAACCCATGGGAGCCTTTCAGGGGCAGGCTACAGATGTGGAAATTCAGGCCAGGGAGATTTTGAGACTTAGAGAGATTCTTAACGAGATACTTGCCAAACATACAGGTCAGCCAAAAGATAAAATAAGGGTGGATACTGAAAGGGATTTTTATATGTCTGCTGAAGAGGCTTTAGCCTACGGACTTATTGATAAAGTTTTAACAACGAGGGAAGGTGAGAAAAATGAATGAGAAAGATAAAGAACCAAAGTGTTCTTTTTGTGGTAAAAGCCAGAGCGAAGTAAGAAAACTAATTGCAGGCTCTTCTGCGTATATTTGTGATGAGTGTGTGGAACTTTGTAATGAGATTCTTAAAGAAGAATATGATAGATGGGAAGAAAGTGGTGTGACTTCGGGATCAAAAATTCCCACACCTCCAGAGATAAAGGAGTATCTTGATCAGTATGTAATAGGGCAGGAGAGGGCCAAAAAAATTCTTTCCGTTGCCGTGTACAACCATTACAAAAGGGTGGAATACGAAAAGAGGTATAAAGGCAAATTAAAAGATGTAGAGGTTCAGAAAACAAACATTTTACTTATTGGACCTACTGGATGCGGGAAAACTCTGCTTGCCCAGACACTTGCCAGGTTTTTAAAGGTGCCTTTTACCATTGCTGATGCCACTCCTCTTACAGAGGCAGGGTATGTGGGGGAGGATGTGGAAAACATACTCTTATATTTACTTCAGGCGGCAAATTACGAAGTGGAGCTTGCAGAAAAGGGCATAGTTTATATAGATGAGATAGACAAGATTGCCAGAAAAAGTGATAGCCCTTCAATTACAAGGGATGTTTCTGGAGAGGGGGTACAGCAGGCGCTTCTTAAGATTCTTGAGGGTACCATTGCCAATATTCCTCCCAAAGGAGGAAGAAAGCATCCCCAGCAGGAATACATAAGACTGGATACCAAGAATATTTTATTTATCTGTGGGGGGGCTTTTGTAGGTCTTGATGCAATAATAAAAAAACGACTTGGTAAAGGCTCTATTGGTTTTGGAGCGGAGATAAAAAGCGTAAAAGATCTGACCCTTGGGGAAGTGCTTTCCAAGGTGCAGCCAGAGGATTTGATAAAGTATGGATTTATCCCCGAGTTTGTGGGAAGGCTTCCTGTAATTGCTACCCTTGACGAACTTGGAGTGGAAGATTTGATAAGAATTCTTGTGGAACCGAAAAATTCTGTGATAAAGCAGTATCAAAAACTTTTTGAAATGGAAGGAGTGGAGCTTAAGTTCACCGAGGGGGCACTCAGGGCAGTGGCAGAGGAGGCATTGAAAAGAAAGACAGGAGCAAGGGGGCTTCGTTCTATTATAGAAGAAATCATGATAGATGTGATGTATGAACTTCCGTCTTTAAGAGGGGTAAAAGAATGCATAGTTACTGAAGAAGTCGTCTTGAAAAAAGAGCGACCAGTCTTAATTTTTAGAGAAAAAAGAATAGTTGAAGGAGGTTAGAGAAGGTTATGAAGGAAGAGATAATAAAAAACAATATAAAAGTTTTACCACTTCTTCCATTGAGAGAAATTGTAGTATTTCCTAATACGGCTGTGCCTTTATTTATTGGCAGGACAAAGAGTATTCTTGCCATAGAAACAGCTTATGAGCACGATAAGATAATTTTTCTGGCGGCTCAAAAGGATGCCAAGCTTGATCATCCCAGTGAAGATGACATTTATAGGGTAGGGACTTTTTGTAAAATTATTCAGCTTCTTAAACTTCCGGATGGCACACTTAAAATTTTGGTAGAAGGATTACACAGGGGTAGAATTTTAAGATTTTTGCCCAATCCAGATTATTTTCTGGTTGAAGTAGAACCCAAAACGGAGGTGGTAGAAAACGATCTGGAGACGGTGGCTCTTTTAAAGTTGTGTAAAGAGTCTCTGGATGAGTATGCGCATTATAATAAGAAGTTGAATCCAGAAGTAGTAAGTAGTTTACTTTCCATAGATGATCCTGCAGAGTTTTCTGATAGATTGGGTGCTGTTTTGAGCCTCAAACTTGAACAGAGGCAGAAACTTCTTGAAACCATCAGTGTGAGGAAAAGACTTGAATACTTACTTAATTTTCTGCGTGGAGAGATTGAAATTATAAAGACAGAAGCCCGTATAAGGGAGCGGGTCAAAAAGCAGATGGAAAAGACTCAAAGAGATTATTATCTCCACGAGCAGATGAAAGCCATTCAGAAGGAGCTTGGAGAGAGGGAAGATGGCAGAAGTGATCTGGCTGAGCTTGAAAAGAGAATAAAGAAAAAAAAGCTTCCTAAGTATGTGGCTTCGGTTGTAAGAAAGGAGTTTAAGAAGCTTTCTCTTATGTCTCCCATGTCTGCCGAGGCCACAGTGGTAAGAAATTACATAGATTGGCTGCTCAGTCTTCCTTGGTATGAGAAAACAAAAGACAATATAGATTTAGAAAAAGTGGAAGAAATTTTAAACAAACATCACTATGGCCTTGAAAAACCCAAACAGAGGATTATAGAGCATCTTGCTGTACAAAAACTTACTAAAAAGATTAAAGGTCCTATTCTTTGTTTTGTTGGGCCTCCTGGAGTGGGAAAGACTTCTCTTGCTAAGTCCATAGCTGAGGCAATTGGAAGAAAGTTTGTGAGGATTTCTCTTGGTGGAGTAAGGGATGAGGCGGAGATAAGGGGGCACAGGAGGACCTATGTTGGGGCACTTCCTGGTAAGATCATCCAGGGAATGAAAAAGGCAGGAACTATTAATCCTGTATTTTGTCTGGATGAAGTGGATAAAATAGGGGCAGACTTTCGGGGAGATCCGGCAGCAGCCCTTTTAGAAGTGCTGGATCCGGAACAGAATTATTCTTTTCAGGACCATTACCTTGAAGTGGAGTATGACCTTTCCAAGGTGCTTTTTATTACCACGGCCAATACCCTTTTTACCATCCCTGCTCCTCTTCTTGACAGAATGGAGATTATAGAAATTCCTGGCTATACAGAGGAGGAGAAGCTTGAGATTGCTAAAAAATATTTGCTTCCCAGGCAACTTGAGGCTCATGGGCTTAAGCCAGAAATGTTTACTTTACCTGACAAAACAATTCTTGAGATTATAAGGAAGTATACCAAAGAGGCGGGAGTGAGAAATCTTGAAAGGGAAATTGCCAATATTTGTAGAAAAGTAGCAAGAGAGGTGGCTCGGGATCCGGAGCGTTATAAACCAATAAAAGTAACGATTTCCAAACTGGAGAAGTTTCTGGGAGTGCCCAGGTATAGGTATGGGGTGGCAGAGGAAAAACCGCAGGTAGGTATAGCCACAGGCCTTGCCTGGACAGAGACAGGTGGGTGTTTGCTTCAGATAGAGGCTGTAATTATGCCTGGTAAAGGAAATCTTCAGATTACCGGAAAGCTTGGGGAAGTAATGCAGGAGTCTGTGCAGGCAGCTATGAGTTATGTGAGATCAAGGGCACTTCAATTGGGTTTACCCCTTGATTTTTACACCAAGATTGACATTCATGTACATGTACCAGAGGGAGCTATTCCCAAGGATGGGCCAAGTGCAGGTATCACCATTGCTACAGCTATTGTGTCTGCCCTTCTTAAAGTACCAGTAAAAAATACTGTGGCTATGACAGGAGAGATAACCCTCAGGGGAAGGGTACTTCCTATTGGAGGCCTTAAAGAGAAGCTTCTTGCTGCTGTAAGAGGTGGAATAAAGACTGTTATTATACCCAAAGAAAATGAAAAGGACCTTAAAGAAATAAATCCAAAGATAATTAAAAAACTTGATATCAAACTGGTAGAAAATGTAGATGAAGTGTTGAAAATAGCCCTTGATCTGGAAAATCCGGAGGCACTTTTCAAGGAGGCCCCGTCTTTGGATGTCTGGAAGCTTGTTGAACTTCAGGAGAAAGTTAAGAAGGAAAAGGCAATCTTAGAGCATTAAAAAAGTTATCCCAGGTCCCTTTATAAAGGGGCCTGGTTTAAAAATTTATACAACTCTATTGATAGGTTTTCCGTTAAGAAAAGAATTGATGTTCTCAATGGTGGTAAACAATATTCTTTCCGATGCTTCTTGAGTATTAAATGCATTGTGTGGTGTGATAATCACTCTTGGATGGTGGATAAGCATATAATTTAATGCTAATAACTTATAATTTATTTGTTTTTCAAAATTATGGTTTATTAACTCTGGCACTTGGACAAGGTCGTGTTCACCTTCTAATACATCTAAGCCTGCAGCACCAATTATTCCTTTTTCTAAACCTAAAAGCAATGCCTCTGTCTCAATTATAGGTCCCCGAGCAGTATTAATGATTATTACTCCCTTTTTTAAAAGATGTAAGTTCTGTTTGTTTATCATATGTCTGGTAGATGGTAGTAAGGGTACATGAATACTTATAATGTCACTATTAGTTAGCAATTCTTCAAAACTAACATATTTATATCCTAACTGATTGGCTATTTCATAATCAGGATAAGCATCATAAGCAATAACTGTCATATCAAAACCTTTAGCAATTTTTATCATATTTTTACCAATATTTCCAGTACCAATTACTCCAAGAGTTTTCCCTTTGAGTTCAAGTCCTCTTAATCCTTTATAACTGAATATCCCTTTTTTAACTCTTTCAACACTAAGCAATAAGTTTTTTACTATAGCTAAAAGTAATGCAAAGGCATGTTCAGCAATAGTGTGATCTCCATACCTGGGTACATTGCTAACAACTATTCCATGTTCCTTACATGCCTCTATATCTATGTGATCAAATCCAGTTGAACGGGTAGCAATCATTTTAAGCTTAGGCATTCGCTCAATTATTGAACGATCAATTCTGCTATTAACAAATATAGAAAGGATATCTGCATCAATGTACTTATCAAGATTGTCCTGCTTTAATGGCTCATTTAAGAATACTAATTGATATTTTCCAAATTTTTCTGTAATAAGTTTCTTTTCTTTATCTTCTAATTCAGAGAAAACAAGTTTCATATTCATTTGTTTTTTACTGATTCATTATACTTAAGAACTCTTCATTACTTTTTGTATCTTTAAGTTTTTCCAGGAGAAATTCCATGCATTCAACCGGACCAAGGGGAGCAAGGACTTTTCTGAGGAGCCAGACCTTGTGAAGGATCTCCGGGGGAAGAAGCAAATCTTCCTTTCTTGTTCCACTTAAGTGAATGTCAATAGCAGGCCAGATTCTTTTATCAGCAAGTCTTCTGTCTAAGACTATTTCCATGTTTCCTGTGCCTTTAAATTCTTCAAAAATTACTTCGTCCATACGGCTTCCAGTGTCTATAAGGCAGGTGGCAATTATAGTTAAGCTTCCACCTTCTTCTATGTTTCTTGCTGCTCCAAAAAATCTTTTTGGTTTATGAAGGGCATTGGCATCAATTCCACCAGAAAGAAGCTTTCCACTTGAAGGCACAACAGTATTGTATGCCCTGGTAAGACGGGTTAAACTATCAAGGAGAATTACCACATCGTATTTACATTCTACAAGCCTTTTAGCCCTTTCTATAGCGATCTCTGCCACCTGAGTGTGCTTTTGCGGGGGTTCATCAAAAGTGGAACTTATAATTTCTGCCTTGGGTACAATTCGTTGCATTTCGGTAACTTCCTCTGGCCTTTCATCAATGAGAAGAATCATAAGGTGAATGTCAGGATAATTTTTCACTATCCCATTAGCAATATTCTGGAGAAGCACAGTTTTCCCTGTTCTTGGGGGAGCAACTATCAGTCCTCTCTGCCCTTTGCCTATGGGTACAAAAAGGTCTATAATTCTTGTAGAATAATTTTCTGGATCTGTTTCAAGCCGTAACCACTCATTTGGATGAATAGGGGTAAGGTGATCAAAAGGAGTTCTTGTTCTTACTATTTCAGGACTGAGATAATTTATTTTTTCAATTTTTGCCAAGGCAAAGTACTTCTCTCCTTCTTTAGGAAGCCTTATCTGACCAAGAATGGTATCTCCTGTTTTTAAACCAAACTTCCTTATTTGAGGAGGAGAGACATAAATATCTTCAGAACTGGGTAAGTAATTGTAATCGTTGAATCTAAGAAAACCAAATCCTTCCGGTAAAACCTCTAATACGCCTTCCACAATAATTTCTGCATTCTTGATAAGGAGGTTTTGAATTATTTGGTATATTACATCAGACTTCTTGTAGAAGTTATAAATATTTTCTATGCCAAGCTTTTCACCTATTTCGTATAATTCTGGCAGGCTTTTTTTTCTTAATTCTGAGAGATAAATAGGAGAAGAAAGATTTTCCATATTAATACTCCTTTAGGGGATTTAATTTCAAATTAAGCCTATTTTACATAGCCATTAAAAAACAGGCAGGAAAAATTTTGAAACCTTATGGGCAAGTTCTTTTTAATGACTTTGACGCCTTTTTAGATAATAAAATAAGCTCCCCGGGCAGGGCTCGAACCTGCAACCCTCGGGTTAACAGCCCGATGCTCTGCCAATTGAGCTACCGGGGAACCTTAACCAGTTTTTAATAATAAATACATTTTTTCTTTTGTCAAGAGCTCATCTACATTTTTTTCCGAATTATGATAAAATAATTTCAACATGAAAAAGGCTTTATTTTTCTCCCTATTAATCTTTATTCTCTTCCCTCTCGCAGGATTGTGTTTTGATATTACTACCAAAGCATGGAAACAGCCAGAGGGGATATTAATTAATGTTCATTATCAAACTTTTCCTTTTCAACGATTACTCCTTGCCTTGAAAGAACAAAAGTTTCCCGTGTATATTAAATATACATTTCGGATTTACAAAAAAAAGTTTTTCTGGAAGGACAAGTTATTAAAAGAAGTAAGTACGAAAATAACCCTTTTTTATGAACCTGCAGAAAATTTTTACATCCTCAAAAGAGCAAATCAAGCCTTTAAATTTGCCCATCCAGAGGATTTGTTAAAATATTTATTACAGATGAACTCTTTTTTTGTGCCTTTTGTTGTAAATTCCTATAACCAACAGCAGCTTTATATAGATGAAACGATTACAATTGAGTTAAACACAGCCTTTTCAGAAGATCTGAGAAGAGAATCCAATTTTAAAAGAGTTCTACTAACAGCTCATGCCCAGAGTAAAATTTTTTAAAGAGTTTAAAAAGAAGTCATTTTTACTCTTTTTGTTTCTGGTATTTGTTTTTCTTTTTATTGAGTTTAATTATTTTGAAATTCCATTTTTCAGCGTTTTTCAGAGAAATTTTTTTCTTTTTCTGGCGCTTCAGATTGATTTTATTCTTATTTTGCTTTTACTTTACTTTATTTTTAGATATCTTTTTAAAATTTTCTGGCAATTAAATATAAAACAGGTGTCAAAAAGCCTGAAATTTAAACTTTTTTCCACATATCTTCTTTCCATTCTTTTTCCTTCATTAGTATTAACAATGGGAAGCTTCTTTTTTCTCAAAAAAAGTGTGGACTACTGGTTCAGAGAGTTTTTGGAAGATAAGATTGTTGCTAATTTTATGACAATTGAAGACTATTACAGAGATATAGAAAGAGAACTTATGGCAAAGGGCCATAAAATCATTGACGAATATATTTCCAAAACAAAAAGAATAAGAAGTCGTTATTTAAGGGAACATTACAGATATTTCTCTGACCTTGATTCCATAGAAGTTTATAGTTATAAGGGAGATCCTGAAGAGAAGACGTATTCCCTTGACAGTCTCAGAAATCTGGGGATTCCTCCTTCAATTCTGGAAAAGATAAAAAAGGAAGGTACTCCCCAGTCTCAGATTTCAATTCTGGGTGATAAGACCCTTGTAAGAGTTTTTATACCAACAAAGGATAGATATGGCCGTCCCTGGATCCTTGCTGTGGGGAAGCTGCTTGACTTTGATGAGATAAATGCTTACAAAAAGGGGGCAGAAAAGAGATTTTATAAAATTTTCAATGCATTTTTGATACTCTCTCTTGCTCTTATTTTGCTTCTCATTGTGTTTATAGGAGTCTGGGTAGGAAGTAAAATTGCAAGAAACCTTACAGAGCCCCTTCAGGGGCTTATTCTTGCCACACAAAAAATTTCCAGAAAAGATTATCAGATAGAAGGTATATCCTCCACACCTCTTACCAATGATGAAATAGGCATTCTTGTAAAGTCCTTTAAAGAAATGGTTCAAAAGATAAAGCAGTATGAAGAAGAAATGCAGCAATACAATGAATACTTACGCTCAATTCTCAATCATCTTCCTGTTGGGATAGTGATCCTTGGGCTTGATAATAAAGTGGAGTATGTCAATAAAATGATGGAAGAATTTCTCAAACTTCTTGGGTTTTCAGAAATAGAAGAACTCCTCAAAGAGCTTGAAGTGCAGAGGATAATCAGTTCCCTCAAACTGCAGGAAACTGTATATAAAAATTATCGTTTATCTCGCAATGGTTCATCCTTTTATATAGGGCTTTTTGCTTCAAAGATAAAAATTTTTAAGGGAGAAGCCTATTTTCTTATTTTTGAAAACCTTGAAGAGAAAGAAAATCTAAAAAAACTGTCCATCTGGAAAGATGTGGCTACAAGGGTGGCTCACGAGATAAAAAATCCATTAACCCCTATTCAGCTTTCTATTCAAAGATTAAGAAGAAAACTGGAGCCTTATCTTGAGGAGTCTCAAAGAGAAATCCTCTACAAAACCACCCGGACGATTGAGAACTATGTAGAAGAGCTTCGCAGGCTTGCTTCGGATTTTTACTATTTTTCAAGAAAAAGTGAGCCAAAATTTAGAAAAATTTCTCTTAAAGAAAACATAAAAGAAGCAGTTTCTCTTTACGAACTTTCCTATCCAGAAGTGAAGTTTTTGATGGAAGGCGAAGATATAATTTGTGTTGCCGATCCCTTTCAATTAAAAAGGGTGTGGATAAATCTGATTGATAACGCTGTCAAGGCAATGAATGGAGAAGGGAGGGTAAAAATCAGCCTTTTTAAAGAGAACAATAGAGCCATTGTAGTGGTGGAAGACGAAGGAGAAGGGCTTCCAGATGAGCTAATGGAAAAATTAAAAAAAGGTGATATTATGGAGCTCAAAGAAGCAGGCACCGGTCTTATTATGGTCTATTCTATTGTAAGACTTCATGGTGGTGAGATAGAAGTGGAAAAACCGGCTGAAAAAGGTACAAAGTTTATAGTGAAACTTCCCTGCGGAGAAGGTGAAGCTCTTCAGGGCTAAGTGCTCTTACTTCTCCTTCTTTCATATCTTCAAGCTCTATTTTTCCAATAGCAAGCCTTTTGATGTTTAAAACCCTGGTTCCGGCTTTAGCAAACATCCTTTTCAGCAGATGATACCTTCCCTCATAGACTTCTACAAGGAGTTCCGTCCTTTCTTGATTAAGAGGTTTAATTTTGCAGGGAAGAGTTTTTCCCTCTTTTAATTCAATGCCCTTTTCCAGCGTTTTAATCCAGCCCTCTGAGAGGGGTGTTTCAATTTTTACTTGGTATAATTTAGGTAATTTCCATCTGGGATGAGTTATTCTATGGGCAAGCTCCCCATCTGTGGTGAGAAGAATAAGACCTTCTGCATCTTTATCAAGCCTTCCTGCTGGAAAAAGTCTTTTTTTGCCTGGCAAGTCTTCAGGAAGAAGTTCCATTATGGTGGGGAATCTGTCTCTCGTTGAAGTTAGGTAGCCTTTTGGTTTGTAAAACTTATAGTAGAAATGATTGGATGGCCTTATAATCTGCCCATCTTCCAGTTCAATCACTATCTCATCTGGATTCACCTTTAGGCCTGGATCTTTTGTTAAAACTCCGTTTACTTTTACTCCTTTTTTTCTTATAAGTTTTGAGACTTCTTTTCTGCTTCCAATACCATAATTTGCAAGAATTTTATCAAGCCTTTCCATGATTTATTTGCACTCTGCCCAGTTTTTACCCGCAGCGAGATTTACTTTTATAGGCACATTGAGTTTTATGTTTATTCCTGCAGATTCAAAGGGATTTTCCATTGTTTCTTTTATCAGAGGAAGTACTTTTTCCTTTTCCTCCTCAGGCACTTCAAGGAGAAGCTCGTCGTGTACCTGCAATAAAATTCTGGTTTTTAAGCCCATTTCTTTGATTTTTCTGAAAAGGCCAACCATGGCAGACTTGATTAAATCCGCAGCTGAACCCTGAATAGGAGTATTTACCGCAATCCTTTTCCCCATTTCTCTTATACTATAGTTGTTACTTTTCAGCTCGGGGATATATCTTTTTCTTCCGGTAATGGTTTTCACAAAGCCGTGCTCTCTGGCAAAGTTAATTGTTTCTTCAATGTAATTTTTAATTCCGGGGTATCTATGAAAGTACTTTTCAATAAAAGTTTCGGCTTCTTTTTTGCTTATTTTGAGCTCCTTGCTCAGTCCATAAGCACTCATACCATAGGCTATGCCAAAGTTTATGGCCTTGCTGAGCCTTCTCATATCTCGCGTAACCTTGTCTATGGGCACACCAAAAATTTCAGAGGCAGTAAAGGCATGGATGTCTTCTCCTCTTTCAAAGGCCCTAAGGAGGTTTTCATCATGAGAAAAATGGGCTAATAGCCGAAGCTCAATTTGGGAATAATCCACGCTTACAAGGACCCAGCCTTTTTCAGCTATAAATACCCTTCTTATTTTTGGACCTTCTTCGCCTTTTATAGGAATATTTTGCAGGTTGGGATTCTGGGAGCTGAGCCTCCCTGTGGCTGTACCGGTTTGATTGAATTCTGTGTGAATTCTGTGGTCACCGGTTGAAGCAAGTTTTAAAAAGGGATCAAGGTAGGTGCTTTTAAGCTTATAGATGGAACGATATTCAAGGAGAATGGCTGGCAGAGGGTGGAGTTTTGAAAGTTCTTGTAGCACTTCAGCATCTGTGGAGGGAAGCTGACTCCTGGGAGTTTTCTTAATTTTAGGAAGATTCAATTTAAAAAACAAAATTCTGGCAATTTCCTGAGAGGAGCGGGGATTAAACTTCGTGCCCGAGATAGCATACATCTTTTCTTCAAGTTGTTTTAGTCTTTGCTGAAATTCTTCTGATAGGATCCTTACATAATCTACATCAATCTTTATCCCCCATTTTTCCATTTCAGCAAGCACTTCTGATAAAGGGGCCTCAACTTTCCATTCCCATTCCCATAGTCCCTCTTCTTCAAGCCTTTGTTTGAGCGTTTTCCCCAGGATATAAAGGCCTATAACCTTTTCCTCTTCCTTACCTGCCTTTATATCCAGCTCTTCATTAAGAAGGGTTTCCAGTGAGTAGTCTTTTTTTCCGGGATTAAGGAGATAGGCGGCAAGCTTTGTGTCAAGAATTTTCCTTTTGCTGCTAAAGCCATAGAGTTTTTTTAGCCTCTTATAATCATGGACGAAAAGGGGTGTATTTTTTTCTTTTTCATCTAAATAATGGCTTAGTTTAGAAAGAGAAATTTTAAAGACTTCTCTTTCTGAAATTCCTATAAAAACCTGAGGCTCTTTTACATCAAAAAGCTTTAAATTCCCGTCCAAGTCTTTAATATAAATAGCTACAGAAAGATTTTTTAGTTTGGCTGGATCTAAAATTTTTACTTCCTTAAACTCAAGCTTTTTCTCAACCTCCAGTTCTTTTAAAAATTTTTTAAATTCCAGTTCTTTGAAGATTGTTCTTAATTCTATTATGTTAGCTGGTTTTTTGTAATAAAAAGAGAGCTCTTTTGAAGGAAGGGGGGCAGAGGTATTTAAAGTAATTAATTTTAAGTTTTGAAAAACCTGCTCTTTATGGTCTTTAAGGGCTTTTCTTATCCTTGCCGGGGAGACTTTTTCAAGATTTTCAAAAATGCCTTCAAGTGAGCCAAATTTGATAAGAAGCTTCTGGGCTGTTTTTTCTCCAATGCCGGGTACCCCGGGAATATTGTCACTTTTGTCTCCTGTCAAAGCCCTGAATTCTGGATATTTTGCAGGAGGAAATCCATATTTTTTTTCAAACTCGCGGAGGTCAAGTAGCTTTTCTCTTACGGGATCGTAAATAAGTACCTCTCTGTTTATAAGGGTATAGAGATCCCTGTCTCCTGCCACTATTATTGAAGGAATGGCAAAGGTTTTGATAAAAGTGGCAATAAGATCATCAGCTTCGTATCCAGGGTAGGAAATCCACGGAACGCCAAGGAGCTGGACAATTTTTTTTATGTAAGGTAGTTGGACTTTCAGGTCATCTGGCATGGGTGGACGATTTGCTTTGTAATCTTTAAACTCCTTGTGTCTAAAAGTGGGCTCAGCCTCATCTGCAAACCAGACTATTATTTTAGGATCCTTTTCCTTGAGTATTTTCAGAAGCATCTGGGTGATGCCAAAGATAGCTTTTGTGGGGAAGCCCTTACTTGTGGAGAGATAGCCAGGAATGGCATAATAAGCCCTATAAATAAAAGAGCTTCCGTCTATGAGTACGGCAAAAGAGTTATTCATGTGTCCTCCTTTTTAAACTCCTTATTTTACTCCAGCTCTAAAAGTGAGCAAATATTTTGACTTGACAAAAAGGAGAAAAGATGGTAGGCTTATGCAAAAAATTTTGAAAGGAGGGAGTTCCTTTTGGCTGGAATAGTTGTAAGGGAAGGAGAATCTTTTGAGCAGGCTTTAAAGAGGTTTAAAAGGCTTGTTGAAAAAACCAAAATTCTTTCTGAAGTGAAAAAAAGGGAATTTTATGAAAAACCCGGGGTAAGGAGAAGGAAGAAAAGGCAGGCTGCAAGGAAGAAGCTTCTTAAAAAGCTGAAAAAACTTCAGCAGCGCATGAAAGATTAACCTTGAAACTTGCTCTTGAAAAATTAGATTGGTACAAATTTTTAAATTACGCTTCCCAATTTTTGTTTTCTGAGAAAGCAAAGGAGGAGTTTAAGTCCTTTGCTCCTCCTTATGAAAAGTTTCAAGCAGGTATTTTACAGAGGGAGACCCTCTTTGTTTTAGAGCTTTTTAAGAAAAAAATTGAATTTTCCTTTCCAGAGCTCAATTCCATAGAAAAGCTCTTTTTTAAGCAAAAGAAACGCGGTTTTTTTCTTCCTGCCGAACTTGCTAGGTTTAAACCCTGGTTCATTTCAGTAAGAATTATTCTCCCTTATTTAGAAAATTCTCCCTTTCTAAGGCTTAAAGAAGTATTTTCTGAAGTGGATTTTCTTGAAGAAAGGCTTGAAGAAGTAATAAACTGTGAAGCAGGTGAAGTAAGAGATCGGGCTTCTTTTCAGCTTTATGCTATTAGAAGGAGAATTAGAGAACTGCAGGAAAATTTGTGGAAAAGGCTTGAAGTAATAAAGGATAGATTATTTAAAAAAGGTTACTTAAGAGAGCCTATAATTACTCAAAGGGCTGAGCGTTATGTTTTGCCGGTAAAAATAGAATATAAAAACAAAGTAAGGGGAATCCTTCACGAAGTCTCCTCAAGTGGAGCCACGGCTTTTATTGAACCTGCTGAAATAATCTCTCTTGCCAATGATCTGGAAGAATTAAAATGGCAAGAAGAAAGAGAAATAATAAAAATTTTAAAGGAGCTTACCGGGGAATTTGAAGAAAAAGAAGCTTATTTTCTTGAAATGGAAAAAGAGTTTATGCGGTTTGAATTTGCTCTGGCAAGGGCACAACTTGGGAGAGAATACAATGGAATAATGCCTGTATTAAAGGATGGAGAAATATATTTTAAGGAAGCTATTCATCCTCTTCTTTATCTTGCTTATAAAGAAAACAAAGGGAGACGGCCAGTTGCCAATGATTTTTTGATAAAAAAAGGGCTCCTTATTTCAGGGCCTAATTTGGGAGGAAAGACTGTTAGCCTCAAAACAATAGGACTTCTCAGCCTTATGGCACAATCAGGTTTTCTTGTTCCAGCCAGAAAAGCAGAAGTTCCTGTGTTTAACAAAGTGTTTGTGGATCTTGGTGATGAACAGGATCTGCTGGAAGGAGAGTCCTCCTTTTCTTCTCATTTAAAGAACCTCAAAAAAATTGTGGAAAATGCCGATGAAAACTCCTTAGTTCTTCTTGATGAACCGGGAAAAGGCACCAATCCTGAGGAAGGGAGTGCCCTTGTGGCAGGAATTGTTTCGGTTTTACTTGAAAGAGGTTCTAAAGTGGTAATTACCACCCATTCCCAGCAGCTAAAGCTTTTTGCTGTCAAACTTTCAGGCCTTGAGCTTGCCAGCATGGAATACGATACAGAAAGGCTTGAACCACTTTATAAACTTTCTTATGGCAGATGGGGAGAATCCTTTGCCTTTGAACTTGCCAGAAAGATAGGCATTTCAGAAGAAGTTCTCAAAAGGGCAGAAGCGTTTCTCAAAGATAAAGAGTATTGGCAGCTAACAAGGGTAATTGCCAGAGAGAGAGAAAAGTTAAAAAAGCACGAAGAGTCTTTAAAAGAACTTGAAGAAGCCTTGAAAAAGAAGGAAGAAAAGCTCCTTTCTGAAAAAGAAGAGCTTGAAAAAGAAAAGAGAGAAAAAGTGAGAGAATTAATTGAAGAATATCGTGAAAAGATGAATAGCTTATTAAAACAGGTTCAAACCTCGCCAAAAAGTGAAAAAAAGTTAAGGGAAAAGCTATCCCGGCTTTCCCAAGAATTTTCTGAAAGGATGCTACTTGAGAAACAGTCTCAAGAGCACTTCTTAAGAGAAGGAGACCGGGTTTTTATCCCGGGTCTGGGGATACAAGGGGAGATAGTGAGAATAAAAGGCAAAATTTGCGAGATAAAAGCAGGGAATTTAAAGCTTGAAGTGGAAAAAGAAAGAATAAAAAAGGTGGAGGAGGCTAAACCAAAGAAAAAAAGCCGGAATACTTTTAAAATTTCTTCTTCAGAAAGAATTTTTGAAAAAGAAAGTACAAGGATTGAGCTTCTTGGTCTTACTGTAGAGGAAGCCATTTCGGAGGTGGAAAGGGCCCTTAACAGGGCCTTTCTTGAAGGGAAAAAGAAGGTCCTTCTTGTGCACGGACATGGAACCGGAAAATTAAGGGAGGCTATAAGACGCCATCTTACAGGACATCCTCTTGTAGAAAAATTTGAATATGCTCCGCCCCATGAGGGAGGGACAGGGGTTACTGTGGTTTACATGGCTACCCTTATTTGAAATCTAAAGGGGTTGAAGTTTTTAAACTCTGTGTTAAAGAATATATTAAACCTCAGGTAAGTTCAATATGCCTTCTTCTAAATCTTTAGAAGAGCTTTTTGAACAGGTAAAAGAGTATTATGACATTGTGGACCTGGTATCTTCTTATGTAAAGCTTAAAAAAGTTGGGAGAAATTATGTAGGTCTCTGTCCTTTTCACTCAGAAAAAACTCCTTCTTTTACTGTAAGTCCGGAGAAACAGATTTTTAAGTGCTTTGGGTGTGGAGCCGGGGGAGATGTTGTCACTTTTTATATGAAAATCAAAGGTCTTACCTTTAAAGAAGCCCTGTTTGAACTTGCTGAAAAAGCAGGGATAGAGGTTGATCCAAAGGAATTTAAAAAGAAAAAAGTTGATAAAAGCCTGGTTGAAATAAACTACAGAGTGGCAAGATATTATCATCATCTCCTTTTTTCTCATTCAGAAGCAGGCAGGGCAAGAGAGTATCTTCAAAATAGGGGGTTAAGTGAGGCCACCATTAAAAAGTTTATGATAGGCTTTGCTCCTTCAGAGGGTAGGGTAGTGGCTGGATACTTGAGGGCTTCTCTTGAGGACCTTAAGAAAGTGGATGTTCTTGGTATAGTCAAAAAAAGCAGTGATGGCTCTTATCTTGATCTTTTTAGAAATAGAATAATTTTCCCTATTTTTAACTTAAAAGGGGAGTGCGTGGGTTTTGGAGGAAGGGCTCTTTCTCCTGAGGCAGAGCCTAAATATCTCAATACTCCTGATAGTCCGGTTTATAAAAAAAGCGAAATTTTATATGGGCTATTTCACTCCAAAGATTTTATTAAAAAAGAAAATAGAGGATATCTTGTTGAGGGATACTTTGATTTCCTCAGTCTCTGGGAAAAGGAAATAAAAAATATTGCTGCCACCTGCGGAACTGCTCTTACTGAAAGGCATGTAAAGATACTTAAAAAGTTTTCTGAAAATTGGGTTATTCTTTATGATGGAGATCAGGCTGGTAAAAAAGCTGCTGTAAGAGCAATTTCTCTGTTCCTTAAAGAAGGCCTTTTACCCAGATGTATAGAACTACCTTCCGAAGATGATCCGGATTCTTTTGCAAGAAAATTTGCTTCTCCAGAAAGTCTGAAAGAAGAGCTTACCAGAAGAGAAAAGAGTGCTGTGGAATTTGTTATTGCTTTTTATGAACCGGTTTTTAGCGAAAGTCCACTTAAAGCTTACAGAGAGGTGCTTGATGTTTTCTCAGTAGTGGAAGATCCTTTTTTAAAACAGGAAATTGTAAAGGAACTAAGCTTTGCTCTTGATATTCCAGAAGATGAAATCAGAAGGGGATTTTTGCAATTAAAAAGAGGAGAAAGGCAGAAAATAGAGGAAGGTTCTCTTGAAGTAGAAAAGAAAGGGAAAGAAGATGAATGCCTTAAAATAATAGCGCAGTTTATATACAATCATCCTGAATATCTTGAGAAACTTGAAGAAAGTGGTCTTATAGACCTTCTCAAACTGAAAGAGAGCTGTTATAGTAATTTTGTGCAGGTTTTAATTCAGAAAATCAAAGAAGGACAGGTTGATTTGCACTATTTCCCTGATCCTCAATTTCAGGAATTTTTGAGTGAGATCATTTTTTCTCCTCCTTTTGAAAACCCAGAGGAGACTTTCCTTCATCTTATTCGTTATATTAAGATCAATCTTAAGAAATTGCAGGTAAAAAAAATTTTGGAAAATTTACAATTTTTTGAGAAACTTGGGAAAAAAGAAGAGGTAGAAAGGTGTCTTTTTTTACTTAAAGATTCCCTTAGTTTTTAAAGAAAATAGGGAGGGGCTATGGGATTTCAGAAAAAAAGGAATGTTTGTCTTTTTGAAGAGGAAGGTCTTTTTGAAGAATTTGAAGAAGACTTCTTGGAAGAATCTAAAGAAGAAGCCCAAGGTAAAACACGGGATCCCATAAGAATTTACTTTAAAGAAGTTTTTGCTACCAAACTTCTTTCTAAAGAGGATGAGGTAAGAATAGGCAAGACTATAGAGGAGCAGGAAAAAATAATTCTTAAAGAATCTTTTAAATATTATCATCAGGTAGCTAAGTTTTATAAATTAATTATTCAGGCAGAAAGACAAAAGAAATTTAACTGTTTGTTTAAAGATTTTGAAGAACTGGAAAAGGAAGGAAGGGCAGAGGAGTGGGTGGAAGAACTTAAAGAGTGTATAAACGAGCTTCTTGAGAATTTTGAAAGCTTTAATAAAGAGGCTTTTATAGAAAAAGTTATAGAACTCATTTATAAATGCAGGCCTACCAAGTTTCTCCTTGACGAGATTATGTGTGAAGTATTGGAGGCATACGAAAGGAAAAAGGCTTTTGATAGGCTTATAAAACGTCTTAGAGAAAAATATAATTTTGATGAAGAAGAATTACTCAATAAAAAGATGTCTGGGCCAAACAATGAGTTGAAGAAGATAGTGGCTGAACTTGAGAGGTATAAAAAGTTTCTGAAAAAGTGCGAAGATTATTTTGGAGTGCCTCCTGATGAGCTATGGAAAAGTGGAGAGGTAATTTCTCAGGCCTGTTTTAAGCTTAAGAAAACCAAGGAAGAACTTGTAAAGGCAAATTTGAGACTCATTATTTCTATAGCGAGAAGATATTCTCCCAATGGTCTTTTTTTAAGTGATCTCATTCAGGAGGGTAATATAGGACTGCTTAAAGCAGTGGAAAAGTTTGATTATAGAAAGGGCTTTAAGTTCAGTACCTATGCTACCTGGTGGATAAGACAGGCCATAACCCGTTATCTGGCAGAGAATACCCGTACTATAAGGATTCCTGTGCATATTATAGAAACAATTTACAAAATCAGCAAGATAATTTCCACCAAATTTTATCAGGGTTATGGAAGAGAACCCACTCTGGAGGAACTTTCCAAAGAAATTGGTTTACCTGTGGAAAAGCTTAATTATATCTTTAAAGTAATGAAACAACCCATTTCTCTTGAGACAACTGTGGGAGACGAAGAAGACTCTACTCTTGGAGACTTTATAGAAGATCAGAACACCCTGAAACCTGAAGAAGTTACCTTTAATTCTGCTCTTTCAGAAAAGATAAGGGAACTTCTAAAGACTCTTTCTCCACGCGAGGAAAAGATTATCAGAATGAGATTTGGTATAGGCGAAAAAGACTATTATACTCTTGAAGAGGTGGGGAAAAAGTTTGGTGTGACTAAAGAAAGAATAAGGCAAATAGAAACCATAGCTTTAAGAAAGCTGAAGCATCCTAACCGAGTAAAACTTCTCAAGAACTTTTTGATATATGGGTCCTGAGTATATTTTTTCTCTGCAGGATAAAAGGCTTTTTGAGCTTGTTCAAAAGGATTTTCCTCTCACGGAACGCCCTTTTTATGAGCTGGGGCAGAGGGTGGGGCTTTCAGAAGAAGAAGTTATTGCCCGTCTTATTTATTGGAGAGAAAAGGGCATTTTAAGACAGATTTCGGCTATTTTTGAACCCAATTTCTTTGGTCATCATTCGGCACTTTTTGCTATGAAAGTGCCTCCCCAACACCTTGAAAAGGCAGCAGAGATTATAAATGCTCATCCAGGAGTTAGTCACAATTACTTGAGAAACAGTGAATATCAGCTCTGGTTTATTCTGGTTGTACCGCCGGAGAAAGAGCTTCTGAAAGAGGCTAATTCTCTGGCCAGGGCTTCAGATGCTAAAGATATGCTTTATCTTCCAGTTATAAAAACTTTTAAAATTTCTACAATTTTTGGAATAACTTCTTCAGATCAAGAAGAAAATGAAAAGGAAGAAAATTTTACTGAGCACACTTATTCCTTAGAGGATGTAAGTATAGTAAAGGCCCTTCAGGAGCCGCTTGAACTTTCTCCCAGACCATTTTCTTTTATTGCTCAGCAATTAAACCTCACCGAAGAGCAAATTTTTTCCTGGATCAGGACTAAAAAGCAGATAGGGGCACTGAGAAGGTTTGGTGCTCTTATGAAAAGCAATAAACTTGGATTAAAGACCAATTTTATGGTGGCCTGGGAGGTGACGGATCCTTTCCAAAAAGAAGAATTTGGAAATTTTCTTGCAAGGCAAAAGTTTGTAAGCCATTGCTACGAAAGAAAATGCTATCCTCACTGGCCTTTTAATGTCTATTCCATGTGCCATTTTTCAAACAGGGAAGAAGCTAAGGTTATCCACAAAATAGCAGAGAAGTTTTCTGTTAAAAATTACCGTGTGCTTGAAACTTTGAAAGAGCTCAAAAAAGTCAGGCTCAAGCTATTTTATGATTAAAATACGAGCCTTTTATACCTCCTATAGCAGTCTTTATACCAGTACTCATTTTTTGGGCCAAGTTTCAGGGCTTTTTGATAATAATTTATTGCTCTTAGATAGTTCCTCTGAGTTTCTGCAATTCTTCCTAAATAATAATAACTTATGCCTTTAAAGGGAATCAGGTGTCTGGCTTCTTTAAAATAAGTTTCTGCCTGAAAGTAATTTTTTTGATAAAAGGAAGCTATACCTGCTACGATATTTGCACTAAACCATTCAGGGTCGTATCTTAGACACAGAAGAGCATAGTGTTTGGCTTTTTCGTATTTTTTGTCTTTTATATAAAGGATGGAAAGGAGCAGGGCAGCCAGAGTATTTTTGGGATATAAATTTAGTGCTTTGTTTAGATAGGAGTAAGCCCCTTTTGTATCTCCCTTTTTGTAGGCTTTTTCAGCTTTTTTTACGAGGTTATAGGAAGCAGAAGTTTTTAAAATAATATTTTTTATCCGATGGAATTCTGGAGAGTCTTTTTTTTGTCCATTTGGGCAATAAAAAGAGGCCAGAAAAGCTTTAGCTTCTTTTATTCTTGTTTCTGGAAGGGGATGAGTTGAGAGCCACTCAGGAGGCCTTTTTTTTTCAAGCTTTTTGAAGGTGTTAAATACTCCTATAATGCTATAAGGAGTATAACCTGCCTTGCAGGCAAAGATGATACCATACCGATCTGCTTCTCTTTCCTGATCTCTGCTGAATTTTAGGGTAAGCAAAGAAGCTCCAATATTTTCAAGCCTCCAGAGAATTTCTCCACTTGTAGTGTCGGGTAAAAAAAAGTTGCTGATAGTAAGAAGTAAATTTAGAGTAAACCTTTTTTCCAGAAATTTTTCGTGATGTCTTGCATTAATGTGGCCCAGCTCATGCCCGAGGACTGTAGCAAGCTCACTTTCACTATGAAGGTGTAAAAGCAGGGCCCTTGTGACCATTACAGGACCACCGGGAAGGGCAAACGCATTAATTTCTTCTGAATTAAGCACAAAAAATTTATAAGGGAGCCTCCTTGGGGTAACAGAGGCCAATTTTTCTCCGATTTTCCTTACATAAGCCTGTACCTCTTTTTCAGGGAAAAGCCCTTCTCCTTCATCTATATAATAAAAAGTGTAGAGTTTGCCAAGGCGAATCTCGTCTTTTTCATTTATTAATTGAAGGTGGGGTCCTGAAGAAGAGGCACAGCTGGAAATAAATAGGAGCCAACTGAAAATGAGTATTAATTTTAAGTATCTCATATTTTGTATGAAAAGTATAACAAAAACGGCCAAAAAATCAAGATATTCAGACCTTTTTAAAAATTTTTGCCAGTGCTTTAGGTATTGTTCAAAAATTTTTTAAAAAAAACTTGACAAAAAAAATTTTTGATATAATTTAAACCAGCGTTCCCAGAGGGTACATCAACTATTTCTCTTAAGGGGGGTAGCCATGAAAAATACAGAAAAATTTGAGTACGGCTTCGGTCAGCATCTTATTATTGATGGCTATGGAGCCAACAGGGAAAAGCTAATGGATCTTGATTATATCTACAATTTTCTGAGTAAGTATCCTGAAGAGATTGAGATGACAAAAATTATGCCCCCTTATGTATTTAAGTATTATGCACCTGTTCCTGAGGATTGGGGTATTTCTGGATTTGTAATCATTGCTGAGAGCCATATTAGCATTCACACCTTTCCTGAGAAGCTTTATCTCAGTGTGGATATTTTTTCCTGCAAGCCTTTTAATGCAGATAAGGCTATAGAGGATATTACCAGAATTTTTGAGATAAAAAAGAGTGAAATTAGATTCCTTGATAGGGGCCTTGAGTTCCCCCGTTCCATTAGAGCAGTTGAGAACTATATTAAACTTGAGAGAAAAGATCTCATTATATAGTGAGAACAAATGAAGTTAACTTTTCTTGGGCTACCTGATGCCGAGGAGGCAGGGGTAGCCCTTATACCTGCTCCTCTTGAGCTTACTACCTGCTGGAAAAAAGGTACCTGGGAAGGCCCTTTTGAAATCCTTAAAGTAAGCCCTCATCTGGAATTTTTTGATGAAGAATTTTTGCTGGAGCCTTATAAAGAAATAGGTTTTTTTACCTACCCTGTGGAAGAACTCCCTTATGATATTCAGGATGCCCTTAAATTAATTTCTTCCAGAGTAGAGGATGCCCTTAAAAAGGGAATGTTTCCCATTACACTTGGGGGAGAACATACTGTTAGCCTCGCCTGTGTAAAACCTTTAGTTAAAACTTATGGCAGGCCTTTAAAAGTAATTCACTTAGACGCTCATCCCGATTTGAGAGACGAATATCTGGGTACCAAAGTCAATCATGCCACTGTAATGAAAAGGATTATTGAAGAAGGAGGTAATATTTTAAGCATTGGTATCCGTACCATGAGTAAAGAAGAGTATCTCTTTGCCCGGGAATCTTCTAAAGTGAGGCTTATACCGGCAAGAGAAGTTAAAAAGGATTTGGAGGAGCTTTTAGCAGAAATAAAGTCCTTTGTTGAAGGAGACTGTTTTTATTTATCTCTTGACATGGATGTTTTTGATCCCTCTTTGTGTCCCGGGGTGGGGACGCCTGAACCAGGAGGTCTTTTCTGGGAAGAAGTCTGGGAAATTTTAAAAACTGCCTTTCTTTGTGGAACCCCTGTGGGTATGGACATCGTGGAGACGATGCCCTTACCTTCTCATCATATTACTGAATATATAGCAGCAAGGCTTATTTTTAAAGTGTCAGCACTTCTTGCCTGGAAAAATAAAGGAGGAAGTCTTGAAAAAGCGAATTAGGGATGCAGAACTCCTTTTTGAGGCCTCTTTTTTAAAAAAGATTTATCGTACCGGTTATCCTTATTTAGGAAGGGGTAAGGAGAGCGTTGCTGCTCACTCATTTGGAGTTGCCTTTGTGGCATGGATGCTTTGCACAATGTGCGAAAAAGAGCAGGGTAAAGGTGTGCTTGATAGAGAGAAAGTCTTAAAAATGGCCCTTCTTCACGATCTCCCAGAGGCAAGGATAGGAGACTTCAATGCTGTAAATAAGCTTTACGATCAAGCAGATGAGGAAAGAGCTCTTAAAGAGGCGGTTTCGGGAACTCTCCTTGAGGAGGAAGTAGTAACTTTGTGGCAGGAATACAGAAAGGGTGAAAGCCTTGAAGCAAAACTTGTGCATGATGCGGATGTAATAGATCTTTTGCTTCAGCTTAAAGAACATGCGGATCTTGGGAACCCTTATGCCCCCCGCTGGATTGACTTTGCCAGAAAAAGGCTTTTGACTTCCTATGGAAAAGAACTTGCCACAAAAGTGCTTGAAACCGAGTGGTGCTCCTGGTGGTTTGAAGACCTGGTAGAAGGCAATGACTCTTGAATTATGCACCAGATGCGGAAAGTGTTTGTCCACCTGTCCTACTTATCAGGTGTTTTTGTCTGAGGCTTATTCTCCCAGAGGAAGACTTGCTTTTCTGGAGGCAGGGCTACACCACCCCTCCTTTGAACAGTGCACCTGGTGCGAGGCTTGCAGTAGGACCTGCCCCCATGGTATTTCTTTCCCCCTTCTTTATTTTGAATATCTTTTGAAAAACAATTTTAAAAAGTTTCTATCTTTGCCCTTTCCTTTTGAAAGGAATCCTTTTTTTCTTTATGAGACCTTTAAAACAAAGGATGACTTTTCTTCCCTTACGGTTACACCTGAGCAAGCAGATATTTTGATTTTCTTTTCCTGCGATGTAAAAAACTTTTATCCCCGGGCACTTAAAAAGTTTCTTCTTTTTTTACAGAAACAGGGTAAAAAAGCCTCTCTTATAGAAGAAGGGTGCTGCGGCATAGGTTATCTGATAACAAGAAACTTTGAAGGTTTAAAAAAACAGGCTTTGAAGATTGTGGAGTTGGTTTTAAAGGCCGGAAAAGAAATTGTAGTTTTCTGTGCTACCTGCTGGTGGATGTTTAAAAAAATTTATCCTCTTATTCTTGAAAATTCCGAAGAAGTAGGGCAATTTTCAGAGAAGATTATCTCAGCTTATGCCTATCTTTTTAGAGAATGCCCAGAGGAACTCAAAGTTTTTTCAGAAAAGGTGCTTTTTCATTTGCCCTGCCACTTGACAGACGAAAGAAAGGCTTTTAAATATAATCTTAAAGTAGAGGAATTTTGTTGTGGGTCTCCCAGGTTTCCCCTTTTAAAAATGGGTTTTCCTGAAAAGTATCAAAAATTCTGGAAAAAGAAACTTGAAGGAAAGGATTACCTTGCTACTTTTTGTATAGGGTGTTATCTTAATTTTAAGTTTCATCTTAAAGAACCTCCTAAGGTGGTTCACTGGTTAGAGCTTTTATGTTAAAAAATTATCCTGGATATCTTGAATTATTGAAAACTGGAGAGCTTGAGAAAAGGGTGGAGGCATTATGGAGTTTTCTTGAGGAATGTCGTCTTTGTCCCAATCAGTGCAGGGTGAATAGATTAAAAGGGGAAAAAGGCATCTGTCAGGTGCTTGACAGGCCTGTTGTTTCAAGCTATGGCCCTCATTTTGGTGAGGAAAGGCCTCTTGTGGGAGAAGGAGGTTCAGGAGCAATTTTCTTTACATGGTGTAATTTGCGCTGCGTGTTTTGCCAGAATTGGGAAATAAGCCATCTGGGTGAGGGTGATGTTATTACAGTTGAAGACCTTGCCAAGATTATGCTTATTTTACAAATGTGGGGCTGTCATAATATAAATCTGGTTACCCCAACTCATCAGGTGCCTTTTATAGTGAAGGCCATCTACATAGCAGCAAAACAGGGTTTGAATCTTCCAATAGTTTACAACTGTGGGGGGTATGAGAGTGTAGAAGTTTTAAAGCTTCTTTCAGGCATTGTGGATATTTATATGCCAGACATAAAGTATATGGACGACGAAGTGGCACTTAAGCTTTCAAAGGTAAAGGATTATTCTAAAGTGGTAAGAGAAGCAGTAAAGGAGATGCACAGGCAGGTAGGAGACCTGGTGATAGAAGGAGGTATTGCCAGAAGAGGTCTTTTAGTAAGGCATCTTGTGCTTCCCGGAGGCCTTTCTCAAACAGAAGAAGTTATAAAATTTGTGGCTGAGGAAATATCAAAGAATACCTATTTTAATCTTATGGATCAATACAGGCCCTGTGGTGATGCCTGGAAGTATCCCCCTCTTGATCGGAAGATTACCGAAGAAGAATGGAGAGAAGCACTCAGGTGGGCTAAATACTATGGGCTTAAGAGGCTTGACGATAGAAGAGCAAGATTCTGGGACTAAGTTTTTTGCGGTTGGAGATATTCACGGATGTTATACAGCCCTTGAAAAACTTCTTGGGCTTTTGCCCATTTCATGGGGTAGGGATTATCTAATTTTTCTGGGAGATTACATAGACAGGGGGCCTTCTCCGGCCAGGGTAGTTGAAATAATTTTAGAATTGCAGAAGGCATATCCGGGGAAGATTATTACCCTGAAGGGTAATCATGAAAAAATGTTTGAGGATTATCTGGCAGGCATAGATAGAGAGACTTTTCTTTTAAACGGAGGAGACATTACTATCAGGGATTATACCAGGGATGGTATTTTTGAAATGCCCGAAGAACACAGGAAATTTTTTGAAAATCTCTATCATTTCTGCGAAACTCCTGAGTATTACTTTGTCCATGCAGGGGTAAATCCTGAAAAGCCCTTGTCTGCTCAGGAAGAAGAGGATGTGCTTTGGATAAGAGGAGAATTTCACTATGCTGCCAGAAGGTTTGAAAAGCTGATAGTTTTTGGTCATAACCCTTTTAGTGAGCCTTTTGTAAAGGAAGACAGAATTGGAATAGATACAGGCTGTGTGTATGGAGGCATGCTTACAGCACTTGAGCTTCCTGAAAGAAAATTTTTCCATGTAAAGTGTGAAAAAGCATGGAGGGGGTAAGACATGGCAGATGATTACAGAGGGCGAAGGCTTTCCTGGCGAGAGATTGATAAACTCAAAGATCAAAGTGGTTTCAGTCGGATAAGAAGGAAAATGGAAAGGGAGAAAACATCTTCTGTGTACTCGGATCCAAGAGCCAAAGAACGTTATCTTAAAGAACTTAATAAACTATTTAAAGGGAAAGAGCAAGAAAAAGAAAAAGCCCTGGAGGAATTGAAAAAAGCTTATGGCACAAAAAATTTTAAAAAGGCTGTCAAGAAATATCTTGCTGAATATGGAATTCCTGATGATCCATGGGTGCTTCTTTTAATGCTTGATGTGGAGGACAAAAAGCTACTTTTAGAGCTTCTTTCAGCAGTAAAAGACAAAATAGAAATTTTTGAAGACGGGGCAAAGAAACAGCTTATTTCTCGTCTTAAAGCCCTATCTTTATCAGCTATAGATGAGATGGTAGGATACAGGGCAGAAAAACTTTTAAAAGAGCTTGAGTAAAGAGCTGTGGACGAATATCTAAAAGAATTCCTTCTTCATCTCAGTCTTGTTAAAAATTATTCTCCCAATACTTTGCTTGCCTATGAACACGACTTAAAAGAATTTGAGAAGTTTCTTAAAGAAAGGGGTTCTTCCCTTGAGGAGGTAACTCCAGAAGTAGTTAATGCCTATTTAAAGGAGCTTAAGGAGAAAGGATATACTCCTTTTAGTGTGGCAAGACGGCTTTCCAGTTTGAAAAGTTTTTTTAGATTTCTTATTAAAGAAAAGGGGTTTCATTTAGAGTTTATTGAGGTGCTTGAGTCTCCCAAGCTTCCTTTCAGGCTTCCCAAAGTGCTCAGTCTTGAAGAGGTGGAAAAGCTCCTTTCTGCTCCTGATACTTCAACGCCTCTTGGTTTTAGAGATCGGGCCATGCTTGAGCTTCTTTATGCTACTGGTTTGAGAGTTTCCGAGCTTGTTAGTCTTAAGCTCTCCAATCTTAATCTGGAGCTTGGTTTGGTAAGGGTTTTGGGTAAGGGTTCAAAGGAAAGGCTTGTTCCCATGGGAGACTATGCTTTAACTTATATGAAGGAGTATCTGGAAAGAATCCGTCCTCAATTTATAAAGCCGGTTAGCAAAGATTATGTATTCCTGAATAAGAGGGGAAAGCCCCTTACCCGACAGAGGTTCTGGCAGATAATAAAAGAGTATGCCAGAAAGGTAGGCCTTGAGTCCAAGGTGAGCCCCCATGTCTTGAGGCACTCTTTTGCCACCCATTTGCTTCAGGGAGGGGCTGATCTGAGAGCACTTCAGCTTATGCTTGGGCACAGCAGCTTAAATACCACGCAAATTTATACCCACCTTGACATTTCCAGATTGAAGGAGGTATATGATAAATACCATCCAAGAAGCTAAGCTCCCTGAAAAAGCAGAAATAGAGAAAATTCCTTTTGAAGATTTTTTCCGGGTGTTTAACGCTTCTCCACTTTTTTTTCAGATAATTGAAGAGGCAAGAAAACTTGCCAAGGGAAAAGGGCTATTTCTCTATTTTGCAGGGGGAGTGGTTAGAGACTATTATCTCAAAGCCATTACTCAGGATCTTGACATGGTATTGCAGGGTGATCTTTTTTCTTTTCTTGATGAGCTTTTTAAAAAAGTGCCAGGAAGGCTCCTTTTTAAGTCTCAGTTTCTTACAGCCAAGGTAGAATTTGGAGCTCAGGGAGAAAAAGTTTTGGTAGATTTTATAACCGCACGCAAGGAAAAATATCCAGAAGTTGCAGCATTACCCATTGTTTATCCCTCAAACTTTCTGGATGATATAAAAAGAAGGGACTTCACCATAAACTCCATGATCTATGGCCTTACTCCACCTTTTGAAGAAGTCGTGATAGACCTTTACAAAGGAAAAGAAGACTTAAGAAAAAGGCTCGTGAAGCCTTTAAAAGAGGATTCTTTTGTGGAGGATCCCACGCGGGCTTTTAGAGGAGTTAGATACAGGGTGAGATTTGGTTTTGAGTATGATAAAAAGTTTATTAAAGCCCTTGAAGAGGCTTTTGCGAAAAAGGCCTTTTTGAAACTTTCAGGAAGCAGGCTCGGTGCCGAACTTTATAATTTTCTTAAGAAAGAACCTCTTGAGAATTTGCCTGTCCTTTTAAAGGATGTGTTAGATCTGGGAATCTTTGAAGCCTGTAATTTGGAAGTTAAAAAAGAACTTATAGAGGGAATTGCCAGGTTTTTTGGAGAATTTTCCCATGAATTTAAAGAAAGAGAAAGAAAAAAGGCTTATCTTCTCTGTTTTGCAGGAGATGACCTAAGGGATGCGCCAAGACTTGGATTTAGTAAGGAGGAGGTAGAGCGGCTTGGGAGTTCTATAAAAGGAGTAATTTTGAAGTTTAATAAAATCAAAGAGCCATACGAAAGAGTATCTTTTCTTGAAAGAGTTACAATAGAGGTGCTTCCTTTTCTGGCAGTAAAAAAAGGATTCTGGAAAGAAGTAGAACTATTTTTAAAAAGATACTCAAAAATTAAGCCTTCTCTTACGGGAAAAGAGCTTAAAGCTCTTGGCATACCGGAAGGAAAAGCAATTGGGGAGTGTTTAAAGCTTATTAAAAAAGAAATCTTTGCAGGGAGAATAAAAAGCAAAGAAGATGAGGTGCAGTTTGTGAAAAAGCTCTTGAAGAATGGAGCTTTTTCAATTAAGATATGAAAGAAAGTAATTTTAAGGAGAGGCTGAATGGAGGATTGGAAGAAAGAGCTTGAAGAGTATTTAGAAAAAGCAGGAAGAACTTTTAAAACTGGAGAGGTGATTGAAGGAGTCCTTGTGCAGATAAGTCAGGACTATGCCTTTGTGGACATTGGAGGAAAGCAGGAAGCCCTACTTCCCATTTCTGAAATAAAAAAGGAAGACGGGAGCTACTATCTCAATCCAGGTGACACACTGGAGGCCCTTGTTGTAAAAAAATTACCTTCTGGGTCTTATCTTCTTTCAGTAAAAAGACTCCTTGAAAAGCGCCTCTGGAAAGAGCTTGAAAAGGCTTTTGAAGAAGGAAAGTCCATTTTAGTAAAAGTTAAGTCCCGTGTTAAGGGTGGTTATAGAGTAGTTTACGAAGATATGCTTGAAGGATTTCTCCCTTTTTCCCAATCCTATTTTAAGAAAAAATCCCCTTCTCCGGACAGAATAGTAGGTCAGATTTTTGAGGTAAAGATTCTTTCACTGGAAAAGGGTAAAAACTTTGTTGTAAGTAGAAAAATAGTGCTGGAAGAAGAGTTTAAGGAAAAGAAAGAGGCCCTTTATAAAGTGCTTAAAGAGGGTGGAGTAATTGAGGGAATAGTAAAAAGCAGGGTAGAAGGAGGCTTCCTTGTAGATTTAGATGGGGTGCTGCTGGCTTTTCTGCCTTTTAGGGAACTTTCCTGGCAGAGAATTAAACATCCTGAAGAGGCTTTAAAACCTGGGGATAGGGTAAAAGCAAAAGTACTTTCTTTTGATGAGGTAAAGGCAAAAGCCAGGATCAGTATAAAGGCCTTGGAGCCTGATCCCTGGGAAAAAGTGCCTGAAAAATACAAAGAGGGAGATAGGGTTAAAGGAAAAGTGGTAGGTATTTTTAATTTTGGTGCTTTTGTGGAGCTTGAACCGGGAGTAGAGGGCCTTATTCCGGCAAGTGAAGTATCCTGGAGGAGAAAGGTCAGGCCTTCTGATGTATTTGAAGAAGGGGATCTTGTTGAGGCAGTAATTATAGCCCTTGACCCTGAGAAGAGGAGGCTTACTTTGAGCCTTAAAAGGCTTGAACCCAGTCCATGGGAAAAAATAGCCGAAGCCTTAAAGCCAGGAGATGTGGTAGAAGGGAAAGTTACTGCTATCAAGGATTTTGGTGTTTTTGTGGAAGTTGAGGAAGGGGTTGAGGGCTTTGTCCATGTTTCCAATGTTTCGTGGAAAAGGATAGGGAACCTGAAAGAACTTTTTAAGGTGGGAGATCCTGTAAAGGCTGCTGTCCTTGAAATAGATCCTCAGAAAAAGAAGCTTTCTCTTAGCATAAAACATCTGGTGCCTGATCCTTTTAAAGAGTTTGCCTCTTCTCACAAAGAGGGAGATGAGCTGGAGGTGAAAGTAAAAAAGGAGGTAGAAAAAGGCTTTATAGTGGAAATTACAGAAGATCTGGAAGGCTTTCTTCCTTTTTCAGAAGTCTGGGAAAATCCCAGAAAGCCAGAATTTGAACTTAAACCCGGCCAGAAGATAAAGGTGGTTCTGGAAAAAGTTGATCCAGAAAAGAGAACAATTACTCTTTCTCATCTGCGTTACAAAAAGAATCAGGAAAAAAGGCAGTTAGAGGAATATAAAAGACAGGCATTCAGTCGTTCCGGTTTTACCTTGGGAGAAGTGCTTCTTCAGGCCTTAAAGGGGGAGAATAAGTGAAAAGAACATGGTTGCTTTATGGGCTTTCTTTTTTAGGGGCTATTGTGCTTTTTTTTCTTTTTTTGAGTTTTGTTTTGAGTTTTATTTTATTTTTTTATCAGGAAAAAGGCTTGGGTGAACCGAAGATAGGCGTTTTACAGATAAAGGGCTTAATTGCAGATTCCAGGGATTATCTCCTGTCTTTAAGAGAGATGTTGAGAAGAAGTGATATTAAGGCGGTAGTGGTGAGGGTGGAGTCCCCGGGTGGATCTGTGGGGGCTTCTCAGGAGATTTATTATGAGTTAAAAAAAATAGCCCGGGTAAAACCTGTGGTGGTTTCTATGGGAAGTGTGGCAGCTTCTGGAGGTTATTATGTATCTCTTGCTGGTAAGCCCATTTATGCCCTGCCAGGCACCATTACCGGAAGCATAGGGGTTATTTTGGAGATTCCCAATTTTGAAGAATTAATGAAAAAGCTGGGTGTAAAAGCAGAGGTAATAAAGAGTGGGAAATTTAAAGATGCAGGGGCTTTTTATCGCAATCTTTCTTCTGAAGAAAGGAAATATCTTGAGAAGAAAGTGGAAAATATTCACAATCAATTTATAAATGCCATTTCCAGGGCAAGGGGTCTGCCACTTGAAAAGGTAAAAAGCATTGCAGACGGAAGGATTTTTACAGGAGAAGAAGCTGTTAAAATAGGACTTGTTGACAAACTTGGGAATTTCTGGGATGCAGTAGAAGAAGCTAAAAGGCAGGCACATTTAACAAAGGCCAGTATAGTATTTTTCCCGAAAGAAAAAAGTTTCATAGAGAAACTTTTTCAGGGTAAAGCAAAGTCTTTTTTGAATTTTTTTTATTTTTCTCCCTGGTATGTGTTGAATTGACGAAAGGAGGGGGGCTTTGTCTATAAAGAAAGGAGACCTTGCCAGGAAATTGAGTTATAAGTTTCCAGAATTGGAAGAGGATGACCTGGAGGCTATTGTAGAGCTTTTTTTCCAATTTATTAAAGAGGAACTTATAAAAGGGAATCGTATTGAGATTCGTGATTTTGGAGTGATGTATTTAAGGCGTGGAAAAGGGGTATTCTTTACGAATCCTCGTAATAATCAACGTTATTACATTAGAGAGAAGATAAGAATTGTTTTTAAACCAGGTAAAGAGCTGAAAGAAAGGCTTAACACACCTCTTTATGCAGCCTTTGATCTGGGCACTCAGTCTTTTAGAACAATCCTTGGAAAAAGGTATAATGGAAAAGTTTATTTTTTGGCTTCTTGGAGAGAGAATGTGAGGCTTGGAGAGGGTCTTGTCAATCATGGAATTATTACAGAGCAGGCTTTTGACCGAGGTATTCAGGCTTTAAAAAAAATGAAAAAAATTTTGGATAAACACGGGGTAAAGGATTTTAGGGCTGTGGGCACAGCTGTTTTCAGAAAGGCTAAGAATGCAGAAGATTTTATTAAAAAAGCTCAAGAAGAAACAGGGATAAAAATAGATGTTCTTAGCCCTGAAGAAGAGGCTTCTTTAACTCTGGAAGGAGTAAAGTTCGGGCTTAGAGAAGTACTTAATGAACTTCCTCAAAAATTTATTGTGATTGATGTAGGGGGAGGTTCCACAGAGATTACTTACCTGGAAAATGGAAATCCTCTTTGGACTAAGAGCATAGAAATTGGTGCTGTAGTGCTTAAAGAGCTTTTTAATTTGCGCTATCCCCTTTCTTCCAAGGCTTTTCGTTCTCTAAAAGATTATATTCAGGACCATTTAAAAGCACTCCCCGAGATTGAGCCTGATTTGCTTGTTATTACAGGAGGTACAGCGAGTATTTTAGGAAGTCTTGACTTAAAACTTTCCTGTTATATTTTTGAAAGATTGCACGGCCACAGGGTTACAAAGGATCGCCTAAAAAAAATTATAGAAAAACTCAGCAGTTATCCTGTAGAAAGAATTGCCAGGATGAGGGGTATGGAGCGGGGCAGGGAAGATATAGTGCTTCCGGGGCTTACAATTTATCTGGAACTTTTAAATCTGTTTAAAAAAGAAGAATTACTTATCAGTGAGTACGGAATTTTAGAAGCTACTTTACTTTCTTTATTAAGAGAATATAATTAAGCAACAAAAAAAAGGAGGGTGATTTTACCGATGTTAAACATTGTATACGAAGCTTATACTTTTGATGACCTTCTTCTTGAGCCAGCTTATTCTGAAGTATTACCAAAAGATGTGGATGTAAGCACTTATCTTACGCCAGCTATTAAATTAAATATTCCTCTTATTTCGGCTGCTATGGATACTGTTACTGAAAGTCGTATGGCAATAAGTCTTGCCAGAGAAGGTGGTATAGGTGTTATTCACAGAAATATGAGCCTGGAGGAACAGGTAAAAGAGGTAGAAAAGGTTAAAAAGTCAGAAAGTGGCATGATTTATGATCCGGTTACGGTTTCTCCTGACACACCTATTAGGAAAGTCTTAAAACTGATGGCAGAGTATAAAATTTCTGGTATTCCTGTAGTTGAGGGGAAAGAAAAAAAACTTTTGGGTATAGTGACTAATAGAGACCTGAGATTTGAAACGAATCTGGATAAGCCTGTAAAGGATGTGATGACTACAGAGGGGCTTATTACTGCAAAGCCTGGTATAACTCTGGAGGAAGCAAAAAAGATTCTTCATGAACACAGGATAGAGAAACTTCTTATTGTGGATGAAAATTTTTGTCTGAGGGGGCTTATTACTATTAAGGACATAGAAAAGATAATAAAATATCCAAATGCGTGTAAGGATGAGCTTGGAAGATTAAGAGTGGGAGCGGCTATAGGAGTTGGTAAGGATAGGCTTGCTCATGCTGAAGCCCTTTTAAAAGCAGGCTGTGATGTGCTTTTTATAGATTCAGCCCATGGGCATACTAAAAATGTAATAGAAACTATTAAAGAGATAAAACATCATTTTCCTGATTGTCAGCTCGTTGCAGGGAATGTGGCAACAGCAGAAGGAGCAGAGGCTTTAATTAAAGCAGGAGCAGATGGAATAAAAGTTGGTATAGGGCCTGGTTCTATTTGTACCACCCGTATTGTGGCTGGAATAGGTGTACCTCAGCTTACGGCCATACATAATTGTGCCGTGGTTGCAGAAAAATTTGGTATTCCTGTAATTGCAGATGGAGGCATAAGGTTTTCTGGAGACATTACCAAGGCTATTGGTGCAGGGGCACATGCAGTGATGATTGGAAATCTTTTTGCAGGTACTGAAGAAGCCCCTGGAGAAACGATTCTTTATGAGGGAAGGACTTATAAAGTCTATCGTGGCATGGGTTCTCTTGGAGCTATGAAAAAAAGAGGAGGCAGGGAAAGATACGGCCAGGAAGGAGAGGATATTTCTAAGTTTGTGCCAGAGGGAGTGGAAGGTAAAGTTCCTTATAGAGGACCTGTTTCTAATATGATTTATCAGCTTATAGGTGGTCTCAAATCCGGAATGGGTTATTGTGGATGCAGAACTATTGAGGAATTAAGAAAAAAGGCAAGATTTATAAAAATTACTCCATCCGGCTATAGGGAAAGTCATGTGCATGATGTAAATATCCTAAAAGAAGCTCCCAATTACTGGATAGGTAGATAGTTATGCCATTCTATGAATGGAGGGGAAAATCTGCTACTGGAGAAATAAGACAGGGGGTTTTAGAGGCTCCTAATGCTCAGTTAGTGGAAGTTTATTTACGAAAGCTGAATATTGTTCCTCTCCGGATTCGTTTAAAAAAAGAAGGCGGTTTTACTTTTGGAAGAAAATCTGTTTCTGAAAGGGAGGTAGCCTTATTTACCAGACAGTTTGCTACAGTTCTTGAGGCAGGCCTTCCTATTGTAAAAAGCCTTGATACTCTTGCTATGCAACAGAGGAATAAGTATTTTAAGAAGGTCATTCTTGATATAAAAAACAGAGTTGAGGGAGGTAGTACTCTCAGCGAGGCACTTGCTGAATATCCCAAGATTTTCCCCACGCTTTATGTTCAAATGGTAAGATCTGGAGAATCAGCAGGAAATCTGGATGCAGTGCTTAAAAGGCTTGCTGAATACCTTGAAAAGATTGTAGCTTTAAAGTCAAAAGTGAAACATGCTATGATTTATCCTTCTCTTATTGTGCTTGTTACTATAGGAGTGATTTCAATTATTATGATTTTTGTTATTCCCAAGTTTGCCAGGCTTTTTACTGAAGCAGGTCAAACTTTACCTACTCCCACACTGATTCTTCTTAATATAAGCAAAAATTTTAAACAAATTGCCGGCTTAGCTTTGCTTGCAGTTATTCTTTTTATAATTTTTATTAAACTTTACAGAAGAGATGAAAAAGGTAGATATAATACAGACAAAGCTCTTTTGAAACTTCCGCTTATTGGGGAGCTTTTTCATAAGGCTGCTATAGCAAGGTTTGCACGAACTTTTTCAAGTCTTTTAAATGCTGGTGTGCCTTTACTTCAGGCTTTAAATATCGCTGCAAATACTGCTGGAAATAAAGTTATTGAAAAGGCTATTGAAGAGGTAAGAATAAATGTGTCTGCAGGCCATAATCTGGCAGATCCTATGTTTTATACCGGTGTTTTCCCCTATTTTCTTATTGAAATGGTAAGAGTGGGGGAGACTGCTGGAAATCTGGAGGAAATGCTTGATAAGGTGGCAGATTTTTATGAAGAAGAAGTAGATAGAATGGTTAATACACTTTCCACTTTGATTGAGCCTATTTTGCTTATTGTTTTAGGTGTTATAATAGGTGGAATTCTTATAGCTCTTTATCTCCCGATTTTCCAACTTGGTGGAGTAGTAGGCGGCGGATAAAAATGCTCAGGATCTATGGTTCAGAAAAAGGCCTTCTTGTGCCTGTAGAAGATTTAAAAGAACATACCTGGGTATGTCTATTTAATCCCACGGATAAGGAACTTCAGTATGTAGAAAACAAATTAAAAATTTTTCCAGAATTTCTGAGATATCCCCTTGATGAGGAAGAGAGACCTCGTATTGAAAAAGAAGAACAGCAAATCTTGATTATTCTTAGAGTACCAGACCCCATTTCAAGCGGTTTTTATGTAAGATATGAAACCCTACCTGTAGGAATTATTTTGACTGAAGAAAATATAGTTACAGTGTGTCTTAAAGAGCATCCTATTTTTGAAGAATTTATTTCTTATATGAATAAGTATAGAAATTTTGATCTCAGTCAGCCAGTAAGTTTTATTCTCAATTTTTTTCTAAGTATTACCACCCTTTACATAAAATTTTTGAGGCACATGGACCGGGTAATTGAAGAATATGAAGAGAGACTCTTCAAGGCACTTGAGAACGAAGAATTTTTAAAAATGCTTAGTCTGGAAAAGAGTTTAACTTATTTTAATACATCACTTCAGGGCAATGATATGGTCCTTATAAAGCTTCAAAGTGGTAGATATCTTCGTCTTACAGAAGAAGAAGAGGAGCTGCTTGAAGATGTGCAGATTGAAAATAAGCAGGCTATAGAAATGGCAAGGATATTTACTGACATCTTAACCAATACTATGGATGCTTATGCTTCTATTATTAATAACAATGTCAATGTGATAATGAAATTTTTGGCAAGTATGGCTATTATTATTTCCATTCCTACCATTGTTTATAGTCTGTATGGAATGAATATCCCTCTTCCACTTCAGGACCTACCTCCTTTTAAGCATACCCCTCATGCTTTTTATATAGTCAATATAATAGTTCTCGTAATTTGTATTTTACTGTTTATTATTTTTCGGAAAAAGAAATATTTATAGGAAAATAAAAATGCATGTTTTTCAGGCCTTTATTCTGGGAGCCATTCAGGGACTAACAGAATTTCTTCCTATATCAAGTTCAGGTCATCTTATTCTGGCTTCCAGTTTTTTCCATATTCCTTCCTGTTTGTCTTTTGATGCTTTTATTCATCTCGGTTCTTTTTTGGCGATATTGGTTTACTTTAGAAAAGAGCTCAAAGAAATATGGCACTTGAAATGGCTGGTACTTATTGCCTTTTTACCAGGTGCTCTGGCTGGTTTTTTTCTGGAAGACGTGGTTTCTGCTTACTTTAGAACTCCTAAAATAGTAGCTCTTATGTTATTCTTGATGAGTTTCCCCATGATTTTAGGAGAAAAGCTGGGCAAAAAAAGATTTTTTTCACAGGAGCTTGGTCCGCTAAGAGCACTTGTTATTGGCATTTTTCAGAGCTTTGCTATTATTCCCGGTACTTCAAGGAGTGGAATAACCATTTCTGCAGGTCTCTTTGTGGGTTTGAAAAGGGAAGAGGCTGCAAGATTTTCTTTTATAGTGGGTGCTCCACTTATTTTAGGCGCTGGATGCTATGAGGGCCTAAAAATGTTAAACCACGGCGTTATAGCCTTAAATGTGGCAGGTATAGGCTTTTTATCCTCTGCAATTTTTAGTTTTCTTGCTATAAGTTTTTTAATCCCTTTTTTAAAACGGCATACTCTTTATCCATTTGTATTTTATAGAATTCTCTTAGCAGCTCTTGTTTGGATAAAGTTTCATTAAAGGAGGAAGACAGTGGATTTAGGAAAAGCATCTCTTGAAAAAGAAGAAGTTGTTATAAGGGGAAAAAAGGTGACCCTTTTTCGTCCTGCTAAATTGGAAGATATTTTTCAGGGAGATCCCTTCCTGCAGGTAGAGAAGTTTCCCTTCTGGTTTAAGCTCTGGGAGGCAGGCTTTGTACTGGCAGATTATCTGGCATCATTAGAAGAGAAAAAGAAAATTCTTGAATTAGGAGCAGGGTTGGGATTGGTGAGTTTAGTGGCTGCAGCAGCTGGCCATGAAGTAGTAGCTACTGATTACGAGGAGCTACCTCTTAAACTCATTCAAAAATCTGCAGAGGCAAGTGGAGTATCTTTAAAGACCCAGTTTCTTGACTGGACAGCTCCGGACATTAAAGAAGAATTTGATTTAATAGTGGGAGCAGAGATTGTTTTCAAAAAAAGCCTTTTTTCTCCACTTTTTGAGCTATTTAAAAAGGGCTTGGCTCCAGGGGGAGAGGTTGTACTTGCTCATTCCATTGAAAGAAAAAGGGTGCTTGTGCCTTTTCTTTACGAGGCAGAAAAGAGATTTAAGGTATTAACCAGCATAAGAAAATTCAGGGGAGAGGAAGGAACTGAAGAAATTGTGCTTAACCGCCTTATTCCAAGACAAAACTAATAAATTAAATGAAAATAAAAGAAGCCTTTGAGCTTCTCAAATCAGAGCTTTTAAAAGTAGAGGATAGTTATTTTGCCAAAAAAGAGGCGCTTTTAATTCTTGCCCATTTTCTCAATACTTCTCCTTTAAATATATATCTTTATTTTGATAAAGACATTGCAGAAAAGGAAGTTTTACAGATTCTTAAAAAAAGGCTTGCAGGCTATCCCCTTGCTTACGTTTTAAAAGAAGCCTGGTTTTGGGGAAGAAAGTTTTTTGTAGAGGAAGGGGTGCTTATTCCCAGGCAGGATACAGAGATTCTTGTTGAGGCTTTTCTTGGGAGCAAAATTCAGAAAGGTGTTTTTCTTGAGCTTGGTGTGGGTTCTGGTGCAATAGCTATAACTCTTCTTTTAGAAAAACCTGATTTAAGTGCCTTTGGGGTGGATATCTCTTCAGATGCCCTGAGAATTTGTCAGAAAAATAGCGGTTATCATGGAGTAAATAACAAACTTTTTCTTTTAAAAGCCGATTGGCTGGGGGCTTTCCGCAGGGCGCCTTTGTTTTCAGCAATTATTTCCAATCCACCTTACATTTCTCAGGCAGAATGGAATGGTTTAGCAGAAGAAGTTAAAAAAGAACCTTATCAAGCCCTTGTAGCCGGGGAAACCGGGCTGGAATATCACGAGAAACTTGTTAAAGAAGCTTCGCAATTTCTTAAGCCAGAGGGTTTTCTATTTTTTGAGATAGGATATAATCAAAAACATCAGGTAGAAAAGCTTTTAAAAGAATTTGGCTGGAGTTATCAATTTTACAAAGACCTTTCTGGTTATTATAGAGTGGTAAAGGCATGGAGAGATGAGGATTTACGAAATTAAAGGTGGCAAGCCTTTAAAGGGAGAAGTAAAAATAAGTGGCGCTAAAAATGCAGCTCTTCCTGCTATTGCAGCAACTTTGCTTGCAAGAGGTGTTTTTAAACTGGAAAGTGTCCCCAGAGTAAGGGATGTCTTTTGTATGCTGGAAATTCTTAAACATCTTGGAGGGAAGTATAAATTTGAAGACCATACCCTTCTTGTGGATACCACTTCTATCAGGGATACAGTTGTTCCCTATAAGCTTGCAAGTAAGATAAGGGCCTCTATTCTCTTTATGGGGGCATTGGTAGGGGCTTTTAAAGAAGGTACAGTGCCTCTTCCTGGTGGTTGTAAGATAGGGAAAAGGCCTGTCAATTTTCATATAAGTGGTTTGACTAAACTGGGAGCAGAAATATGCCTTGATCATGGTAACCTTGTGTTAAAAGCCAGAAGATTAAAGGGCAGAGAGCTTGTTTTGGATTTTCCTTCTGTTACTGCTACAGAGAATTTAATGATGGCAGCAGCCCTTGCAGAAGGGGAGACCCTTATAAAAGGAGCTGCAAGAGAGCCTGAAGTAGTTTTTCTTGGAGAAATGCTAAAACGCATGGGAGCAGAGGTTAAATGGATTTCTGAAGATACAATTTGTATTAAAGGAAAGAAAAATCTTAATCCCTGTGAAATAGAAATAATTCCTGACCGCATAGAGGCGGGTACATTTCTTGTATTGGGAGCTCTTCACAAAAACAACAGGATTTTTTTGAGAAACTTACCTATTGAATATCTTGAGACCCCCTTATTAAAATTAAAAGAGATAGGTGTAAAATTAAAAAAACAGGGAGAGGCTTTTCTTGTAAAAAGAAAGAAGGAGTTAAGCCCTGTACGAATTATTACTCAACCCTATCCTGGATTTCCTACAGATCTTCAGCCTATTTTTGCAGTGCTACTTCTTCAGGCAAAGGGTATTTCAAAGATTACCGAGACTTTATTTGAAAATAGATTTCTTTATGTTTACGAGCTTAATAGAATGGGGGCAGGGATTGAGCTTGAGGAGAGGAGTATTCTTATAAAAGGTCCTGTAAAACTGGTTGGTTCTCCTGTTAAAGCCACTGACTTGAGGGCCGGGGCTGCTCTGGTCCTGGCAGGACTTTCTGCAGAAAATACCACGCAGATATACGAAATTCATCTTATTGAAAGGGGATATGAAAACCTTGTGGAAAAGCTTCAAACCCTTGGAGCTGACATTTCAGTAAAAACTTTAAATCCGGATGAATCTTAAAAAATTTTCAGAAATTATAGGTCAGAAACAGGCAGTAACTCTTCTTAAAAGGGCCATTAAAAGGGGCAGACTATCCCATGCTTATCTTTTTTATGGGATGAGAGGCATAGGGAAACAAACCATGGCTTATACTTTAGCTGGTGCGCTTTTGTGTAAAAGCTCTAAAGAAGAGAAGCCCTGTAAGGTATGTGTAGCCTGCAAGAAACTTTCAAAAAACATTCATCCAGATTTTTTGCTTGTTTATCCTGAAAAAAAAGAAATTACTATTTCGCAAATAAGACGCATTTCTGAATTTATAAAATATCGTCCAATAGAGGGAGCTTATCAAATAATCTTTATTAAAGAAGCTGAAAAAATGAACCAGGAAGCAGCCAATGCTCTCTTAAAATCTCTTGAGGAACCTCCTTCTTATACAATCTTTATTCTCCTTACTCAGAATCCGTCTCAGCTTTTACCCACTATAGTTTCAAGGTGTCAGCCAGTAAGGTTTAATCCCATAGCTTCGGAGCTTATAAAAGAGTATTTAAAAAAGAATTGTGGTTTTGAGGAAAAAGTAGCAGAGACTCTGGCAGATATTTCTCAGGGTAGCATAGGGATTGCCCTGGATATAGCAGAAAAGGGCCTTCTTGAAGAGCTGAATGCGTTTGTGAAGGCAGGTTATGAAAAACACTGGAGCCTGAAGTTTAGAGTAGCAGAAAGGCTTGGCAGGCTCAGTCCTCAGGAGCAGGAGCTATTTTTTTATCTTTTGATGTTATGGATATGGAGGTCCTATCAAACAAAAATCTTGGGAAAGCCTTATCCCCCGGCATTTCCAGAAGAGCTCTTTTCTGGGGATCCCTATAAAACAATTACACAAATTTTTCAATTTAAAAGAAACATGCAGTTTTATATTTCTTCTGAACTCACTTTCCTTAATATTTTGTCTCTTGCCACATTTCAGGCTTAAATCTAATTACTCTATTTCTTCCCATTTCTTTAGCCTTATAAAGTGCCACATCAGCAAATTTAATTGCCTGCCAGATAGCTTTAGTATCTACTGGAAATTCACTCACTCCAATGGATATAGTTTTTTTAATGACCCCTGCCTTTGTTTCAAAATTTGTTTCTTCTACTTTTTTCCTGAGTTTTTCTGCGACTTTTTCTGCTTCGCCTTTCCTGATATCTACCAGTAAAATAAGGAACTCTTCTCCACCAAACCGGGCAACTATATCTGCTTTTCTTACATTATCTTTCAAAACTTTTGCTACACCTGCCAGAATTTCATCTCCTACATCATGGCCATACTTATCATTAACCTTTTTAAAGTAATCTACATCACACATTAAAACCCCAAGTACAGTATCTCTTCTCAAAATACCTGCAGTCAGATTATCCAGAATTTGTTCCACAAAACGCCTGTTATAAAGCCCTGTTAGCGGATCTTTAACCGCCATTTGTTTTAAGGAGTTAGCATATCTTTTGGCTTCAATAACAGGTATGCTTTCCTCCAAAAATGCTTGAAGCTGGGGCATGTTTTTTTCTATTTCTTTAATCTTTTCTTTATTTTCTTGAGGAATAATAAGTTGAATTACTCCTTCTACTTTTCCTCCCGTAATGAGAGGGATACAGATATGTTCTGCATTTTTATGAATAAACATTTTACATATACCTTTTGTTTCAAAGGAGGACACTATTTTCCCGGTTCTTTTTGCCCTGCACAAATCTGCCATAACCAGAATTTCTTGATTTACCATCAGATCTTCTGGAGACCGATAAACCACTTCCATGGTATTTTGGGAATTGGATACTGCATATATGGCAAAGTGGGAAAAACCAAACCTTTGTTTTAAAAGTTGACCTAATCTTTCATATACATCTTCTAAGGATTCGTCTTCTTCAAGCACTCTTTTAAACTGTCCCAGTTCACTAAAATATTTTATGAGATTGTTTACTTCTTCCACAAGTTTTCCAATTTCATCATTAAATTTAAAAGGAACAGAAAGGGGTTCCTTTTGAACAAGACTTAAATTTTTGGCATAGGTAATGTCATGGATTCTTGAAGTGGTTTTTTTTAGGGGAGAAAGCACCATGAGAAAAAAGGCAAGCCCTCCACATAAGAGTACTATTGCCAGAACTATCCCTAAAAAGAGCTCCATTAGTCTTGTTTGATAAAAGAGTTTTTGAAGATAAATTCTTTGAGAAAGTTCTTCCTGAAAAAGGGAATAGGTAAAAGTTTGTAGATTATCAAGAAGTTTATTTATTTCAACCTGTTTTATTTTCTCAGGGTTTTTGTTTAATGTTTCTAAGATTGTTTTTAAAATTTTTATTTTTTCAGGATTTTTTAGAGGCGAAAAATGGAGAAGGAGTTTAATATTTCCTTCTTCTATTGAAATTACTCCTCCTTTTAGCATGGAATTTAGAATTTTTTTAGCTTCTTTAAGATTGAGTTGTTTTTCAAGAATACTTGAAGAAGAATAGCTTTTAATTATTTTTTCCTGGACATAAAAAGAGGCCAGAAGATAGTCTTTATAGCCGGCATGAAGTTTATTTTCTATTCGTGTTAGTTGATAAAAAAGGACAAAAATTATAAGAAAAATTATTACTCCACATAATGCCATTACTAAACCAACTTTTACAAAGAGACTTAAATTATTGAATGCAAAATAGAGCTTTTTCCAGAGAGGTTGTTTTCTTGAGTTCTTTTGTCTTCTTTTTTGAGATTCCATGCTAAAAATTTATGTTAGTATAATAGATTTGTCAACATTAAAAGTTCTTTTATAAAGCTGTTTTTTAAAAATTATTGTTTGATTTTTTTAATTATTTATTTTAAGAACTCCTTTTTGTAAAAATTCTTTTTAATTTTTTTTAATAAAGCATTTGACAGATTTTGACTTCATTTTGCTTATCATATAAAAATAAACCCATATAAAAGTTAATAAGGAGGAAGGCTTATGTTAAAGTGGTGGAATGATTTGTCATTTTCCAAGAAAATTGTTTTTTCTTTATTAAGTGTTACATGTTTTGTATTGCTTTTTGTAGCAATTTTTTACTATATTCAGGAGGGGTTTTTGCACGAAATGATAAGAGAAACGGATTCAATAAAAAAACAACTCTCGTTTGTAGAAAATATAAAAAACAGATATTTAAAATGGCAAGTTGAAATATTTAAAGCAATTCTAAATAAAAATTGTTCTACTATAAAAAGTGATTCTATATTAGAATCATTAAACCGATTGAAGAAAATAATTTCGGAAAAAGAAAGTCAAAAATTAATAGAAAATGATATGCGTCTAATAAAAAAGATTTCAGAGACAGTTTGTGAAGGAAATATTTCAAATACTGAAGTTATAAATAAATTAACAAAAATATTTAACGATTTAGAAATAATTTTAAACGAATCAACAGTAAGTTTAAAAAGACAGGAAAGAGAGATAATTGCAAAGTATAAA
>JAMOQE010000012.1 GCA_027064165.1 Thermodesulfatator sp. | reverse complement strand
TGCTTTTTTCCCGAGTTCTTCTACTTCATCCCTTAGCTCAGAAAGCCCCTCTTCCCCGGTTTCTATTAGCTCAAGCTCTTTTTTAAGCTCTTCCAAAAGTTTTAAAAGTCCTTGAGTTGTAGTCCTGTGCTTTGCTTTAAGCCTTTCATACCTTGCAAGCTTTTCTTCTACCTCTTCAAGCTCTGAGTCATCTTCTGGAAGAGAAGCCATGTAGTCAGAAAGCTCTCTTTCAAGCTCTTTTGCCTCATAGTAAAAATCGTATATCTTGGAGAGAAAATCCCTGAAGCTACTCTCAAACTGAGTAAGCCTTTCCATTCCAGAGGTTACTACGGAAAGCTCTCTCTCCACCACATCAAGTGAGCTTAATACCTCTGAAGCTGTTTGCTTTAAAGCAGAAAGATTTTTGAGTTTTTCCCTTTTTCTCAAAAGCTCCTCTTCCTCATTTGGAGAAGGATTAAGCTCTTCAAGCTCTCTCATTTGATAAAGGAAAAAGTCCTTTTTTGCTTCAGCCTCTTTTAAGCTTTTTTCCAGCTCCTCAAGCTCCTTTAGTTTTTTTCTGTACGCCTGATAAGCCTCTTTATAGGAAAGGGAAAGCTCTTTTAGCCCCGCAAAGAGGTCAAGGATTTCCATGTAGTTTTCAGGAGAAAGAAAGGAGTAAAATTCGTGCTGACTTGTAAGGGATACCAGGCCCCTGGTAAGCTTTTTTAGCTCAGAGAGTGTGATAGGAGAGCCGTTTACATAGGTCTTTTGCCTTGAGCGGGTAAAAATTCTTTTTATATGAAGCTCCTCTTCAGGAGAAAAACCAAATTCTGAGAGCCTTTCTGCAAGGGCGGGTCCACCAACAAAGAAAGCTTCAACCACTCCTTCTTTTGCTCCTTCCCTTAGAAGCCCTGAGCCTCCCTTTTCTCCGAGAATAAGTTTTATAGCCCTTACAAGTAAGGACTTCCCTGCTCCGGTTTCTCCAGTAAAGACAATAAAACCCGAGTCAAAGGAAAGCTCTGCCTCTTCAATAAGTAGAAGATCTTTTATTCTCAACTCTGCAAGCATCTTACAATTTTTTCTTATAATTTTTCAATATAATCAGGATAGGTATAAACTTCTATTCCAAGTTCTTTGGCTACCTCCTTTGCCTGGTCTTCAACCATCGGAGAAATTATAAGCTTTCTTTTAACCTTCCTTCCCTTTCTTTTTTCATAAAACTTCACTTTTTTATCAAATGTATATACATCGGATTTGCTCATTGAGGACTTGATTTCTCCAGCTATTACTTCTCCGTCTTTGATAATCAGATCAAGTTCAATTTGATCCGGCCTTCCAAAAACCTCTCCTTCTTCATCCTTTGCAAGATACCTCTCAACTTTTACTGGAAAGGACTCTTCAAGAATGCCTTTTATGGCATTTCTGAAAGTGGATTCAGCCTGCAAACCCCACCTTGCTCCAAGAGCTCCAACTCCTACATCATAAAGCCTGTGAAGCCTTTTAATCTCCTTTTGAGTTTCTTCCCACTTTTTCTCACTCTCTTCTCTCAGTCGTTTAATTTCCTCTTGATTTTCTCTCCATCTTCTTTCACTCTCCTCTCTCAATCGTTTGATTTCCTCCTGAGTCTCTCTCCATCTTTTTTCACTTTCTTCCCATTTTTTTTCGCTTTCTTCTCTCAATCTCTTAATTTCCTCCTGAGTTTCTCTCCATCTTCTTTCGCTCTCTTCCCATTTTTTCTCACTTTCTTCTCTCAATCTTTTAATTTCTTCTTGATTTTCTCTCCATCTTCTTTCGCTCTCTTCTCTCATCTGCTTGAGTTCTATCAAGAGTTTCTCAAATCTGTCCTCGCTTTTTTCTCTGTAAGGACATCGTTCTAACAAATCTCTCAAATATTCCCTCACCTCTGGATGAGTTTTAATATATTCAGGCAAAACTTCGTAAATTATTCTTTTCACCTGCTCCTCATGTACCATCATTCTTTTGCTCCTTGTATTTTTTTAGTTTCCCTACTATGTAAATTTTAAAAACTTTAAAAAATTTTTCAATTTAATGTTTAGCCTTTTAAAAAATTGGCTTTTCCTGATTTTCTGGGTAAAATATAGTTTGTATGGAGCTTTTTTCCCAAAGGAAAAATTATTTAAACATAATTTTTAACGATAACCCCTTTGAGGGAAAGCCAGAGTCAATTTTTGACCCCCAAAAGTTTGAAAAGTTTTACTTGATTACCTATGTTTCTTCCCCGGGCTTCTTTTTCCAGAAGGTAAAATCCTTTAAAAAAGTCATAGCTATTCTGGGAGAGGAAGAGGCAGCTGGAGAATTTTATCAGCTAAATCCATTTGCAGAAGAAAGATTTATCCAGGAAATAGGAGAAGACAGAGAGCTTATAGAAAAGATTTTAAAAAATCACATAGAACTCAGATATTTAAAACCTGGAGAGAAGATTCACTCAAAAATCTATATACTTCTTTCAGAAAACTCCACAGTAGTGGCTATAGGCTCTGCTAATTTCACACAAACTGCTTTTTCCAATAAAAATCAGTATGAAGAGCTTCTGGTATATGATAGCTCCTATAAACCTGAGATTTGCCAGCTTTATTTAAAAAGATTTGAAGAAATTTATAAAAATTCCTTGGAGTTTTTTACCACAAAAACTAAAAGAAAATTAAAAGATACTTTAAAAACAGGGGAAACTGCAGTTATTCAAAGCAATTCAGTTTTTATGGTTACCACTGAAGAAAAAACAGAGATGATTATAGAAAAGGTGAATAAAGCTGCTTCTGTAATAAATTCCGCTACACCTCTGGTGGTGGAAGTTCAAACCGGGAGAGCAAAACTGGAAGAAAAATTAATGGAAATAGAAAGAATTGAAAAAATAGTGGAGCATGTAACCAGGAAAAGTAAATCTGGTTATAGTTTTGAGACCAAAGATAAACTGAGAAACCTGAAGGGCAAGCTTAAAGAGTTTGTTTCAAAGTCTCATAAAAGGTCTCAGGAACTTCTTGATAAAAGAAACTGGCTTTACTTTAATAAAAGCAATTTCCAGTTTTATCTAAAAGAAGAGGATTATGCAGTACCTTATGTTTCTGAAATGGAAAAAGATGAATTACGGGACTATCTTACCCGGCTAACTCACTTTATAGAGTCCTATTACATTTTTAGTACCAGAAAAGATAGAGAAGTTTTGAAAAGATGTTTTGAGGCAATACTTTTTGCCTTTACTTCTCCTTTTATCTGGATGATGAGAAGAGAGGTTAAAAAAGAGAGAAGCGAGGAAAAGGTTGCAGAAATTCCCATAATTCTCATTCTTGGAGGCCTTGCCAATACAGGAAAAACAAAATTGCTTCTTTTTATAAATAAACTCCTGGGCAATAACTTTGAAGTTTTCAACTACAAAGATGTTTATCACAGAAATCAGAGAATTCTTTACGACTTATTTAATACCAGCAATCTTTTTCCAATTCTGGTAGATGAAATATACGATAACTTTTTCAAAGGAGAGGGAGAAAGGCTGATAAAAACCCTTACCAACACTTTAACAGAGCCTCATCCCTGTTTAATAGGCACTTCTAACATTGGCTTCAGTGCAGAGGCTCAGGTAATAAGAAGAATTTATTATCTACACTTTGAATCTCCTTTTCCTGAAGATAAAGAGACAAAAGAAAAAGCTGACCTTTACTTTGAGGAAAAAGTAGGACATATAGATGATAAACTTTTCAGGTATTTTTTGCAGAAATTTACTGAATTCCTAAATGAGAAGTATTTTAAGCTGGAGGATCCCCTTTATGGGGGAAGAATAGTTTTTAAGAGCTTATTTGAAGAGGCAGGGCTTTCTCTTCCTGATTTTATTTCAGATAAGCCCTGCGGAGATTATTACAAAATAGGAAGCATAGAATGGCAGGCTCTTTATTTCACCAAAAAAGAGGCTTTTAAAAAGATGAAGGAAGGGGGAGAGGAGTTTCTTGTAATAGACTTAAGAAGTCTTTATGAGGCAAAGGATGCAGAGCAGTTAAAAAATAAACTTCCTCCAAGTATCATTAAATCTTCTGGAACTCCGCTTATTTTGTACAAAGACAGATTTTTTGACTTTATTGGATATAAAGAAGGCTTTATTGAGAGGTTTTTCAGGTGGAGACAAT
>JAMOQE010000011.1 GCA_027064165.1 Thermodesulfatator sp. | reverse complement strand
GCCTGCTATGGACATTTTGGTAGAAATGAGCCTGAATTTACCTGGGAAAAGCTTGATATGGTGGAAAAAATTAAGGAACTTGCAGGCTTTGACAAGTAAAGGGAGATTTTGATATGGGAGAAATAATAATAAAAATTCCTGAAAATGTGAAAGAAATAATTGAATTAGATTTGCCGTCAAACTTGATAAAAGAAAAAATAGCTTTGTTAAAACAGGAAGCAGCGAAATCAAAAATGAAAGACTTAATAAACAAGACTTTTGACACTTTAAAATCCAATATAGAATTGGAGGAAATATTAGAAGATAATTGGCATAGACAATGAAATGTTTAATTGATAGTTGTATATTTATAGAGAATTTTAAAGGAATTAAAAAAGTTAATGAGTTATTTTTAAAAGTTGTTGAAAATTTTGAATGTTTTATTACGGAAATAGTATTTTCAGAAGTTTTTTATAAAGTAATTGGCTTAAAGGGAGAAAAATCTCCTTTGACTTTAAAAAATAGGAGAGAAATTTCTACTCTTTTGAAGAAAGCAGAAATTAAAACCTATATGGAACTTTTAACAATGTTTAAAACTTTAGAAGCCAATAAAAATATTTTACAGGAAGCATATAATTTGGCAGTAAGATATAATTTATTGCCTAATGATGCTTTACTTTTAGCTTCTTGTAAACATTATAAAATAGATTGTTTGATTTCTGTGGATAAAAAAGATTTTGCAGTTCCCTGTGAAAGAGAAAAAGTAGTATTAGTTAGCTCTGTAGAAAAATTGAGCTCAATTTATAAAACTTAGGAGGTAAAAATGGAATATCATGTAAAGGATCTTTCCCTTGCGGACGAGGGAAAGAAGCTTATTGAGTGGGCTGAGATGGATATGCCTGTTTTAAGGCAGATAAGGGAGAGGTTTTCTAAAGAGAAGCCACTTAAAGGAATAAGGATAGGTGCCTGTCTTCATGTAACTACTGAGACTGCCAATCTTGTAAGGACTCTCAAGGAAGGGGGAGCAGAAGTCTATCTCTGTGCCTCAAATCCCCTTTCCACAAAGGATGAAGTGGCGGCTGCCCTTGTAAAGCATTATGAAATTCCTGTCTTTGCCATAAGGGGTGAGGACAGAGAGACTTATTACTCCCACATAAAGGCAGTGCTTGATAAAAAGCCCCATATAACTGTGGATGATGGAGCAGACCTTGTCACCACCCTTCACAAAGAAAGGCCACAGCAGGCAGAAGAGGTAATTGGTGGTACTGAAGAGACCACAACTGGTGTTATTCGTCTGAGGGCAATGGCAAAAGATGGGGTGCTTAAGTATCCCATCATAGCTGTGAATGACGCTCTTACAAAGCACCTTTTTGACAACCGTTATGGAACCGGTCAGTCCACTTTAGATGGCATTTTAAGGGCTACCAACAGGCTTCTTGCTGGCTCTGTTTTCGTAGTGGCAGGATTTGGCTGGTGCGGAAAGGGTCTTGCCATGAGGGCAAGAGGTATGGGAGCAAGGGTTGTGATTACCGAAGTAGATCCTTTAAAGGCACTTGAGGCAGTAATGGAAGGCTATCTTGTTATGCCTATGGAAGAGGCTGCCAAGATTGGAGACTTTTTCTGCACGGTTACAGGCAACAAGGCAGTGATAAGAAAAGAGCACTTCCTTCTTATGAAGGATGGTGCAATTGTATGCAATTCCGGCCACTTTGATGTGGAAATAGACCTTGAAGCATTAAAGAGCATGGCAAAAGAGGTGAGGGAAATAAGGCGGGAAGTTAGGGAATATACTCTGGAAGACGGGCGGCGCATTTATGTGCTTTCTGAAGGAAGGCTTGTTAACCTTGCAGCTGCTGAGGGGCATCCTTCAGGGGTTATGGATATGAGCTTTGCCAATCAGGCACTTTGCATTGAATACATTGCCAGGCAGGGGAAGAATCTTGAGAAGCAGGTTTACCCGGTGCCAAAGGAGATTGACTCTGCTGTAGCCAGCCTTAAGCTCAATGCTATGGGAGTGAAAATAGACACCCTGACACCTGAGCAGGAAAGGTATCTCAGCGGATGGGAAGAGGGGACTTAGTGGTAGTAAGTGCCTGCCTTCTTGGCAGGCCTGTGAGATATGACGGGGAATTTAAGGGTGATCCCCTGATAATGGAGCTTGCTAAATATGTGGAAGTTTTGCCTGTTTGTCCGGAGACAGGTATAGGGCTTCCGTCTCCAAGACCAAGGGTGTTTCTCTGGAAGGATCCCCGGGGAGAAATAAGAGTCATTCAGGAGGGGACAAAGAAAGATTTAACTCCTCAGCTTGAAGAATTTTGCAGAAAATTTCTTGAGAAGCTGAAAGGCAGGGTTAAGGCATTTGTCCTTAAAAGCAAGTCTCCTTCCTGCAGCCCCACACCAACTACCAAGACTTATGAAGATCTTGAAGGAGAAAAGCTTATAGGCAGATATCAGGGAATCCTTGGTAAAATGGCTCTTGAATTATACCCTGATGTTCCTATTCTTGATGAAAATAAGTTAAAAGGGGGGGAGGGCAGGGCCCTTCTTCAGCTCCTTTTTCCATCTGCTATACCCGATACATTGCTACAGTACTTTGAAGCATGGTAGCAGTTTTGGCAAGGGACTCTGCTGCTTTTGTCATTTCTTTATTGGCATGTTCTGCCTCTTCTGTACGGGCCTGTATCTCACCTGCGATCCTATCCAGTGTATTCACTTCCTGAGAAATTTTGTTTAAGGTTTCAGCAATTTCAGAGATTACAGCGGTTTGCTCTTCTACTGCTGAGGCTACACTTGCTGTGTACTCATTTGTGCGGGAAATTGCTTCCTGAGTGGCTTTTACTGTTAATTCAGTTTCCTCGCTTGTTTCTACAAGATGCTGGACCTTTTTACCAATTTGAGAAGCGGATTCTCCTGATGACTTGGAAAGCTCTTTTATCTCTGCAGCTACCACTGCAAACCCTTTCCCTGCTTCTCCTGCCCTTGCTGCTTCAATAGTAGCATTCAAAGCAAGAAGATTTGTCTTTTCTGCAATATCCTGAATTAAATCAGCAGAAGAGCTGATTTCCTGGATTTCAGAGATAAGGTGGGATAGGACTTCGTTAAGCCTGTTCATTTTGACATAAGCATCGTCAGAAGTCTGGGAGGTCTCATTGGCATTCTTGGATATTTCGTTTACAGCTTCAGTAAGCTGATTTAAAGAAACATTTAAATTTTCAATTTTATGCTTAAAGTCTTCCACATAATTCAACAGATCCCTTACATTTTCAAATGCCTGTTTTGAATGTTCCACATTTTGTGCTACTACTACAGAAAATTCTTCTGCTCCAGAAGAAATCTGAGAAATACCATCTTTTACCTGAGAAAGTAGTTCTTTTAAATTGGAAATAATTTGATTTATCCTTTGACTGATTATATGAACTTCATTTTGAGAATCTTCTGGCACTTTAATAGAAACAGTAAGATCTTTTTCTTTTATTCGTTCTGTAACTTCTTCAAGTTTGATTATTTCTTTTTCAAACCCTTGAGTAATCAGATAAGTAATTATCCCTGCCAAGATAATAGAAACTACAAAAAGTATGAGATTGATAATAACGGAAAATAAAATTGTAGAATGCTGTTTCCTCAAGGCAGCGTCTAAATCTTTATATCTATTATTCAACATGGTATTGGCAAGTAATTTAACTCTTTTTTCTCCATCGTTAAACTTATTCAAGATATTTACAATATCCTGAGAGAGATTTACTTCAGAATTAAGAATGGCTTCTTTTTTTTCCTGGATATAGGAATCCAGGGTATTTAAAAATTTTTCAAGTTTATTTAAATTAGTTAAAACCAAGGTGTCATGGGCTCTGGTTGCAAGGGTTTTGGTTTTTTCCATTTCTGATAAAGTAGCCTGCAGAGAGCGGTCTATTTGATTAAAGTATTCGGGATTTTTGTTTAAGATTGCCATAAGAAATGCATTTTTTATATTTGAAAAGTGTTGAAGCGTTTTTTGCCCGGCTTCAAGCATCTGCCTTTGATATGTGCGAATTTGATTGGAAATTTTTATTATTTTATATGTACTATAAAATGAAGAAACAATACCCAGGATCCAGAAGGTTAAAACAATTCCTACCAGCAGATATACTAACTGTTTAATGCTTTTTTTAAATAAAAACTCCCACATAAACACCCCCCTTTTTGTTGCAAATGTTTTTCGTTAGCAGTGATACTAAAATTTTATTTTTAAAATTTCAAAAATGCAAATTTGAAAAAAGAAAGAAAATGCTAATTTT
>JAMOQE010000010.1 GCA_027064165.1 Thermodesulfatator sp. | reverse complement strand
GTAGGCCTTTTCTCTTTCCTTCAAAAGGAACTCCCTTTTTAATCCCAAGTCTATGTGATCCCAAGGAAGGGGCTCTTCAGGGGTTCTTTCCCTTAAGTAAGACTCAAGCTCTAAACCCAGAATTTCAGCAGCTTTTAGCCAAAGTTCAAGGGAGAAATACTCCTTCCAGCTGTCAAGCCTTGCTCCAAGCTCATAAGCCTTTAGCACAAGCTCAGCAACTTTTCTATCTCCCCTTGAAATCACACCTTCAAGAAAGCTCTGTTCAGGGGTGTGGTATTTATAAGCACCTCTTTTTCTGAAAAGGCTTTTCAAAAACCGCACCTTTTCGTAAGTTTCTTCAAGGGTAATCTGTCTCTCCCATTGAAATGGAGTATGGGGCTTGGGGATAAAAGTGGAAGTAGAGACAGTGAGTTGAAGTTTGGGCAAGGCTTTTTTTATCTCGCGATAGAGCTCCCATATTCCTTTTAAATCTTGCTCTGTCTCTGTGGGGAGGCCTATCATAAAGTAAAGCTTTGCCCTCCTCCAGCCCATTTTCCAGGCAAGTTTTAAATCTTCAAAGAGCTGGGATATTTCTATATCTTTATTAATAACTCTCCGAAGTCTTTCAGTACCTGCCTCTGGAGCAAAAGTAAGGCCTCCTTTTCTGCCCATTTTCAAAAACTCAAGAATTTCTTTGTTTATACTTCCCACTCTCAATGAAGGTAAAGAAAAGGAATAAAAAGACTCCCCCTGACAAAATGTTAAGGCAAGAGTTTTTACAAGCGTTTGAAGGGAGGAAAAGTCTCCAGCAGAAAGGGACATAAGGGAGGCTTCATTATAGCCAGTAAGTCTGAAATTTTCTGCAACCTGCTTAAGGATTACTGAGACTTTCTTTTCTCTTACCGGACGATAATAAAAACTTGCCTGACAAAACCTGCAACCCCTTGTGCAGCCACGGGAAATTTCAAGAGGGATGCGGTCATGCGCAAGGGGAATAATAGGAGTGCCGAAATTCCAAGAGTAGGAGTTTAAATCCTTTATAAGTCTTCTGCGGGCTGAATTTTTTAAAAGCGGTACATAGGCCCCCTCTATTTTTGTACATTCCCTGAGGAGCTCTTCACGGGACATCTCTCCCTTTTTCCAGGCTTCTGCAAGCTTAAAAAGCTCAGGCACGCTTTCTTCTCCATCTCCTATAAGAAGCACATCGTAAAAAGGAGCAATAGGCTCTGGATTCCCGCAGGTTGGACCTCCTCCCATAATTAAAGGATCTTTTTCCCCCCTATCCTCTGCCTTTAAAGGAATTCTTCCAAGGTCAAGGATATTTAAAATACCGGTTACGGCAAGCTCATAGGCATAGCTTATTCCTATTACATCAAATTCAAAAAGGGGCTTCTGGTAATTACAGCTAAGAAGGGGAAAATTACGCTTTTTGAGCTCTTTTTCCATGTCAGGAGCAACTACAAAGGCACAGTCTGCAAGATAAGGCGTGGTCTGATTAATGATGTTAATCAGGATGTTTATTCCCAGGTGAGAGCGTCCCACCTCATAAAGATCAGGATAGCAAAAACAGGCCCTTAAAGGGACCTCGTCCCAATTTTTTTTCGGGAAAAAAGGTTCTTCTCCCAGATATCTTGAAGGCTTCTTTACCTTTAAAAGCAATTTAAAAGGATACATGTAAATAGTTTACTATGTTTTTCAAAAATTTCCTGTCTTTTATTTTTTTTGGATTACATTAAAATATGATTGGAAAAAAGCAACCAAGGAGAAAAAACATGCTTTCCAAAATTTTAAGCTGGTTTTCAAAAGATCTGGCTATAGATCTTGGCACAGCAAATACACTTATTTATCTCAAGGGCAAGGGAATTATTCTTAGAGAACCCTCAGTGGTAGCCATTAAAGATGACGGAAAGTTTAAAAGGGTTCTTGCTGTAGGAGAAGATGCTAAAAAGATGATAGGGAAAACTCCAGGAGCTATAAAAGCAATAAGGCCTTTAAAAGAGGGAGTAATTGCTGACTTTGAAGTAACAGAGGCTATGATAAGATATTTTATTCAAAAGGTGCACAATAGAGGATTTTTAGTGAAACCAAGGATTATTGTAAGTGTTCCCTCAGGTACAACGCAGGTGGAAAGAAGGGCAGTTAAAGAAAGTGCAGAAAGTGCTGGAGCAAGGGAAGTTTATCTCATAGAGGAGCCCATGGCAGCGGCTATAGGAGCAGGGCTTCCCATTACAGAACCTGTAGCCAGCATGATAGTGGACATAGGAGGTGGTACAACCGAAGTAGCGGTAATCTCTCTTGGTGGGATAGTGGTTAGCCACTCTATAAAAGTAGCCGGAGACAAGATTGATGAGGCCATATTGCAATATATAAAAAGAACTTACAACCTGCTTATAGGAGAAGCTACGGCAGAACAAATAAAAATAAAAATAGGTGATGTACAACCGGAGGAACCTTATGAAACTATAGAAATAAAAGGCCGAGACCTGATTACCGGAATTCCCAAGACTATTACTATAAGTTCTAAAGAGATTCAGGAAGCCATAAAGGAGCCTGTGGACTTAATTGTTCAGGCCATAAAGAATGTGCTTGAAAATACTCCTCCTGAGCTTGCTGCAGACATAGTGGATAGAGGAATAACTCTTTCTGGGGGAGGCGCACTTTTAAAAAATCTTGATAGACTTATCCAGGAAGAAACCGGGCTTGAAGTTAAAATTGCAGAAGATACCATGACCTGCGTAGCCCTTGGGGCAGGAAAGGCTTTAGAAGAAATAGAAAGGCTAAAAGAAGTAATGGTGGATGTTTAGCGCTTTTAACGCTTAAAAAGCTGGTAATAATAAAGCACCTTACGAACAAATTGTTGAGTTTCTCTAAAAGGTGGTATGCCGTGGTATTTTTTCACGGCATCAGGCCCGGCATTATAAGCTGCAAGAGCCTTTTCTAAGTCCTGAAACTGAGTCAGAAGATACTTTAAATATTTCGCAGCGGCATAAATATTTTCATAAGGATCAAAAAGGTTCTCTGCACCTACTAATCTGGCTGTAGAGGGCAAAAGTTGCATTATACCAACAGCACCTTTCTGAGAAACCACATGAGAATTAAAATTTGACTCCACTTTGGCAATAGCTTTGAGAAGAGCAGGATCTATCTGATATTTCTTTCCTGCCTCTTCAAAGATGTTATCATATCTCAATACCTGTTTCTTGAGAGGCTGACTTTCTCTTATATAAATTTTCCACCCCTTACCCAGGGGTACATTGGAAAAATACACTTCACCAGTTGCAGGATCCTTGTAAACATAAATATGAGCAAATGCAAGAGAAAATTGAAGAAACAGAAAAATTATTGAGAATCCTGTAACTTCTTTAAAAATTCCTCTGCACACTTCTTTGAACAAAAATAGTATTCCTTGTCTCCAAACTTTATCCGTATGGCCGAATTTTTGTTGATATATGTGCCACAATTTTCATCAAAAACAAGTTCTGTAATGAGCTCCTTCCTTTCTTTTTTTTGACATACCCTCTTTTGGCCTTTAACAAATCTAAAATAAAGAATAATTAATAAAACAAGAATGAGAAGAAATTTCATAGAACAATTTTACCACGGTTAATCATGGTGGGCAAATTATTAAGTTTTTTAAGTCGTAAATAAAGGTACTCAAGAGGTACTTTCAAAATAGGGTGCACCCAGAAAGGAGCAATTTCACAGGCAGGTTTTAATACAAAAGCCCTTAAATGCGCAAGAGGATGGGGAATCATTAAAACCGTAGTTTTTATTATCTCATTTTCATAAAAAATAATATCTATATCAATTTTACGATCTTCATAAAAAAATGGCTTTTTTATTATTTTTCTACCCAATAAAGCTTCAATTTTCTTAATCTCTACAAGCAGGGCAAAGGGAGACAAAGAAGTTCTCCCGATAAGTGCAGCATTTATAAATCTATTTTGACTTTCAAATCCTACAGGCGGAGTTTCGTAAAGTGAAGAAATTGCTTCAATTTTAAAGGGCAGGGAAGAAAGAAGCTCTATCCCTTTTTTTATATTCCCTACCCTATCACCTAAATTGCTCCCCAGAGAAATTAAAACCTCTTTTAATGGTATCATCTACATTTTTAGCTCTCTTAATCTTTTGGCTACTTTTTTTAAACTTTCTTCTTCCACAGTAAGGGCTATTCTGAAGTATCCCTCACCAGAAGGCCCAAAACCACTTCCAGGAGTAACCACTATGCCAGCCTCTTCAATAAGCTTTTTACAAAATTCCTGAGAAGAAAGCCCCTTTGGTGTCTTTACCCACAGGTAAAAAGTTGCTTTAAGGGGCAAAAATTCGTATCCAAGAGCTTTAAGTTCTTTAGAAAGAAGCTCTCCCCTTTTTTTAAACACCTCTCTCAAAGGTGGAACCAGCCTTTCAAGATTATTTAACGCATAGGCCCCTGCCTCCTGCACTGCAGTAAAAACCCCTGAATCAATATTGCTCTTTACCTTGGCAAGGGCTGAAACAAGCTTCTCGTTCCCCACGGCAAAGGCAATTCTCCAGCCTGTCATACAAAAAGTCTTTGAAAGGCTGTGAAACTCTATGGCAACATCCTTTGCTCCCTCAACCTCAAAAATGCTAATGGGTGGCTCTTCAAAATAAAGTTCTACATAAGCTGCATCATGGGCCACAATAAAGTCATATTTTCTGGCAAATTCTATTACCTCTTTAAATTGCTCTTTTGTTGCTACTGCACCTGTGGGATTGTTTGGATAGTTGAGCCAGAGAATTTTTGTTTTCCTCAGCACTTCCTCTGGCACTTTAGAAAGCTCGGGAAAAAAGCCATTTTCCCAGGTGAGAGGCAGAAAATAGGGCTCTCCATCGGTAAAAACAGCTCCCAACTTATAAACTGGATAGGCAGGTTCTGGACAGAGCACTACATCTCCTGGATTCACGAATGCTATAGGGAAATGGGCTATGCCTTCTTTTGAACCTATAAGGGCTACCACTTCCTTTTCAGGATCAAAGGATACCCCAAAACGCCTTTCCATGTACTCCACACAGGCCTTTCTGAAAATGAAAGCCCCTTTGTTTGATGGATACCTATGATTTTCTGGCTTTTCAAGGGCTTTTTTGGCCACCTCCACTATCTCCGAAGGAGTGGGGATATCAGGATCCCCCACCCCTAAATCTATTACATCCACTCCTTCTTCAAGCTTTTTTTGCTTGAGCCTGTCAAGCTCAACAAAAAGATAAGGAGGAATCTTCTTCAATCTTTCTGAAAACTCCATTTTCACCTCCTGTATGGTTTTATTTTCCTTTTAACCATTTAATAAAGTCTTCTCTTTTTACTTCAATATCCCTAAGAATCTTGAGAAGCAAGCCTCTACCTATAGGTTCTCCTTTATGATAAGGCACTGTAGCTGTTCTTCCATCTTTATGTCTAAAAAATATATGACTTCCCTTTTGTCTTACTTTAATAAATCCCTGTTCTTCCAAAAAGTTAATAATAACTTCAGGTTTAACAGGAGTTAACCGTGACACTTATAGCTCCAGCTCTATTTGATGTAATCCTACAAATTGTTTTTGAATAGATGGCAACCCTTCTTCTTCTATACATAATTCTATAACTTCTTTAATTCTGGTTAAAACTTCTTCTATACTCTTTCCTTGTGTATAACAGCTCTTGAGCTCAGGCACTTCTGCAACATAAAAACCATCTTCATCTTTTTCTATTATTACTGTAAATTGATATTTCATTTTTTCTTCTCCCTGTGTTTTATTCTTTTACCATAACATTTTTTATTTTAAAAGGCAAATGCCTTTCACCACCTCTCCCGGGAGAAGGGTAATAATTCTTACTCCACGGGCAGATCTCCCAAGCTCTGGCACCTCTTCTTCTGAAAATCTTATAACCTTGCCAGAGCTTGCAACCACAAGAATTTCTTCTCCACCTGAAAGGCAGGCCCCTGCTGCAAGTTTACCTGTTTTTTCGTTAACTCCATGGGCTATAATCCCTTTTCCACCCCTTCCCTGCACCCGGTATGCATCAATTTTTGTTTTTTTCCCAAAGCCCTTTTCTGTGATAGTGAAAACCGCGCTTTTGCCATTACAGGAACTGAGTTTTATCACCTCATCTCCTTTCTCAAGCCTTATGCCTATCACTCCCTCTGAAGACCGTTTAGTAAGCTTCACCTCTTCTTCTTTAAATCTTAAAGAAATACCATTCTTGGTAAGAATTAAAAGAATATCTTTTCCAGTAGTAAAAATTCCATCAACAAGTTTGTCTCCCTTTTTCAGATTAATTACAAATAGTCCGCTCTTTTTAAGGTTTTTAATTTCCGAAATCTCCATCCTCTTTATAATGCCCTGAGAAGTAATTAAAGTAAGATAGCCTTCTTCTCTGCGGGCAAGTAAAAAAGCAACCTCGCCCTGAAAGTGAGGCAAGAAGTTTTTAAGGTGGGTTCCTTTAGCGGTCCTTGAAGAATAATCCAGATCCTTTACAGGAAGAGGATAAACCTTGCCTTCACTGGTAAAAATAAGCAGTTCTTCTCTGGAGTTAATTTTTATTGCACAACTTAAACTCTCCTCTCCAGAAAAGCCCTGACTCCCCTTTCCACCCCTTTTCTGAGAAGAAAAGGCATCAATTGGAAGCTTTCTGATATAACCCTCCTCACTTATCACCACAAGCACATCTTCAGAAGGTAGCTCCTCTTCCGCTATAAGACTTTCTTCCTCCTCCTCTTCAATAATTTTTGTCCGGCGCTCATCTCCATACTTTTCCTTTATCTCCTTTAGCTCTTCTTCTATAACTGTGAGAAGTGTGGGTTCATGGGTTAAAATTTTTTCATAATAAGCTATAGCCCTCTTCAGCTCCTCATACTCAAGCAAAATTTTTTCCCTTTCAAGGGCTGTAAGCCTCTGAAGCCTGAGGTTAAGAATTTCCTGAGCCTGAATAGGCGTAAAACCAAACCTTGCAATAAGCTTTTCCTTTGCCTCAGCAGGAGTCTGAGAGGCCTTAATAAGCTCAATTATTTCGTCTATATGATCAAGGGCCTTAAGGAATCCCTCAAGGATGTGAGCCCTTTCTTTTGCCTTTCTTAAATCATGCTGAGTCCTGCGAATAACAACAGTCTTTCTCCAGTTCAAAAAGTGCTGAAGAACTTCTTTAAGACTCAGAACTTCTGGTTTGCCGTTAACAAGAACCAGCATAATAATGCCAAAGCTTGTCTCAAGGGGGGTAAGCTTAAAGAGCTTTTTGGCAACTGTGTGAGGCGCGGAAGCCCAGTCTTTTTTGAGTTCAACCACTATTCTTATCCCTTCTCTGTCAGACTCATCCCTTACTTCGGAAATGCCTTCAATCTTTTTATCCTTTACAAGCTGGGCAATTTTCTCCACAATCTTTGCCTTACTCGTCTGATAGGGCACCTCAGTAAAAACAAGCCTTACTTTATCTTTCTCCTTCTCAATTGTGTACTTCGCCTTTATTCTTATACTGCCCTTGCCAGTGGTATAGGCCTTCTTAATGCCCTCTTTCCCTACTATGCAACCACCAGTAGGAAAATCAGGACCCTTTACCACTTTGAGGAGGGTCTCAACGGGTGTCTCAGGATGCCTAAGAAGGAGCAACAGGGCGTCCACCACTTCTGAAAGGTTGTGAGGCGGAATATTGGTTGCCATTCCCACTGCAATGCCTGAAGAACCATTAATAAGAAGATTTGGCACCTTGGACGGAAGCACCACAGGTTCAGAAAGAGTATTGTCGTAGTTAGGAACAAATTCCACGGTCTCTTTTTCTATGTCTGCAAGGAGCTCGTGGGCAATTCTGGCAAGCCTTGCCTCAGTGTACCTCATGGCTGCAGGAGAATCTCCGTCAATGGAGCCAAAGTTACCCTGGCCATCAACAAGGGGGTAACGCATGGTAAAGTCCTGAGCCATCCTCACAAGTGCCTCGTAAACCGGCATATCTCCGTGAGGATGATATTTACCGATGACTTCTCCCACAACCCTTGCACTCTTTTTATAGGGCTTGTTCCAGTGATTGCCCATTTCGTACATGGCGTAAAGAATACGCCGCTGAACAGGTTTTAAGCCATCTCGTACATCAGGAAGTGCCCTTCCTACAATCACACTCATAGCATAGTCAAGATACGACTCTTTTAGCTCTTCTTCTAAAGGCACTACCACTATCTCTCCCACGAGAACCTCCTCAAATTTTTCTATTTGCTTAAAAATTTTTCCATTTGCATCCGAACAAGCTTGGAAAGCTCTTTTCTTTGTTTAAGTGAATATTTTTCTGTGAGAATAGGCTTGCCTATATATACCTCAACTTCTTTTCTGTTGAGGGAAAACCAGAGCTTTCCCTTGGGAAGAATATCCCTTGTGCCTTTGATTACCACAGGGACAACCGGCACCTTTGCCTTTATTGGCACCACAAAACCAGCAGACTTAAATGGAAGAAGCTTTCCGTCAGGACTCCTCGTCCCTTCTGGAAAGATAACAAGAGAAATTCCTTGCTTCAGCTTATCCACGCAGAGTAAAAGGCTCTTTAACCCTTCCTTGGGATCCTCCCTTTCAACAGGAACATAACCCAAGGCCTTTATCCCCCAGCCAAAAAAAGGAATCTGAAAAAGGCTCCTTTTAGCAAGAAACCTTATGTTGTAAGGCTCAAGCACCTTTTCAAGCACCGGAATGTCAAGCTGGCTTTGATGATTTGCCATAAATACATAAACCCTGTCCGTAGGAAGCTCAGCCTTTTTATAAACCCTTATTTTTATCCCCAATACCATTAAAAGCCACCTGCACCAACATACTGCCCAGAAGTGCCTCCTTATCACCAAAGCCAAACTGCCCATAGTAGGCACCGTGATAAGACAATAGATCCACACTGCAAAATTTCTTAAAATTTCCTCCAGCTTTCTACCCATTTTTAATAAAAGCTCAAAAAATTTTTAAGAATCTTTACACCTTCTGGAAGGTCTGCTCTTTCAAAATCCCAAGCTTCAGGTGGCTCAGAAAATCTCTGCCAGGCAGAAAGAGAGCTTCCAATGGATTCTGGATGAAACTGTACTCCCTCAAGGGGATACTCCCTGTGTCTTATCCCCATAATTTCACCATCTTCAGCACGAGCAGTAATTTCAAACTCAGAAGGCAAAGTCTCTTCCTTTACTGCAAGAGAGTGATACCTCATGCCATAAAAAGGACTTTTTACCCCTTTAAAAACCCCTTTCCCATCATGATAAATAAGAGAAGCCTTCCCATGCATAAGTCTCTTTGCCCTAACTACTTCCCCTCCAAAGGCATAGGCAATGCTCTGGTGCCCAAGGCACACCCCAAGAATTGGCACCCTGCCTGCAAACTTTTTTATTAACTCTACAGAAATTCCTGCCTCTCTTGGTGTGCAGGGACCGGGAGAAATAACAATATAATCGGGTTTTAAAGCCTCCACCTCGTCAAGGCTTATCTTATCATTTCTGAAAACCATCAGTTCTCCCTGATAAAGTTTCTTCAACATAACACCCAGAAGTTGCACTAAGTTGTAAGTAAATGAATCGTAGTTATCTATCACAAGCACCCGTTTCATAGGAAATAACCTCTGCTAAAAAGCTCAAGTGCCTTTTTCATGCCTTTTGCCTTGTTCAGAGTTTCCTCGTATTCCTTTTCAGGGTTTGAGTCTGCCACTATCCCTGCTCCTGCCTGCAGATAAAGCCGCTTTCCCTTCTGAAATAGGGTTCTTATGGTAATGCAGAAGTCCATATTGCGAGAAAAACCAAAATAGCCCACAGCACCAGCATAAGGACCTCTTACCGTCTTTTCAAGCTCTGTGATAATTTCCATTGCCCTTATCTTAGGGGCACCAGATACCGTGCCTGCTGGAAACACCGCAGAAAAGGCATCAAACATATCCTTTCCCTCAGCAAGCCTTCCCCTTACCCCGGAGACAAGATGCATCACATGAGAATACCTCTCCACCACCATAAGCTCATTTACTTCCACACTACCATATTCACAGATCCTTCCAAGGTCATTCCTTCCAAGGTCAACAAGCATTATATGCTCGGCAAGCTCCTTTTCATCACTTTTAAGCTCTCTTTCAAGGGCAAGATCCTCTTCCTCTGTAAAACCCCTTCTCCTTGTTCCTGCAATAGGCCTTGTCTCAACCCTTCTTCCCTCAACTCTTACCAGAATTTCAGGAGAAGAACCTATGAGAATTTCTTCTCCAAACCTCAGGTAAAACATGTAAGGAGAAGGATTAATTTTCCTTAAAGCACGATAAAGATAAAAGCTTGTGTGAGGATTTAAAAGCACTTCATCCTCGCAGGAAAATCTCTGGGAAAGCACCACCTGAATAACATCTCCTGCAGAAATATAATCCTTTGCCTGTTTCACCCAGTTCAGAAACTCCTCTTTTTCTATTTCAGGGGAAAAACAAAGCTCTTTTTTTAACCCGGGGCAAGAAAAGCTACTTTCTTTTATCTTCAGGGCAACCTCGTGAACAAGATTCCTTGCCCTTTCATAAGAGAGGACTGGATCGTCTTTAATCCTGCAAAGCCCCACCACTTTTATGCTGTGCTTTAGCCTATCATAAACAAGGAGCACTTCTGGAAAGACAAAGTGCATGTCAAAAAAGCCAAGCACATCCCTTCCAGGCTTTACCCGTGGTTCAAAAAAGCTCACCATTTCATAGCTTACATATCCTACTGCACCTCCCCAAAATCTGGGAAGCTCTTTAATCTGAGGAGTTTCAAAAGAGCTTATTATTTCCTTAAGAGTAGCATAGGGTTCTCCCTCAAATTTATGAAGCCCTTCTTCGTCTTCAAGATAAATCTTTTTTCCCTTGCTTCTAAACTTCAAAAAAGGCTTTAAACCCAGAAAACTGTATCTCGCCCACTTCTCAGAGCCTTCAAGGCTCTCAAGGAGAAAAATGTGATCCTCCTCAAAGAGCTTGTAAAAAAGAGTAATAGGTGTCTCAAGATCTGCGGGAAGCTCAGTATAAATAGGAATCAGATTATAACACTCTGAGAGCCTTTTAAACTCATCAAAATCAGGCTTTAACTCAAACATTTTGATTTTACCTTTTCCAAAAGCTCCTTCAGAGGCACCTCTTCCTGCATGCTCTTTTCCATGTCTCTCAAAGTTGCCACGCCTTTTTCAAGCTCATCCTCTCCCAGAATTATCGCAAGCTTTACTCCAAGCCTGTTTGCATCCTTAAGCTGGGCTTTAAGGCTTTTTTCTTCGTAGGTGGCTTCTGTGGGAATGCCTGCTTCTCGCAGGCTTTTTGCAATTTTTAAGCCGTAAAGCCGTGCCTTCTCTCCAAGCAAAGCAAGGAAAACAAAGGGAGGCTTTAAAAAGGCAGGCTTCTCCTCTTCAAAAAGGGCAAGTGCCCATCTCTCAACACCTATGGCAAAACCAGTTGCATTGATTTCAGGGGGACCTCCAAGCTCTAAGACAAGCCCATCGTATCTTCCACCAGCACAGATAGTGTCCTGTGCCCCAAGCCCGGGCACTTTTATTTCAAAAATGGTGCGCTGATAATAATCAAGCCCCCTTACTAAGAAGGGATTTTGTTCATAGCTGACCCCAAGCTCTTTTAAACCCTTTAGGAGAGAGGAAAAATGACTTCTGCAAGCCTCACACCAGAATTCAGAAATAGGCTTAAGCCCTTTTACCACTTCCTTGCAACCTTCCTTCTTACAATCAAGGATTCTCAAGGGGTTTCTTTCAAGCCTCTGCTGACACACCTCACAGAGCCTGCTTTTTACCTTGCTAAGCTCCTTAACTAAGTATTCCCTAAAAGCAGGCCTGCAATCAGCGCATCCAAGGGAATTCACCTCAAGCACAGGGCTTATTTTTTTCGGAGAGTTAAGAATCTGCAGGGCAAGATAAATAAGCTCTGCCTCCATGAGAGGGGTTAGCTTTCCAAAAAACTCCACGCTTATTTGATAAAACTCCCTCAGTCTTCCTTTTTGGGGCCTTTCGTGGCGAAACATGGGACCAACGGTAAAAAGCTTTAAAGGCTTGGGCCTGTTAAAAAGCCCGTGCTCCACAAACATTCTGCACATTCCAGCAGTTGCCTCTGGCCTTAAAGTCACAAGCTCACCATTTCTATCCTCAAAAGTGTAGGTCTCCTTCTGCACTATGTCTGTTACCTCACCAATTGACCTTACAAAAAGCTCTGTCTTCTCCAGAATGGGAAGCTTTACCTCTTTAAATCCGTAAAGAGAAAGAACTTGCCTTGCCTTATCAATAAGATGAGCATAACAGCTAAAGTCCTCTGGAAGCCAGTCTTTAAATCCTCTAAGTGCCTTTATTTTCATTAAAACTCTAACCCCCACTTGCGATAATAGTTAAGTCCACCATTTAACACGAAAACATGCTCAAATCCCTTTGAGCTAAGAAACCTTGCTATTTCGTAAGACCTTCTGGATGTACTGCAAAGAAGGACTATTTTTTTATTTTTGGGAAGCTCGTTAACCCTTCCTCTAAATTCCTCATATCTTATGGAAATGTAATTGGCATACTTCTTTACCAGGTGCTCAGACTCCTTTGGATGCCTTACATCCACAAACATCCACTCAGCATCTCCTGACTCAAGGATTTTCAAAAACTCTTCAAGAGCAAGCACCTTATATCTTCCTTCCATCTGATTTTCTGCCACATGTGCTGTGTCGTGAATTGGGTCAAGGGCAGAGTTAAAGGGCGGAGCATAGGCAAGCTCAAGCTGAATAAGATCCTTCACTGTGGGCTTAAAAGGAAGAATGCTTGAAATAGCATGCACCCTTGCAAGGGTGCCATCTGTAAAAGGCCCTACTGCGTGAAAACCAAGCACCCTGCCTGTTGTTTTCTCATAAGTAAGTGAATAAAAGGCATACTCTGCTCCAGGATAAAAGTGGCTCCGCTCTGACTGATTGTTAAGGGCATGCCCCACATCTGAGAAGCCTTCAAACTTTGCCACTTCAGGAGTGAGTCCACAGCCTCCTATAGCCAGATCAAAGCACTTCAGAATAAATGCACCCACTGTGCCAGGGAAGGTGTCAAACTCCCCTGCAAGGTTGTTTGCAATAACTCTTCCCTGACGATTGGCAAGGGAGCCCATGGGCATAAGCACCTTTTTCCCGGTAATAAGGTGCCTTACCTCCACGCAGTCTCCACCTGCATATATGTCTGGATCAGAGGTCTGCATCCTTTCATTTACCACAATGCCACCTGTAAGCGGGGAGACAAGAAGCCCCGCCTTTTTGGCAAGCTCGCTATTTGGCTTAATTCCCGTTGCCATAAGCACAAGGTCTGCCTCATAGACTTTTCCATCTTCCATTTTTACTCCGCACACCTTTCCGTCTTTTCCTAAAATTTCTTTAATCCGTGCATTAAGAATAAGCTCTACTCCACGCTCCCTCAAGTGATTTTCCACTATTTTGGCAAGCTCAAGGGGAAGTATGCGAGGCATTACCTGGGGGAAGTACTCCAGAAGGGTAACTGGAAGGCCCCAGAGGTCTGAGAAAGCCTCTGTCATCTCAAGGCCTATAAAGCCAGCTCCTATGATAAGGGGTTTTTCCACCTCACCACGGGCAATTTTTTGCTTTATTTCAACTGCTGCCTTAAGCCCGGAGATGGTGTAAACCCCTTCCAGATCTTTTCCAGGAATGGGAAGCACCTTGGGAGATGCTCCAGTTGCTATGACCAGCTTGTCGTAAGAAAGGGTCTCTTCCTCTCCAGTGTCAAGCTTTTTTACTTTTACCACTTTGTTTTTTCTGTCTATTTCCTGAGCAAGGGTTTTTGTAAGCACAACCAGGCCTTTTGCATTTTCAAAAAAGGCTTTGTCTCTTACAGTGTGAAAGGAAGTCTCTCTAAGAGCGGTTTCCTCCGGGACATCTCCAGAGATAAAATAGGGAATCCCGCAGGCACCATAAGAAATCTCTTCGTCCCTGTCAATGAGGACTACCTCCCAATCTGGCTTCAGTCTTTTCAACCTGCAGGCAGTCTTTGCTCCACAGGCATTTGCCCCTATTACCAAAACCCTCATTTTTCTGCCCCCTTTACTTAAACTTTCAAAAATTTTAACACAAAAAAAGCCTTTTAAAAGGAAAAAATTAATGTTATAAAAAAACTTATGGGATTAATAAAAATTTTGAGTCCAGGAGTGCCCGGGTTTTCTTTTGTTAAGGAAGGGGCTGATTATTATTTAAAAAAATTAAAAAGCCTTGGAAAAGTGGAGCTTATCTTTCCCAAAATTAAAGTAAAAGGGAGCTCCCCAGAGCTAAGACTAAAAGCTGAGGAAGAGGCTTTTAGAAAACACTTAAAGACTCAAGACTATCTTATAGTGCTTGATGAAAGGGGTAAACTTTTTAAAACCCTTGAATTTACCAAACACTTAGAAAATCTTATGCTTTCTCATTCATCTATAGTGTTTTTAATTGGTGGGCCTGAAGGGGTGTCAAAGAATCTCAAAAACGAGGCAAAGGAGCTCCTTAGCCTCTCCACACTTACCCTTAATCACGAAATAGCCCTGCTCGTTTTGCTTGAGGCACTTTATCGTGGCTTTACTATCCTCAAAGGCATCCCCTATCACAGAGAGTAAATTGTTTAAAGGGTAAGTTCCTTTGCCTTAAGCTCTTCTCCTTTTTCTTTTAGTGCCTCAAGGCGGTTTAGTGCCTTTAAAAATGCCTTGAGAGAGGCTATCACTATGTCTCCATCTTTGCCGAGGCCTGCGGTCCTTAAGCCCTCTTTACTCTCTACCACCACTCCACAAATGCCCTCTGCCTCACTTCCTCCCCCAAGAGCATCTATGTGAAAATCAATGAGTTTTAAAGAAGACTCAGAATAACCAAGTGCCCTGGCAACTGCCTTAAAGGCAGCATCTATGGGGCCATTTCCTATCCCTATGGAAACCTTTTTACCCTCTTTTTTGTCCTCTATTTCCACCTGGGCAAAAGGCCTGAGAGAGCTTCCAAAAACGCTTATCACCTGTGAAGAGGTAAGGGCGTAACGGTAGGAATCTTCAAGAAAAATGTCAAGAAGAATTCCTTCAAGGTACTCGTCATCTATTTTTCTCAGCACATCTTTTACCTCGTTTCTAAACCTCTCAAACACTTCCTGGAGCACTTTATCGTCAAACTTCCAGCCCCTGCTTCTAAGTTTAAAGGCAAGGGCATGTCTTCCAGAGTGCTTTCCAAGGACAATAGCAGAACCAGTCCAACCCACATCTTCTGGATTGATGATTTCATAAGTTGTGCGTTCACAGATGACTCCGTGCTGATGGATACCAGATTCATGGGCAAAGGCATTTGCCCCAACAATGGCCTTGTTCGGCTGAATGGGCATGCCAGTGTATTGAGAGACAAGCTGGCTTGTAGGCACTATCTTGCGGGTGTCTATGTCCACCTGAAGTTCATATCCAAGTTCTTTAGAAAAAAAATCTTTCCTTGTCTTAAGGGCCATTACCACTTCTTCAAGCGCAGCATTTCCTGCTCTTTCCCCTATGCCGTTTATTGTGCCCTCTATCTGAGTGGCTCCAGCGAGGATTGCAGAAAGGGAGTTTGCCACAGCAAGCCCCAGGTCATTGTGACAGTGCACTGAAAGCCTGAGCCTTCCATTCTTTAAGTCCTCTTCATAGCCTGCATCAATGAGCTTTTCTACGAGAAAACGAATGAGCCTGAAGTACTCCTGAGGCACAGTGTATCCCACAGTGTCAGGGATGTTTATGGTGGTTGCCCCTGCTTTAACCACCTCAAGCACCACCTGGGCAAGATAATCCCAGTCACTTCTCGTTGCATCCTCTGCAGAGAACTCCACATCAGGGCAGAACTTAAGGGCAAGTTTTACGGCCTCACGAGCCATTTCAAGCACCTGGTCCCTACCTTTCTTGAGTTTGTACTTAAGATGGATGTCAGAGGTAGCAATAAAGGTGTGAATTCTGGGCTTTTCAGCCCCTTTTATAGCCTCCCAGGCAACCTCTATGTCTTTTTGATTTGCCCTGGCAAGGGCAGCAATAGTCGGGCCTTTAACCTCTTCTGCAAGCTTCTTTACCGCCTCAAAATCTCCAGGAGAGGTTATGGGAAACCCAGCCTCAATCACATCTATACCAAGCTCGGCAAGGGCCTTTCCTATCTCAAGCTTCTGTTTAAGATTGAGAGAAACTCCAGGAGACTGCTCTCCGTCTCTTAAAGTGGTATCAAAGAAGACTATCTTCGGATGCAAGGCTACCCTCCTTAGAATAAGTTTTTATATTCAAATGTTAAAAGGCTTTTTATTTTTCGCAATAGGAAGCTAAAAAATTTCTTTTATCTGTTTGTTTCAACTTTTCAACGGTTGCAAGTTCTGCAGCTACTGCTAAGGGATAGCCTGCTGGTGAAGGAGTAAGCATGGGGTGTGTTCCCATCTGAAAAGCTGACATATCCATTGCAGTCATTTTGTGAAGAAGGCAGGCACTGAGAAGATTAACGAGTTCAGCTACACTTTCTCCTCCACTTACCTGTCCTCCTATAAGCACTCCAGTATATTGATCAAAAACAAGCTTTACATGCATTTCTTTTGCTCCAGGAAGTACTGAAGGGTGTCTATCTGGAGAAGCAGTTTCTCCCACAAGGACATTAAAACCCTCTTCTATAGCCAGCCTTTCTATAAGGCCTGCTGCTGCAAAGGCTCTATTACCAATTTTCGTGGAAAATACTCCTATGGTGCCTGGATTAAAGCGCCTTTTTACATAAAGATTGGCGCCTGCCACCCTTGCCTCAGTCGCAGCCACTGAAGCAAGCCTTACAGGCACAGATTTACCATTAAAAAACGAAAACTTCTCACAACAATCACCACAGGCAAAAATATAAGGATCAGAAGTAGCCATACTCCTGTCAACCAGAACACCACCCTTTGGACCTATTTCAAGCCCTGCCTCCTTGGCAAGGCTTACCTCAGGCAAAGCCCCTGTTGATACTATAACTAAATCTGCGGGAAGAACGGTACCATCAGAAAGGTGTACCTCCTTTACAGCTCCCTTTTTTCCGGTAAATTCACCTACTTTCTTGCCTGCAAGTATCTTCACACCCATGGCTTCAAGTTCCCTCTCTGCCTCAAAACAAAACTCTTCGTCAAAAGAGGAATAGAGACAATAAGGAAGCACTTCCACTATGGTAACCTCTTTTTTTCTGTGAAGCCTTATCTGTTCTGCCAACTCTACTCCTACGAACCCTCCACCCACTATAACTACCTTTTCGGCATTCTCAAGGGCAGAATTTATCTTCAAAAGATACGGCCATTCTTTCTTTATGCAAAAAATATTCTCAAGTTCTATACCGGGAATTTTTGGAATAGCAGGCAAAGATCCTGTGGCAAGAATCAGTCTTTCATACCTCAGTTCTTCCCCTGAAGCAAGATAAACTATTCTACTTTTTCGCTCTATCTTCACGGCTTTGTCAATTTTTATTTCTATGCCACGACTATGGAGAATTGAATCTGGATTTATATTCTGCGCAGGATCTTCAAGAAGGCCGAACATATAAGGAATACCACAGGGAATAAGAGACTTTTCCACACTCCTTATCAGGAGAATCCTTTTTTTCGGATAATGTCTGCGGGCAGTTGTTGCTGCGGTAATACCTGCAGGGCCACCCCCAAGCACTATTACATCATAATACTTCATAAGATGCCTCCTTCTGGTATAATAATTTTTACTTTAACACAAAAATCATAAATTGCTAAAAAAAAGAAAAACCATGGAAAAAGGAAGACTTTTTGTGGTAGGCCTGCCCATAGGTAATCTTAAAGACATCACCCTGAGGGCAATTGAGGTGCTGAGAAAAGTAAAATATGTGGTGTGTGAGGACACAAGAAGTTTTAAAAAGCTCATTTCTCATTACGAACTTGGCAGTAAAAGGCTTTTCAGCTTTTACAGAGGAGTGGAAGGAGAAAGGGTTGAAAAAATATTGGAATTTATTTTCAAAGGTGAGGATGTTGCCCTTGTAAGTGAGGCAGGGACTCCTCTTGTTTCAGATCCTGGAGCTGTGCTTGTACGCCTTGCTCATGAAAGAGGCATTCAGATAATCCCTGTGCCAGGGCCTTCAGCCCTTTCTGCTGCTATAAGCGTGGCCGGATTTTCTCCCAGGGCAGGCTTCCTTTTCCTGGGCTTTCTTCCCAGAAAAGAAAAAGAGGCAGAAGAGCTTATAAAACTTGCTCCTCCTGCCTCAGGTATCGTGCTCTTTGAATCACCCAAAAGGATTCAAAAAACAGCAAAACTGCTTTTACGAATTCTTGGCAACAGGCCCTGTCTTCTTGCAAGAGAGCTTACCAAGATTCACGAAGAAGTCTCTCTTACTACCCTTTCGGAACTTTCCGAGAGAAGTGAGCTTAAAGGTGAGGTAACTTTGGTGATAGCTCCGGAAGAAAGCATTTTCCAGGAGGCTCAAAAAAAAAGAGAAAAGCTGAGTCTGCCTGAGCTTTTGAAAATGCTAAAGCAAAGAGGAGAAGAGCTTGTCTCAAAAGGTTTAAGCAAAAAAGAGGCAGCAAGGCTTCTTGCAGAAGAGCTCGGCCTTAAAACAGGAGAGGTTTATGAAACCCTTCTTCTCTTATTCAAAACCGAAGAATCTCAAGGCTGAAAGAATTTCCTCTCCCAGAAACTCAAAGGCTTTCCCCGGATCAAGAGGATTTACCACTATTCCGCTTTCAAACTCAAAACCTGCGTAAAAAGTAACTCTTGGAAAAATTCTTACAAAGAAGTGAAAATCTCTATCCCTGGGGGCAAGAAAAAAGAGCACATTGTAGCTTGAAAAAAATTTTTTAAAGGCCTTTACCACAGCTTTCAGAAAAAGCAGGGCTTCTTCCACTTCTTCTTTCTCAAGAAATTCAGGAGAGGGCTTGTGGGACTTAAGATGAAGCTCAAGCTCATAAGGCTGAGCCCCCTGAACAAAAAGCAACCTAAAAAACATGGATTCTTTTATCAATACTCCTTCTTTCCATTCGCCTCTACAAATAGCACACTTTTCTCCTGAAAGCTTCTCTACAAGCCTTTGTATTCTTTCCGGAACAAAGTCAAGGGCAATAAGCTGGAGATGAGAGTGCCTGATAGAAGCGCCAGCAAGCTTTCCATAATTCCTGAAAAGGCTTATCCACTTTACTTCAGGATGTTCTTTATAAATCTGGCCAATTCTTCTTTTTATTGCTTCAAAAAGGGGGCGAAGATCCACTTCGTCCCAGTCTTTTAAGTGTTCCGGGGTATCCACAATTACATCGTGGATTTTCCAGATTTTAAACTTATTGGGAAAAATTCTTACCTGCCATCTCCCAGAGGTATTAGTAATTCTTAAGTGTTCGGAAGGAGTAAGGTGTTCGTTTCCAGGACAAAAAGGGCAGTTTTTTAATTCTTCAGGAGATGGTGGAGGCTCTTCGTAGCTATACTGATGAGGCCTTTTTGCCCTCTCAGGACTGATTATCACGGGAGTTCCCAGAAGATAGTCTCTACCAAGTCTCATGTTTCTCTCCTTAAAATCCTTTCCGGATACTCCTTCAAAAAGGCATCAATCTCTTTAAAAAACTCCTCAACCAATTTTTCCTCCGGCACCTTCTTTATTACCTTCCCTCTTTTAAAAATAAAACCAAATCTTTTCCCTCCTGCAATGCCAAGATCTGCATGTTTTGCCTCACCAGGGCCATTTACCACGCATCCCATTACTGCAAGGCTTATATCTGCTTTAAGCTTTCTTGCCCGAGCTTCAACCTCCCTGTAAAGCTTCATCAAATCTATTTCACACCTTCCACAGGTGGGGCAGGAAACAATATCTGGATGAAGTCTTCTCAAACCAAGGTCTTTAAGTATCTCATAAGCTACATATATCTCTTCCACAGGATCTGCTGTAAGGGAAACCCTTATGGTATCTCCTATCCCTTTCAGCAAAAGCAGAGTAAGTGCCATGGTATTTTTTATGGTGCCTGGAATAAGTCCTCCTGCTTCGGTAACGCCGATATGCAAAGGAAAGTCACTTTTTTCTGAAAAAAGCTCACAGGCCCTTACAGTATGCCACCAGTTTGAAGACTTAAGAGAAACCTTTATGTTTTGATAATCAAACTCTTCTGCAATAAGCCGTGTCCACTTAAGGGCGCTTTCAACCATTGCCTCTGGAGAAGGCCATCCGTACTTTCCAAGCACTTCTTTTTCAAGGGAACCTGCATTTATCCCTATCCTTATGCAAACTCCGTAATCCCGGCACAGATCAACCAGGCGTTTAAGGTGCTCTTTCTTTTTAAAAGTGCCTGGATTTATGCGAATTCCCTTTACTCCGTTTTTAATTGCCGTCTCTCCAAGAAGCGTGGCAAAGTGAAGATCTGCAATTACTGGAAGAGGACTATGAGAAGTGATCTCTTTTAAAGCATCAGCAGCTTTTTCGTCAGGCACAGCCACCCTTACTATTTCACATCCTGCCTCTGCAAGCCTTTCAATCTGGGCCAGAGTGGCCTTAACATCCCGGGTATCAGTGTTTGTCATACTCTGCACCCGAATGGGATTCTCTCCTCCTATGCCCACCTCTCCTACAAAAACCTCTCTTGTTTTTCTCCTTTTGATTTCGGGATACATCATGTTTACCTCAAAAAGTTTAGGTATTAGTTTATCCTTGGAAGTTCAGGATTTCAAGCTCTGGCATTAAGAAGTAGATAGGAGTTTATGTGACCTCTAATATAGCCTTCCAGATGAGCCTCCCCTGTGGGCGAATTATCCCCTTTACAGGCTCAAAAAATAAAATATTCTCTTCCACCCAAAAGAAAACTTTTTTTAACTCCTCTCCTACTTCCTGTCTTTTAATTTCTTTTTTTTCTTTAAATTTCAAAAGAAACCTCCAGAGCCTTTTTCCATCTTCTATCTCGGGAAGCTTTACATACTTTATCCACTCAAGCCTGCCTACTTCTCTCTCTAAAAGGTTAATCACTGCTTCTTTTTCAGATATGCCTTGTTTCTTTTCTTCCAAAAGAAGAACCATATCTCCAACTTTTCCCCCTATGTGGTCCCAGATTAGCTCTTTTTCTTTAAATCCAAAGGCTTCATAAAGTTTAAATGCTTCTTCTTTTTCAAGGTCGTCAACCAAAAACCCTTTTGCCCTTCCTTGAAGATGGGCATTTTTATAAATTTCTTCCATAAAAAGGCAATCACTTGTTGCACAAAGACAATGGCAAAGATGGGTTTCTTTAGTCAAACGCACTAAAAAGTTAAACAGGCTTGAAAGCACAGGTCTTCCTGCTGTGTTTACTACCTCCTTTATCACCTGAAGCTCATCAAGGACAAATACCACTTTCTTTCCACTGTTTTTTATTTCTCCAAAATACTCTTCTAAAAAACTATAAATATCTTCTACCTTATCCTTACTTCTAAAAAGGACCTCAAAAATGCTTTCTGGAATAGGAATCCCTTTTAACA
>JAMOQE010000009.1 GCA_027064165.1 Thermodesulfatator sp. | reverse complement strand
AAAGGGATTTGAAGATATAAAGGAAGAACTTGTGTCCATCAGGAGGGAGAGGTATGGAGAAGAAACTTTAAAAGAAACTGAGATGCAAAAACAAAAAATTTATACACACAAATCTTGACACTATGCCCATTCCACCCTCCCTTCATGTAATACAAAATAATACAAAAATTTTTTTTACGTCAAGATAAGTGAATTCAATTCTTAATTTGTACCAATAAAATAACTTCAATTTATTGAAGATTTTTATTTAACAAATGGCGTCTGATATTTAAAATTTTTTTTATTGAATCCTACATGAGGAGGAAAAGAGATGAAAAAAGTTGACGCAAGAGGTCTTCCCTGTCCTCAGCCAGTGCTTAAGACTAAAAATGCACTTGACGAGTTAAGTGAAGGAGAAAAAGTCCTGGTTATCGTGGATAACGAAACTGCCTGTGAAAATATAAAAAAATTTGCCAGTGCCCAGGGGCATACAATTCTTTCAGTAAAAAAAGAAAACGGAAACATTTTGATAGAAGTTCAAAAAGGAGGAGGGGAAGCAGGGCAGAAAGAAGTTGAAATCACCTGCACCCTGCCCTCTTCTGGGAAGCCTTTCCTTATTATTGCCACAGATACACTTGGAGAGGAACCAGAGCTCGGTGATATACTCATGAAGGGCCTTTTTGAAACCATGCTCGTGCACAATCTCCTTCCAGAAGGTATCTTTTTTATGAACAGAGGCGTATTTTTAACCACCAAAAAAGAAGAATACTTTCCCCTTATTAAAGAACTTGAAGAAAAAGGCGTGGAAATTTTTACCTGTGGAACATGCTTAAAGTTTTTTGGCCTGGAAGATGAGCTTAAAGTGGGGAAGAGAGCAGGTACAGATATCTATCTTGAGGCTGTATTTTACAAAAATCCTGTGTGGATTGGTTAATATTTAAAAGCTTTGTGGCCTATGTCCCTGCGGTAGTGAGCTCCTTCAAATTGGATTTTTTCCACGGCTTCATAAGCCCTGTTTATAGCTTCTGGCAAAGTAGGAGCAAGAGCAGTTACTCCAAGCACCCTGCCCCCGTTTGTATAAAACTTGCCACCTTCTTCTTTTGTCCCGGCATGAAAAACAATTACTCCAGGTAAAGCTTCTGCTTTCTCAATACCGGTAATTAACTTGCCTTTTTCATACTTACCGGGATAGCCCTTACTTGCCATAACTACACATACGCAGGCCTCTGGAGACTCTTCAAGCACAAAATCAGCAAGATTCCCTTCAAGCCCTGCCATTACAAGCTCCAAAAAATCAGTCTTTATCCGTGGCAGGATTACCTGTGCCTCAGGATCTCCCAGACGGCAATTAAATTCAAGTACATAGGGCTCCCCATTAGCTATCATTAAGCCCGCATAAAGAAATCCCACATAAGGATTGCCCTTTTCTCTCATCACTGCAAGAACTGGCTCAATTACTTTCTTTTCTATCTTCTCTCTTAAAGTTTGATTTATAAGTGGAGTTGGAGAATAAGCTCCCATTCCACCTGTATTGGGGCCTTTGTCTCCGTCAAGAAGTCTCTTATGATCCTGCGAGGTAGGAAGGGCTTTGAAACTTTTGCCATCTGTAATTACGATGTAAGAAGCCTCCTCTCCTTCAAGTTTTTCCTCAATTATAATGCGCTCTCCGGAGGCACCAAAAATTTTATCCTCCATAATTTTTTTAACAGCTTCAAGGGCTTCTTCCTCAGTATCACACACAAAAACCCCCTTGCCAGCACAAAGCCCATCTGCCTTGACAACAAGAGGAGCACCTTTCTTTTTTATGTATTTCTTTGCCTCGGAGGGATTGTCAAACACTTTAAAATCTGCAGTGGGAATGCCAGCCTCTTTCATAAGCTCTTTAGCAAAGATTTTGCTTCCCTCAAGCTGGGCACAAAAAGAGGAGGGACCAAAGACTTTTATCCCTGCTTTCTCAAGGACATCCTTTACTCCTTTTACCAGAGGCTCCTCAGGCCCAGGAATTACAAGCTCTATTTTTTCCTTTTTGCAAAACTCAGTAATACCCTTAAAGTCACTGAGAGAAATATCGCTTACTGTTTGAGCAATCTGTTTTATTCCTCCATTACCAGGGAGGCAATAAAGTGCAGCAATATCTTTGCTTTTGGAAAGTACATAACACAGGGCATGTTCCCTTCCTCCCCCTCCAAGCACCAGAACCTTCATTTCCCTCCCCCTCTTTATAAAAATCTTTTCCAACATAATTTTAACATGTCCTTTATAGAAAAGCAAAGGTTAAATTAGAGCAAGGAAAAAGCAAGGAGATAGGGATTAAAATTTTGTAAATACACCCATATACCAGGTGGCAGTGGCATATTTATAATGATTGGCTTTCAAGTATTTTTTCAGAGCATCTTTAGCATTTACAAAATCAATGCCTACAGCAATTCTTGTGCCCCTTGAAAACCAGTAGTCAAAACATATCCCATAACGATCATAAGCCAGATTATTTTCATTATGATATTTTCCATCTATTTCTATATATTCATATCGGAAAGCTATTCCGGGATATCCCATGCCCATTTTTTTTCCATAAATAAGATGACCTCCCAGATACCATGTCCAGCTATCTCCTTTTTTATAAATATTGGGAGCTGTTTCATAAAGATGAGTATTATGAAAATTCATATAACCTGCCTCCAGTCCTGTAATATATTTTTGAGCAAATGTTTTTTCTAAAGAAAAATCAGCATCCCACCCATGTCTGGTAAGAGAAGACATTCCGTAGGTAGCAGTATTGAGTCCATTTAAATGTTTTTCATGATGGTATCCTACTCCAATAGTAAAGGTGTCAAATTTTCCAAGATAAGTTTGCGCTTCTCTCATAGCTACATAAAGCGGCGTCTTTTCAGACTTAAATCCTAAAAAAGTGGGCGTAAATTCAATTCTGATGTCATATTCAAAACCTTTTTTGTCTTTTACACTTTCAACAGTGGTTGCATTGGCCCATCCGCGGGCAAGAGTCCATACTTTGTTAGAAATTGATCTATCTTCATTAAAAAAACCAAGATAGTATTTAAAAAGCCCGTTATCAATATAGCCTGCTATAACTATTCCCAAGTCCGTTTTTTTAAATGGATCAGAAGCCTTATAACGCCCGGGATAGGGTTTAATAGCCTTCAAAATAGTCTTAAACTGATCCGGAAGAAAGCTATCTCCATTACCTGACATCACAGGACTGAGGTGCCGGGCTGTAAAATTATGTCTGCTAAAAGGGACACGGATCTTGCCAAACTTTACCACAAATTCGGGACAAAAACTAAATTGAACCCCTGCTTCCTCTAAGGATGAGGGATTCTCGTTTGTTTTTCTATCATAATATGTATCAAATATCTCATAAAATTGAACAAACTTATTAATCTGCCCTTTCCCTGTAATCCTCACTTTGGAAACCTGAATTCTATTTGATCTATAGTTATGAGTTTTGTCTTTATCTTCGTTTAAGTAAAAAGTCCTTGTTTTTGTAGCTATATTTACAAAAGTGTCCCTATCAATTTTTACCTGAAAACCAAATAAAGGGACTACAAAACTTAAGATAAAAATTCCTGCCAATCCCAGAAGCTGGAATTTCTTTTTCATCATCCCTTCTCCCCCCTTTTACAATTTTTCAAAAATAATACAGCAATAATGAACTGTCAAACTGGAAAACTGTAATCAAGCTTGCAGTTTTCTGGAAAAAATGATATACTCAAAATATCATGGTGACAAGAATTGAGGTAGCAACAAAATCAACCTTTAAAGACGCCCAGGGTTTAAAAATATTAAAAAAAATACAACAACATCTTGGAATAAAAGCAAAAGATGTAAGGCTTATTAAGGTTTATCTGATAGAAGGCAATTTTTCAGAAGAACTTCTTAAAGAATTTGCTTCCTCTGCCCTGTGTGACTCAGTTATTCAAAATTTTTCTCTAAATTCTCACATAGCTAAAGAGCTTTCCATTCCCTTTGATTGGTTAATTGAAGTTGGGTTTCTTCCCGGAGTTACTGATAATGAGGGTAAAACTGCTGAAGAAGCTCTTTCTTATGTGCTTTCAAGGCCTCTTGATCCACTAAAAGAAGGGGTTTACTTTGCCAGGCAATATTTGATTTCTGGCAATTTAACCCGTAAGGAGGTGGAAAGGATTGCTAAAGAACTTCTTGCTAATGAACTTATAGAAAGGTGGTTTATCCTCTCCCGGGAGGAATTCCTTAAAGAAGGGCTTTCCTATCCTGTGCCAAGGGTTACAGAAAAGTTTCCTCCAGTTGTAGAAACTTTTGACCTCTCCAAGCTCTCTGATAAAGAGCTAATAGAGCTTTCTCGCAGGAGGCTCCTTGCTTTAAATCTCAAAGAGATGCAAGCTATAAAAGAGTTTTTCTCAAATCCTGAGTTTATCGCTCTTAGAAAGAAACAT
>JAMOQE010000008.1 GCA_027064165.1 Thermodesulfatator sp. | reverse complement strand
TTATAGCACTCCTGAGCCTTGAAAACATAACTTTAGCTTGACTATAAAGTTTTTTATTTAGCAACGAATAGGGAGATAGGGCGAAGGGATTTAGTTTCAGGGTCTTTAATTTTAGTCCAGAAGGCATAAATGAAGATAGCGAACCAGTCTGGTTTAAGAGGTTGGGAGCGGTAGAAGTGGAGTTGGGATTCATCGGAGTAAGAGAGGCCGAGTTTTTTAAGGGTGCGCTCACTTTGAGCTTTTGAGTACCCATTAGCGAGCATAGCGATTAGGAGTTTTTCGTAGTCTTTGTCTATGCGTTTCCATGGAGGTGGGAGGATGGAAGGGCAGAAAGAGTTTCCAATTCTTACACGAGGGACTTTGAGGTTAAGGTTTCCGAAGGAGAGGTAAAGGTTTCTGTGGTAGAAGCCATTTGAGGAGTTTTCAGGGTGAGATTTAAGGAAGAGTTCCCATTCTTTGAGCATAATGGAGTTTAGGAGTGACTGAAGGAGGTGAGAGAGGATGGGTTTAAGGCCTTGAGCTTTTTGTTGCTGAATGGATTTCACAATTTCTTCTAACCAGTCTTCAGGGAAGGGATAGGAGTACTTTTTAGACATCTTTCTCCTCTTTTTTTGATTTTTTATTAATTTACTTCTCTTATTCCTTTTACACAATTTTTTTCCTGCCCCTGGACAGAGTGGCAATTTAAACCAAGTGCTTTTCCTTTTTGCTTCCCTATACTTCCCTTGACTACCTAATAAGAAGGCTTATAATGAGAAATGAGGAGGTATTTTAGCAATGGGTAGAATGCTAAAGCAAATCATAATTGACCAGAATAAAAAGCCTATTGGGGTAATCCTTCCTATAGAAGCCTTTAAAAAGTATGAAGAGGCTCTAAAAAAGGTAGAACCTTTCCCTCTGGAAGAAGACAGGGAGACTAAAGAAAGCCTTGAAGCTTTTCTCCAAAAGGAAAAGATAGAGGTAAAGGATTGGGAGCTTTTTTCCTCTCTGGTTAAAAACCTTTGGCAAGAGCAAAGAGAGGCTTTAACAAAGCTACTTCAAAGCCTAAAGAACGAGGGGCGACCTTTTTACCTTGAAGTGTTTCCAGAAGAAGGAGACCTCCCCAGGCTTTACATAGTCTTTACCTTTGCCAGAGAGGAAGGAGAAGACAAAATAAACGACTTCCTCTTTAAGGCTTATCAGAAAAAAGAGGAAATAGCCCCTCAGAACCTCCTCTGGTTTGTGAGCTTTGCAGATGTCAAAGAGAGCGTTTAACTGGGAGGAACTGATAACTTTTTCAGAGACTTTAATTTCCAGAGTGAATATTTTCCCTGATAAAGAAGCAGTTTACAGAACAGTAATAAACAGGGTTTATTATGGAGTTTTTAAACAAGTAGAAGACTTTTTAAAGGAAAAACGGGTTAGCTTACCTACCGAGGTTTATAATCCAAGGATAGGAGAATACCAGAAGTTAGGCTCACACGAAAGAGTGATAGAGTTTTTAAAAGACAAGCCTAAATTAAAGAGCTTTGCTTTTTCTTTTGAGAGGCTTAAGTATAGGAGGCTTAAGGCGGATTATAAGGCAAGTTATGAGATAACCAAAGAGGAGGCAGAAGAAAGCCTCTCCCTTGCAAAGAGCTTAAAGCATCTTTGGGAAACCCTTAAGGCTCAAATTTAAAACGCTTTTCTTTTTAAAAACCTCCTCTTTTTGCATCTGTCCTAAAAAATTGCCAAAAAGTTGCCGAAAAATTGCCAAACGGCTTAAAAAGCTCGGTGGCAAATTTTTAGCTAAATGTAATGGAAAATGTAACGAAAATGTAATGAACAAAAAATCAACAAAAAATCCAACGAAAAAATCAACAAATGGGAGAAATTTTCTTACTGGTTATTTTTTCTTCCTCTTAACTTTTGAGCAAAGTAAATTTTTGGATAAGCCTTACAAATTCTAAGTTTGAGGGGTGTTAGGTGGGGAAAATCAGGTGGGGAAAATTTATTTTGGTTTTTAGGCTTATGTCTTGAAACCAAGGAATAATGAGCCGGCGGAGGGACTTGAACCCTCAACCCTGGGATTACAAATCCCATGCTCTGCCAATTGAGCTACGCCGGCAATTTAAAAAGAAATGGCGGAGGAGGCGGGATTCGAACCCGCGGTGCGGGTTTTAGCCCGCACACTCGCTTAGCAGGCGAGCGCCTTCGACCACTCGGCCACTCCTCCATCCTTCTGGTTCCGGGGCCTGGATTCGAACCAGGATTCTGGGAGCCAAAGTCCCATGTCCTGCCAATTAGACGACCCCGGAATACTCCTTCTAAAATATAACACTTATTTTTTATTTGTAAAGCTCCCCCCTCTGCACTTGCATTTGTGTAAAATGTTTTGTAAAATTTTATTCCATGCATACCTATACAAATTTTTCTTTGAAAAAATTTTTTTTGAACCTGTTCAAAGCAATCCAGAAAGATGAATTAATGCTATTTGCTCAAGGACTTGCCTTTACAACTATCCTTACAATTATTCCTATAACCGGATTAATTCTCTCTATTGCCAGGATCTTTATCCCGCAAGAAAAAATTATAGACCAAACCCTGGTATGGATTGCTAACTACCTTACTCCTGAAGCCACATCAAAAGTAGTGCATACAATTCTGGAACTCATCCAGAAATTAAAAAATTTGCCTCTTGGAAAATTCAGTATTATTGCTTATTTTCTGATGAGCCTTGGAATATTCTTTCAGATTGAGGACTCTCTAAATAGAATATTCAAATCTTCTAAACGCCGCACTTTTTTCCAACGCCTAAGCTTTTACTGGCTCTGCACAACCATCACCCCCTTTCTGGTTTTTCTGCCCTTCTCCATTCACTCCTTAATAAGCAAATTTATAACTCCGAGTGCCTTGCTCCTTTTTGTCTCCTTTTTCTTCCTCATGTATATTTACTTCCCAGCAAGAAAAGTACCTAAAAAAAATGCACTTGCAGGAGCTGTATTCTCTGCCGCACTCTGGATAGTCTCTTCCTATCTTTATGGATTTTACATAAAACATGCTATAGCTTATTCCAAAATTTATGGTTCCCTTTCTGCTATTCCTTTATTTTTAATCTGGGTTTTCATAAACTGGGTGGTCTTTCTCTTGGGAGCCGAACTCGCGGTTTTTATAGAAAAAAAAGGCTGGTATACAGAAGATTTAAACATTTCTCGGCCCTGGGCAAGACTTTGCATTCTGTACGAACTTGCCAAATCTTTCCTTGAAGGGGGCTCTCTTTCTCTACACGAACTTTCAAAAAAAATCCAACTTCCTCCCGGTTTTTTGGAACCTATAATAGAAGATTTGGAAAAAGAGAATGTCTTATTAATATCTGAAGAAGGGAAAATTGGCCTTTCAAAACCCCCTGAAAAGCTTACTCTGGATTTTACTTTAAAGTTAAACCCACCACGCATAGCCAACGAAGTCATTAAAGAGGTACAAGAAAAACTTGAAAAATTTAGTCCGGATCTTTTTAAAATAACATTGCGAGACCTGATAGAAAAGGGAGGCAAATAAAATGGAAAAAACCTTGATGCTCGGGGCTTATGCCATTGCAAGAGGAGCTATAGAAGCTGGCATATCCTATGCTACTTCTTACCCAGGCACTCCTGCAACCCAAATCCTTGAATACATTGCTCAGCACTCTACCGTGCCCTGTGAATGGTCAATAAACGAAAAAGTTGCCTATGAAGTGGCTTATGGGGTTTCCCTCTCTGGAAAAAGGGTTATTTGCGCAATGAAACATGTGGGACTAAATGTGGCGGCTGATCCTTTTATGAGTTCTGCTTACTTAGGAACAAACGGTGGGTTTGTACTTGCTATAGGAGACGATCCAGGTGCTTATTCCTCTCAGAATGAACAGGATTCTCGCTTTTATGCTGAATTTGCCAAAGTGCCCTGCCTTGAACCTGCTGATGCAGAAGAAGCCCGAATTCTTACCAAACTTGCTTTTGAGCTTTCAGAATTTCTACATCTTCCTGTAATGGTAAGAAGCATAACCCGGCTGCTTCATTGCTATGCACCTGTAAACATAGAAACACCTGCCCCAGAAAAACCTCTTAACATAAAAAGAGATCCTCTACACCTTCTTGCTCTTCCCAAACATGTAAAAACCCTTCACAAAGAACTTAACGAAAAAAGAAAAAAAGCCATTGCCTGGATAAAAGAAAAAGAACTTAATCAAACAATTCCTGGAAGTGGGGAAACCGGGATTATTGCCTGCGGAATAACATATCTTTATGCAAAAGAACTTGGGCTTGATCTTCCTATCTACAAAATTTCTGCCTATCCTCTTGATTTAGAAGAAATTAAAAAATTTGTAGAGCCTCTTGACGAAGTAGTTGTGCTTGAAGAAGGTTATCCATTGGTAGAACAGCTTGTAAGATGCTATCATCCGAATGTAAAGGGAAAACTTTCAGGACATCTTCCACTTGAGGGAGAACTTGGCCCTGAGCCTGTGCTTAAGCTTTTTGGCAAACTTGAAAAAGGCACGGAGCCTGAGAAAGTACCTCCAAGGCCACCTTTTCTCTGTAAAGGATGTCCTCACGCAGAATTTTTCAAAGCCCTTAAAGAAGCAGGCCCAAACTTCGTTACAGGAGACATTGGTTGTTATACTTTGGGAGCAAATCCCCCTCTTTCTGTGCTTGAAACATGCCTGTGTATGGGAGCAAGTATAGGAAAGGCTGCAGGCCTTGCTCTTCAGGGAGTAAAAAGGGTTGCAGCAGTAATAGGAGACTCCACTTTCTTGCACTCAGGAATACCAGCTCTTATAAATGCAGTTTACAATAAAGCTGATATACTTGTTTGCATACTTGACAACTCAGTTGTAGCTATGACAGGGCATCAGCCAACTCCAGAGACAGGGCTTACTGCTAAGGGCGAAGAGACAAAAGCCATTGATCTGGCAGAAATTTGCAGGGCCTGCAAGGTGGAATCAGTAAAAGTGGTTGATCCTTTAAAAAAGGAGGAAATAGTGCAAGCCCTCAAAGAAGGCCTGGAAAATCCTGGAGTCTGGGTGGTAATTTCCAAAAGACCCTGTGTATTTGCTAAAAAATCTTTAAGCAGGCTAAAAAACAATAGAATTTAACAAAAATCAATCTTCTTACGCAAAAGTAAAAAGAAAAAAAATGCTATAAGAAAAGCTCCTGCAGTTATAAAAATTCGTTTGGGATCTCCTGAAAATACAGCATCTCCCTGAAGGCAAAGGGCAAGAGTAGCCGGAAGTCTCCCAAGAGTGGAAAGTATTAAAAAAGCCCTGAGTTTAATTGGAGTAAGCCCCAAAAAGTAATTCAAAAGATCTTTGGGAAATCCTGGAAAAAGATAAAGCAAAAAAATTCCTATGCTCCCCCACTTTTTCAAAACTTTATTAGTCTTCTGATAAAAAGGATGTGCTTCATAAGCCTTCAAAAATTTTTCTTTAAAAAATTTTGATATGCTAAAAGCTACAAAAGATCCAAGGAAAATGCCCAAGGTGCTCAGTAAAAAGCCCTTGAAAGCACCAAATACAAAACCTGCAATAAATCCAGTAACTTCTCCAGGAAGAGGGGCAATTATAACCTGCAGAGCCTGCACCAGCACAAATATAAAAGGAGCAAAAAAAGGATGTTTAGAGAGGATCCCTCTTAAAGCCTCTCTATTTGCCCAGAGATCAAACAAAACCTCAAGCACTCTAAAAGCACTCCCTTAGCACCTCAGAGAGCTTTTTGCAGGGCACAACTTCAAGCCCAAGATTTTTCTCAGGCCTAGTAGAAGCCGGCACAAATGCCCTTTTAAAACCCTTTTTCTCTGCCTCTTTTAGCCTGAGGGTGATGTCCCTCACAGGCCTTATTTCAGAAGCAAGCCCAAGCTCTCCCAAAAATAAAGTTCCCTCTGGCACTTCTTTTTCAAGAAGGCTTGAAACCAGAGCTACTGCCACTGCAAGATCTGCACAAGGGTCAGTAATTCTCAAACCTCCAGACACTTTCAGATAAATATCCTGCTGATAAAACCTGTAGCCAAGCTTTTTTTCAAGAATTGCTACAATAAGAGAGAGCCTCAGAGGATCAAATCCCACAGAGGTTCTTCTTGGCACAGCAAGAAAGCTCTTGCTCACAAGTGCCTGTACTTCAACAAGAAGTGGCCTTGAGCCCTCTATCACGCAAAAAACCGCTCCCCCTTCCCCAGAAAGAAAAAAGTCTTCGTATTTAGAATAAGAAATCAGTCCCTTTTCTGTCATTAAAAATACGCCAAGTTCATTTAAGGCACCAAACCTGTTTTTCACAGCCCTGAGTATTCTAAAACCTGTCTCCTTCTCTCCCTCCAAGTAAAGCACCACATCAACAAGATGCTCAAGAACTTTTGGCCCTGCAATCACTCCTCCCTTGGTTATATGCCCCACAAGAAAAACAATGCAATTATTAGTCTTGGCAAATCTCATGAGAAGATTTGTGCACTCCCTTATCTGAGAGACCCCTCCAGGAGAGGAGGAAAGCTCTGGAAGATAAACAGTTTGTATGGAATCCACTATCACCAAGTCCGGGGAGAGGTATTCAAGTGTGATAAGGATTGAGGAAAGGTCTGTCTCAGAGAGGAAAAAGAAATCCTGAGGTATGCCAAGCCTTTCTGCCCTGAGTCTTACCTGCTCAGCAGACTCTTCTCCTGAAACATACACCACCTTAAGGCCTTTTTGAAAAAGGGAAGCTGCCACCTGAAGAAGAAGGGTGGATTTCCCAATACCCGGATCACCACCTATAAGAATAAGAGATGAGGGAACTATGCCTCCTCCAAGAACTAAGTCAAGCTCCTCTATACCAGTGAGTATTCTTTTTTTCTCTTCAAGCCTTACCTCTGAGAGCTTTAACACCTTTGCCTTTTTTGCACTTGCAGAGACACCTGCAAATTTTTTCCCTTTTTCAGGCACCTCCTCCACCATACTATTCCAGCTACCACACTCAGGGCACCTCCCCATCCACTTAAGACTTTTATATCCACATTCCTGGCAATAATAAGGCATAAAAGCCCCCGCTTTAAAAGTTAGCTATACCCGTGCAAACCACATAGCAATCTTTTTTCCCAGCCCTAAGTACGCAAAAGTTCCGTAGCTTCTCTGTACTTCTCAAAAAACTTGGGCAATTTCCTCCCCCTCCTACCCACAAAACGCGCTTATCCTTAAGCTCGCTTAAATTGTGCCACAAAGAATACTGGCTCGTAGGGAACTTCTCCCGTGTAAAAACCCATGGGCGAGGATGTGAAGGCATGTAGAAGGCAAGAGCAGAGGCGATGTATCTGTTTGAAACAAGAATAGGCTCCCTTCCTGAATACACGCAAGCTACTTCTTCTCCAACCTCCCTCCATCCCTGAAATTTCTTTAAAAGCCCCTGAAGCTTGACTGGAAATAAATTAGGAGTGTAAGGCAAAAGATAGAGCAGAATGCAAAGAAACACAGAAAGCAGAAGGTTAAATTTCAAAAAGGCTTTCCTTAACTTAGTTTTTAATAAACAGGGAACCCACAAAAAAAAGCCAGTAAAAACAAACGGCAAAATCCAGTTAGTATTTAATTTAATAAAATAAGAAAGGCAAAGAAATCCCAAAAATGTAAGAAAACCAAAGAAAAAAGAAATTTTTCTCAAATCCAATGGATGTCTTTTGTAAGATGTAGCGTAAATCAAGCCACAAAAAAGAAGTCCCAGTACACCTGCCGGGGTGTAAACTCCCAGATTTTCCCCGAAAAAGCTGGCAAGAGACTTAAAAGAAAGGGCAATCCTCGTAAAATGCTCCTCTGTGTGCTTGAGCATAACCTCCTGATGGGTAAAATTCCACCACACATTGGGAGAGTAAACAAGGGCAGAAACCAAAAGATAAAGGGCAAAGCTCTTTACATCAAGTCTCTTCTCAATAAGAAGCACTCCCAAAAGAAGCACAGGAAAGGCAATCATGGTTTGCTTTGTTAAAAGCCCCAAGCCAGTAAAAAGCCCCATTAAAAACGCAAGGTTAAAGCCTGGCCTTCTGATATATTCTACACTTGTACATATGGCTGCAGTCCAGAAAAAAAGAAGCGGGGGATCTATGGTCATTACTATACTATAAACCACCAAAATCGGAGTAAAAAGAAGGCTTGCAAGTAGCCACCTGGCAGGAGTATCTCCAAGCTCTTTTTTGGCAAGAAGATAGCTCAAAAGCAGAGTTAAAAAACTACAAATAAGTGCAGGAAGTCTTACTGTCCACTCAGAGGTGCCGAAAAAAAGAGTGGAAGCCTTTATCATCCAGGCTACCATTGGAGGCTTGCTGTAATAACCCCAGTCCAAACTCCTTGACCAGTCCCAGTAGTAAGATTCGTCTATGGATAAAGGGAGGGGCAGTTTAATGAGGTAAATCAATTTTAAAACAAAAAGCAGCACAAAAAAAAGGATTTCTCTTTTACTTAAGTTGAAAAAACGCATTACAATTTCAAATAAGAAGCTTTTTTCTCAAAAAAATATAAACTTCATAAAAAATAAAGGCTATCAAAAAACCAAGGACATACCCTCCAAGCACATCAAAGGGATAATGCACACCAAGATAAATCCTTGACCAGCCCACAAGAAGCATTATAGCAAGAAGTACAGGAAAGAGAAGAGGATAGTTAAATCCCATAAAAAAAGAAGTATAGCTTACATTTGTGGCATGGCAGGAAGGAAAGCTATAGGAAGTGCATTTTTTAAGAGGCTTCTTCAGGAGGACAAAACCCTTGCCTTCCGGATAAAATACCCCGTGTAGCACTTTAAAGGGCCTTTCTCTCTTGAAAAATGGTTTCACTACCCTTGCACAGGTAAAATCCGCAACACTAAATCCTATAACTAAAATGGTAAGAAAAATCAAAAAGTCTTTGAAAGGCTTTTTAAAAAGAAAAAAAAGAACCAAAATTCCATAAATCAAATAAAGGTGCCCTGGAACGGAAATCCAGGGCAAAAGGGTATCTAAAAAATTGCTTCGTAAGTGATTGATTAAAAAAAATAACTTTGAATCAAGCATTAAAGTATGGAAATTCCAGCTTTTTTGGCATCCTCAAGAAATCTTTTTAAACCCACATCTGTAAGGGGGTGCTTGAACATCTGCATAATCACTTTGTAAGGAATGGTGGCTATGTCCACTCCAAGCTGGGCACACCTCCTCACGTGATCCACATGTCTTATACTTGCTGCAATTATTCTGGTTTCAAACCCATAGATGTTAAACATCTGAACTATTTCCTCCACCACAAGCATCCCATCATAGGCAATGTCATCAACTCTACCAATAAAAGGAGAAACATAAGCAGCACCGGCCTTGGCTGCAAGCATTGCCTGAAGCGAGGAAAACACAAGAGTTACATTTGTCCTTATTCCCTCAGAAGAAAGTGCCTTTACTGCTTTTATTCCCTCGTCTGTGCAGGGAATTTTTATTACTACATTATCTCCCATCTTGGCAAGTTCTCTTGCCTCTTTTACCATACCCTCAAAGTCCGTTGCCACAACCTCAAGGGAAACTGGCTTGTCAGGCACCTCTTTCAATATCTCTTTTGCTGCCTCTTTCCAGGGCTTCCCGGTTTTTGAAAGAAGTGTAGGATTAGTTGTTATTCCATCAAGAAGCCCCAATTTTTTAACAGCTCTTATCTCCTCAATCAAAGCACTATCCAGAAAGATTTCCATTTTCCCTCCCCTCCTTGGTTAGTTTTTTAACACTTTCAGCCTCAGTCCCTGAAGCCTTATAAAGCCGTTGGCATCTTTCTGGGAGTATCCTCCCTCTTCGTCAAAGCTGGCAAGACCTGGTTTATAAAGTGAATTAGGACTCCTTCTTCCAGCCACATATACCTGCCCCTTGTAAAGCTTGAGCCTTACCCTTCCAGAAACCCTTTCCTGAGTTTCCTCAATCGTTTTCTTTAAAGCCTGAAACTCCGGGGCAAACCAGAATCCATAGTAAATAAGCTCTGCTATCTTGGGCATAAGACCGTCTTTAAGACGCATAACTTCTCTGTCAAGTGTAATCTGCTCAAGAGCACGATGAGCAATGTGAAGGATGGTACCTCCGGGAGTTTCGTAAACACCCCTGCTTTTTATACCAACAAAGCGGTTCTCCACCATGTCCACTCTTCCTATTCCGTGCTTAGCTCCAAGCTCATTGAGCCTTTTTAAAAGATTTGCTGGAGAAAGTCTCTCTCCATTTACTGCCACAGGTTCTCCCTTTTCAAAGTCAATCTCTACATACTCGGGAGTGTCTGGAGCTTTTTCAGGAGAGGTTGTCCACATAAACATGTCCTCAGGAGGCTCCTGCCAGGGATCCTCTAAAATTCCTCCTTCGTAGCTTATGTGAAAAAGATTGGCATCAATACTATAGGGCTTTTCTGGAGTTACAGGCACAGGAATTCCCTTTTCTTTGGCATAGGCAATAAGATCTTTCCTGCCCTTAAAGTTCCAGATTCTCCAGGGGGCAATGACTTCCATCTCAGGTGCAAGGGCAGCATAGGCAAGTTCAAATCTTACCTGATCGTTTCCCTTGCCAGTTGCTCCATGGGCAAGGGCATCTGCTCCTTTCTCCCTGGCAATCTCCACCTGTATCCTCGCAATAAGAGGCCTTGCAAGAGAGGTGCCAAGAAGATACCAGTCCTCATACCTTGCTCCTGCCTTTATGGCAAAAAACACATAGTTCTTGACAAACTCTTCTTTCAGATCCTTTATAATCACTTCTTCAGCACCACAGGCAAGCCCCTTTTTCTTAATTTCTTCCCAGTCCTCTTCCTGGCCAAGATCTGCCACATAGGCTATAACAGGGCACTTATAAGTTTCAATAAGCCATTTTAAAATCACAGAAGTGTCAAGGCCTCCGGAATAGGCAAGGACTATTTTTTTTGCCACTTTACTTCTCCTTTGTAAGTTTTGCTTTTACTGATTCAATTTTTTTGACAAGTCCACCTGAACGGCCCTTTCTATAGTCCACTTTGATGGTAATTACCAAACGATTGCATTCAGAGGAAAGGGCGTGAAAAACCTTGCTTACCACATCCATTACTTCTTCCCAGGTTTCGCCTTCTATCACGGTCTCCATTGGAGTAAGTGTATAGGAGAGGCCAGACTCTTCTATTATTCTTACTGCTTTTGCCACAAACTCACTTACACTTTCTCCCACGCCCAAAGGAACCACACTTATCCCAACAAGCACACTCATAACAAAAAGTTATTATACCACGAAGTGAAAATTCTCAAACTTCGTCTTGACAAATTAGGAATTTCTTATATTATTGTGGGTTAGCAGGGAGGTTTTGTCTTTTTAATCGGGACGTAGCGCAGCCTGGCAGCGCACCCGCTTGGGGTGTGGGGGGTCGCCGGTTCAAATCCGGCCGTCCCGATTTTTTTTATTTTGAAAAATCCAAAAAAGCCAGGCACCTTGCCTGGGGGGAGGTGAGAAATGAGCCATGTACAGGCCTTACATGTGGAAAAGCTTGAAAACTATCCTGCCCAGCAAGGTGCAATTAGACGATGCATCTGGGGCTATCATCTTATAGTAGAACTCTGGGAGGCACCTTTTGACCTCCTTGCAGATGCTTCTAAAGTGCTTGAAAAGCTTAAAGCAAGTCTCAATGGAAATGGTAAAAAGGTAAATGGTGTGAGCTATCAGTTTCAGCCTTTTGGAGCATCAGCTCAGGTAAATTCCGGTTTCGCCAATGTGTACATTCACACCTGGCCAGAAAGTGGATACGCTGCGATAGATATAATGGCTGCCTCAAAAGAAGAGGCTTATGAAATTTTGGAAAAGCTTAAAAAAGCCTTTTCTCCCAAACATATTTATGTAATAGAAGTACCCAGAGGTATTACCAAGGAGGAATGGGGGGAGACTTGACTCAAGGGTTCTGGTGGAAAGAGAACATTTTTCCAGATTTTGGGCACTGCTATCAGGTTGAATTAGTTTTTGAAAAAAGGGGAAAGCAGCGAGTTCAGGTTTTTAAAAATGCCTCATGGGGGTATTTTCTCGTTCTTGATGGAATTGTCCAGTTTACGGAAAAAGATGAGTATATTTATCACGAAACAATAACTTACTTTCCTGCCAGTTTGCTTCCCTATCCTCCGGAGAGTGTGCTTATTATTGGAGGAGGAGATGGAGGGGTATTAAGAGAAGTGCAAAAAATTTCTTCTGTTAAACAAATCCGTCAGTACGAACTTGATTCCACTGTATTTGAAGTGTGCCAGAAGTATTTTTTTAATCTCTCAGGAGATTACTCTGACCCCCGAGTTTCTTTTTATCTAAAAGATGGTTTAACTGGATTAAAAGAGTGCAAGGAGGAAGAGTTTGATTTAATAATTGTAGACTCCACAGATCCGGTTGGTCCTGCCAGAAGTTTATATACTCCTGAGTTTTACAAAGAAGCTGAAAGAGTTCTCAAAAAGCACGGAGTATTCATTCAACAGGCAAGTCTGCCTGTTTATTTCCCCAATGTCATAAAAGACGCCCTTCCTGGAGTGAAAAAGGCTTTTCCTTATTATCGGATTATTAGAGCCTTTGTTCCCTGTTATGGAGAGGAAATTGCCTTTTTTGTAGCTGCAAAAGAAGAAAAAGACTGGGCAACGCCGAGGCAAAAGTTCTACGGGAAATATTACTGTCCCGAGATTCATCCATCTTATCTTACTCTTCCTCCCACCTGGGAGAAGATTTTAAAACAAGTGCCTTGAAGATCACTGGTGGAAGCTTAAAAGGGCAAAGGCTTTTTACTCCTTCCTCAAAGGAGATAAGGCCCCTTAGATCAAGAATAAGAAAAGCACTTTTTGACATCCTTGGGCAAAAGTGCACAGGATTTAAAGTCCTTGATCTATTTTCAGGAACAGGTGCACTTGGAATTGAGGCCCTCTCAAGAGGAGCTGAATTTGTAATATTTGTGGACTCCTCTGAGAAAAGCAAAAGGCTTGTCCTTAAAAATCTTGAAAAGTTAGGGCTATTAGAAAAAGCAAGGTTTTATAAAAAGAAACTCCCTTCCGGCCTGAAGGAACTCTCTGGGCTCCACTCATACACCTTTGACTTAATTTTTATTACTCCACCCTATTTAAAAGGCCTTGCTTTGAAGACTTTGGAGACCTTGCCTCCTTTGTTTTTAAGCCCTGAAACTGTAGTTGTGGCAGAAGAACACTCCAGGGTGGAGCTTCCAGAAATGATAAATCAGCTCAAGCTTTTTAAAAAGAAGGAATACGGAGAAACCGCCCTCTGGTTTTACTCCTTGTAAAAACAAACTTTCCTGCTCCAGTCTCCGGGAATCAAAGTCCCCTTGTAATTAATCACTCCTCTTACTGAATAGCAAAGAAAATTCTTAAATTCTGGAGCATCTTTAAAAGGAGGTAGTTTTACAGAAAAAAGTTTTTCTTTTCCATCAAGAAGTCTGCGAACCTGATAATTTACTTGGGGACTTTCTTTTACTCCTTTCCAGAAAAGCTCAAAGGCTGAGTCTCTTTTAACTACTTTAAAATCTGCAGGTGGAGGAGGTGGAGCCTGCCAGCAAAGGAGTTTGCCTGCTAAAAAGTCTGTCTTTACCAAAAAGTCCTTTACTACCCTGACGCTATACCTGTAGCAGAGTCCTGACTTTACTTTTGAATCCAGGAAGAAATAAGTATTAGCTGCTGTATGAATCCTGGGATTAAGCTTAATCTTTTCTTCTTTTATAAATTTACCATTCGGAGAAAATATTTCTTTTTTCACAATAAGTTTTTTTATTTGAGTTAAAGGATAGCCGGCTTTTGTCCTTGTAGGGAGGCTAACAAAGAGCTCAAATCCCGTAGAAACAGGTTTTACTTCAAAAGAAAATTTTTTAGGAATGCTCTCTTCAATGGAAAAAGGTGGGGTCTTTCTTCCACAGGCGCTCAAAATAAATACTAATATTATAAAAATACAAATTTTTCTAAACATAGGCCTAAACGAGTTTCAGTTTTACTGTTCTTGCAGCATGGCACTGCAGGTTAACTGCCACAGGAAGGCTTGCTATGTGACAGGGAGAGGCTTCAATCCTTACTTCCAAGCAGGTAGTTTTTCCTCCCAATCCAAGAGGGCCTATTCCAAGCTCGTTTATCTTTGAAAGGAGCTCCTCTTCAAGCTCTGCAAGCTTTGGATCAGGATTTTTTTGTCCATAATCTCTGAAAAGGGCTTTTTTGGCAAGCAGAGCACACTTCTCAAAATCTCCCCCTATTCCCACTCCCACAGTCACAGGAGGGCATGGATTGGGACCTGCCTTTTTTATGGTATCAATCACAAACTTTTTTACTCCTTCAAGCCCAGCAGAAGGAGAAAGCATGGCAAGAGCACTCATGTTTTCACTACCACAGCCCTTTGGCATGAGCCAGATCTCAAGCACTTCTTCCGGAACAAGCTCGTAGTGAATCACTGCAGGGGTATTAGTGCCTGTATTTTTCCTGGAGATTGGATCACACACGGAAGCCCTGAGAAGCCCCTCCTCCCTTGCCAGCTTTAAACCCTCGTTTACGGCATCAGACAAACCTTCCACCTCAACCCTTTCCCCTATTTTCACCCAAACCACAGGAATACCAGTGTCCTGACAAATAGGAAGGTTCTCTTTTTTAGCAAGCTCGGCATTTTCAAGGAGTACCTCTAAGACTGCCCTGGAAAGTGGATTTGTCTCCTGTTCAAGTGCTTCAGCAAGCTTCCTCTTAACGCTCTCTGAAAGCACCTTACAGGCATTTATATAACCCTTTTTTACTTCTTCTATTATTTGGCTTCTTTCTATTTTCATATTTCAATCTCCTTCTTAAAAAGATTATTTTAATGCATATTTAAAAAGCAAGAAACCCTATCCAGGATAAAAATAGACTCCTTAATCCTTTCTCTGAGAACACCGCTTGAATATAGCTCTTTTCTCAAATCATCAAAAATTTTTATAAGGTTTTCAACTTTTCCACAGTAAATCAAAATGTTGTGTCCAGAAGCAAGGGCTAAAATTATCCTTTCTGCCAGTTCCCATGTATTTAAAGCCCCCATGTTTAAATCATCTGTAAAAATTAGTCCTTTAAAGCTTGTTTTTTTTCTTAAAACATTTATAGCTTTTGCAGAAAAGGTCACCGGAACCCTGTCCCATTCGCTTACAAGAAGATGGGTTGTCATAACAAACGGAATTTCTCTATTTTCAAGAAGTTCCCTGAAAGGGTGCAAATCCTCTGCTGAGGGCTTTTCCTTCTGAGGCAATAATTTATGAGGATCTATCTCAACTCCTCTTAGTCCAGGGAAATGCTTTATACAGGTAAAAATTCGGTTTCTGTGATGAACTTCCACAAAGAGCTTAGCCCTTTCTACTACTATATCAGGATCCGTGTCAAAAGTCCTGCTCTTCAGAAAGTCTGGAGAGTTTTCATCTCCCAGATCCACGCATGGGGCAAGATTAAGATTAAGTTCACAATTCAAAAGGCTTTCTGCTATGGCGTTAACCCAGTTTAAAAAGGCCTCTTTCCCCTCTCTTTCCCACAGAGATGAGGCCTCAAAAGGAGATATAAAATTACCTGGTATTCTGCAAACCCTTCCTCCTTCCTGATCCACAGCCAAAAATCCAAGAGAAGGAATAGCTCTCTTCAGCCTGTCAAAGTAGTCTTTAAAAACATCCTGAAAGTGCTCTTTAAAAAAGATAAAGTGGGAAAAGTGAAAATCTTTGTAAAATTCAAGCTCTTCAGGGGATAAGGAGCCAGGTTTTATTAAAAAAACTTTGCCCAGAAATGCTTTCTTAAGCACTAAAAATAGCTCCTTTCAGCACTGATAATGCCTTTTCTATGTGGAAAAGATTGGTAAATCTTCCTATGGAGAAGCGAATGGTTCCTTTGGCAAGCTCTTCAGCAACTCCCATGGCTATAAGAGTAGTAGAGCCTTTTCTGTCATGGCAGGCAGCACCGGTTGAGGCACAAATAGAGGGGCACCTTGCAAGGAGCTCTCCTGCATCAAGGCCTTTAAAAGACACCGTAAGCGTGTTGGGCAGAGTTGCTTCAGGTCTTCCATAAACCACCAGATCTGGATAAATCTCCTGCAATCCTTTAAGGAATTTGTTTTTCAAAAATTTCTGCCTCTCCACCTCTTCCTCAAGGTCAGAACCTGCAATTTCACAGGCCTTTGCCAGAGCTGCAATCAGAGCAAGTGGCTCTGTACCAGCCCTCAATCCCCTCTCCTGTCCTCCTCCAAGGAAAAGAGGGCTTAGCTTCACCCCTTTCCTTACAAAAAGTGCCCCTATGCCTTTTGGGGCATACATCTTGTGCCCTGCAAAACTCATTAAATCACAATCTATTTCTTTTACATTTACAGGGATTTTCCCCACTGCCTGGCAGGCATCAGTATGAAAAAGAATTTCCCTTTCCCTGCAGATCCTGGCAATCTCTTTTACAGGCTGGATAGTACCTATCTCATTGTTGGCAAGCATTATACTGACAAGCACAGTATTCTTTTTTAATCTCTTTTTCACTTCGTCCGGATCAACATATCCCTCAGGGCTAACAGGAACAAAGTCAACGAAAAATCCCATTTCAAGAAGTCTCACTGCTGGCTTTAGCACCGAAGGATGCTCAAAGGCACTTACCAAAAGATGTCCCTCTCTCCTTTCCCAGAGTCTTTCCCAGAGAATACCAAAGATAGCAAGATGATTGGACTCTGTTCCTCCGGAAGTAAAGATGATCTCTTCTGATTCAGCCCCTACAAATTCTGCAACCTGTGCTCTAAATTTTTCAAGCCACTCCTTTGCCCTTTTTCCATAAAAGTGAGCAGAACTGGGATTTCCAAACTCCTCAAGGGCAAACCTTCTAAATGCCTCTTCTACCTCTGGAAGACAGGGAGTAGTAGCATTGTAGTCAAGATATATCCTCTCGTCCATTAAGAGCCCCTTTCTTTGTGAAACTTTCTCTCTTGCTTTTTTTCTGAAATTACTTTAAAATTTACCACACTTTTTGGAGGTTCAAAATGCTTTTTTTTGTAAAAGAAGGCTGCCCAAACTGCAAGGGGACTATTTCTGACGAAAGACTGAAAAAAGGCCTTGTCTGTGAAAAGTGCCTGGAAAAAGAGCCTGAAAAGGCTGACTTTGCTTCAACCTGTAAATTTTTAAAACAAAAAGGACTTTTAAAAAGCCTTGAAAAATTTTGCGAAGTAGAGCGAAAAGTCAAAAGTTTCAAAAAAATTTTTAAAGAAATAGTCAAAAGTCCTCCCTCTTCCCTGCAAATAAGCTGGGCAAAGAGGCTGTTTCTGGGAGAATCCTTTGCCATCATTGCCCCCACAGGCACGGGGAAGTCCACCTTTGGCCTGATCTCTGCACTCCTTACAGAAAAAAAAGCCCTTATTATAGTGCCCACAAAAGTTCTCGTGGAGCAGGTGGAGCAGAAACTCCTTTCTTTTATTGAATCTTCTTCCAAGGCTTCTCTCAAAAACAAAAAAATCCTTGCTTATAAAGGCAAAAAAAGCGAAAAAAAGAGCCTTGAAGAAGGAAATTTTGATGTATTTGTGTGCACTTCCTCTTTTCTTCACAAGAATTTTGATCTTTTAAAGGCTAAAGATTTTTCCCTCATCTTTATAGACGATGTGGACTCCTTTTTAAAGAGTGGAAAAAATGTGGACAACCTTTTTCTGCTTCTGGGCTTTACTGAAGAAGAAATAAAGCTTGCCCTGCAGAGAAAAAAGGATAAAGAGGACTACCTTGAACTTGATAAAATAAAAGAAAAACACAAAAACTCCCTCAAACAACTTATCATTTCTTCTGCCACTTTAAAGCCCCGCACCAACAGGGTGCTCCTTTTCCAGAATCTTCTTGGTTTTGAGATTACCCGCTTTACTTCAAGCTTGAGAAAGGTAGTGGATACCTATCTTCCTGTAAAGGATGCCTCCTTAGAGAAGCTCTTTGAACTTGCCTCTCAAATTGTAAAAAAGCTTGGTGAAGGAGGCCTGATTTTTGTTGAGGAAAGTTATGGCAGGAAAACTGTGGAAGAGCTAACTTCCTATCTGAGAAATCAGGATATAAAAGCAGTTTCTTATTTAGAGGTGAAGGAGCAGGAACTTCTTTATCTTTTAGAACAGGGAGAAGTTGAAGTAGCTGTAGGGCTCTGCCACTTGGGGAATCCTCTTGTAAGAGGGGTTGATCTTCCAGAAGTCCTTAAGTATGCACTCTTTCTGGGGGTGCCAAAACACCTCTTTCCCCTTTCAAAAGAGGAAGAGAAATTTTCCCTGTCCCTTTCCCCTCAAAATCTTCACTCCCTCCTTCTCTCCCTTATGCCTGTTCTTGAGGATGAGGAAAAGCTCACTGCTATTTCCTATGTAAGCTACCTGCGAAAATACCTTACTCTTTCAGAAGAACGCCTGAAAGAATACGAATCTATTTACAAAAAAGCCATTGAAATAAAAAATTTTCTGGAAGAAAGGCTCAACAATCCAGAGTTTATGAAAAGGCTTCAGGCAAATGAAGAGGTCTTCCTTCAGGTGGGAGAAGATGGCACCTATTACATTGTCGTAGGAAATGCAAATGCCTATCTTCAGGCATCTGGCAGAGTCTCAAGGCTCACCACAAAAGGACTTCTTCCTGGTCTTTCTCTTATTCTTGCAGATGACTTAAAGGCCTTAAACAGCCTTAAAAAACGCTTAAGATTTTACATTGGAGAAGAGCACGAGCTAAAGGAGGTTAACCTAAAAGAAATAGAAACTATTTATCAAAAAATTCTTAAAGAAAGACAGAGTTTAAAAAAAGAGAAGAGGGACTTTAAGAACTATCTCCTTATAGTGGAGTCCCCTCACAAGGCAAAGACCATTGCCAGTTTCTTTGGGAAACCTTCTGTAAGGCGCATTAAACATGTCTGGGTTTATGAAATACCCATGGAAGACACCCTGCTTTCTGTGTGTGCTTCTCTGGGGCACATCTTCAATCTTTCCAGAAAGGAAGGAATTTTCGGAGTAATCTCAGAAAACAGTCATTTTTACCCTGTATTCGGTTCTATAAAGTTGAATAGAAAGACTGGTGAACAATTTGTGGACAGAGAAGAGGTGAAAAACTGGGAAGAAGTTTACGACAAGGGTGAAATCATTGAGGCTTTAAGATACCTTGCTTTTTGTGCAGATAAGGCCTTTGTTGCCTCAGACCCTGATGCAGAAGGAGAAAAAATTGCCTATGATTTGTTTATCAACATAAGACCCTTTCAACCCCGTATAAAAAGGCTTGAATTTCACGAAGTAACCCAGAGGGCATTAAAAGAGGCACTTAAAAGCCCGCAGGATGTCAATTTATACAGGGTAAAGGCTCAGCTTGCAAGAAGGGTGGCTGACAGGTGGGTAGGATTTTCCCTCTCCCAGGAGCTCTGGAAAGTCTTTAATAAAAAGCACCTCTCAGCAGGCAGGGTGCAAACCCCTGTACTCGGCTGGATCATAGAAAGGGCTGAAAAGGCAAAGGAATCCAAATACAGAATAAGCTTCCAGATTCAGGAAATTCGCTTCTCCCTTGAGTTTGAAGAAAAAGAACTTGCAGAAAGGGTAAAAGAGGAACTGCCAGGTTTGAAGATAAAACTCCTTGAGGAAAAGGAAGACGAAATTGCTCCTCCTCCTCCTTACACCACAGACACTGTGCTTGAAGATGCCTTCCACTTTTTTCGCTTTACAACTCCTCAGACTATGGAGCTCCTTCAGGAGCTATTTGAACTTGGACTTATTACCTATCACAGAACGGACTCCACCCGAATTTCAGAAGTGGGAAGATATCAGGTAGCAAGACCCTATATAATAGAGCACTTGGGAGAAGAATTTTTCTATCCAAGGGAGTGGAAGGCAGAAGGGGCTCACGAGGGAATAAGGCCTACCAAACCCTGGGATCTAAAAGAGCTCAAGTTAAGAGTTGCCCATGGCCTTATTACCCTGAGGAAACCCCAGCTCAGTTTCAAACTTTACGATATCATTTTTAGAAGATTTATGGCAAGTCAGACGAGGAAGACAAAAGTAAAAAAAGGCATTTTCTCTTTTGAACTCCCCTCTTATTCCTGGCAGGAAGAGCTTATTTTGGAGGTAATTAATCCAGGTTTTGAAAAATTCTGGAAGAGTTTTGAGATTTTTTCACAGAAAGAGCAATTTACTCCTCAAAATATAGAGCTTGCCAGAGTACCAAAGGTTTTTTTATTTAATCAGGGCACACTTATTCAGGAGATGAAAAAACGTGGCCTTGGAAGGCCCTCCACCTATGCAGAAATTATCTCCACCCTGCTTCACAGAAGATATGTTTACGAGCTTAAAACAGGAGGCCTTGTCCCTACTTCCCTTGGTAAAAAGGTATATCAGTTTTTAAAAGAAAATTTTAAAGAGTATGTCTCAGAAGAATTTACAAGGGAGCTTGAAATGTTTATGGACGAGGTTGAAGAAAAGGGACAGGACTGGCAGGGTATATGCCTTAAGCTCCTACCCCTCCTTAAAAGGCTTGGAATAATAAATCAAAGCAATTGCAAAAGCCACTGAAAAAATCCCACAATAAAGCCTATCACCCCGCCTAAAAAAGTTATATGCTTTAACTCTTCTCTTGACACTTTTAAAATCAATTCTTCAAGCTCCTTAAGAGACAGGGAATTCAGCCTTTCCTTTACAAGCTCCTCCACATCAAGACTTTCTAAAACCCTGGGCATTTCTTGCTTTACCACATTCACTAAATCTTCAGAAAGATGCTCTATCAACTTCTCCTTTTCCCTTATCAAAACCTGCTTTATTCCTTTCACTAAAAACTCAAGGTGCTTTTTATCCACTTCTCTTAATTTTTTCTCTCCCACTTCCTCAATTTTCTCTGACAAAAACTTAATTCCTCCTTCTCTCAAGTTTTCCGAAAGTATGATGGGCTTTTTCCACTCTTCCCTGATTCTCAAAAGTAAAGCCTGCTTTAATTCCTTGCTATATTTTAATTCTTTTAAAAATTCTTCTACTTTTACAGAAATGGTAGAAATAAGCTTTTCCTCCATCTTTGGTACAAATCCCAAAAATGGAAAAGAAGAAACTTTTTGCTTTAATAGCCCTTTAATTTTCTCTTTAAATAAAGGACTTTTTACAAATTCTTCTGTAATTGATTCAATTTTTGCCAGAATAAACTCTTCCATACTTTCCCTTAGATAAACCGGTAAAACATCTTCCCATCTTTTGCTCTCCAAGTCTGTTAAAAACAAATTGTATTCCCTTTTCACATAGTCTTTAAACCCGGATAGAGGGAAAATTGCTTTAATCCTTTGGTTCTGATTTGCAGCAAGGAATGCTTCTATGTAATTTTCAAGATTTTCAATTAGCCTGGCAAACACAGGATTTAAAACTACCTGCAAATCTTTTTTTATGTGAAGCTTCTCCAGTCTATTCAAGACAATTTCTTTTGTAAAAAGTTCTTCTTTGACCACCTTAGCTATTACTTCTATCAATTTTTCTCTTTTCTTGGGAATTAAGCCAGGAGTAAAGGGAATGCTAAATTTCCAGAGAGTATATTTACGATATGGTCTAAAGAGCATTTTTATAGCAAGATAATTGGTAAAGTATCCGATGAAAGCCCCAACTCCTGGTGCTATAAGCACCTTCAATACTTCTTTTTCCATCATTTTCTCAGAAGAAACTTATGTATTTTTATAGCAGGCCATAAAGGTAACAATGCTTCCATCTCCTTGCACTTTTATAATTATTTTTTTCATACTTTTTTAGTTCTCTCAGGAATTGGTTTGGGTTATTGAAGTATTTTAGCAAAAATGGGGGCAAGAAAATAAATCCTAACATTAAAAATGTCCAGAGTTTGGGAACATCTCAAAAGTTCGAGTCCTTTCTATCAATCTAATATATACCATTCTATAACTTTACCAAGACCTCTTAAAGCATTACCTATATAAATTTCTTCTGCCTTTCTCAAATCCTCTAAATATATTTTCTTCTCTTTAACCCTTTTTTGAGAAATTAAAAATCTTCTTAAGACTCCGT
>JAMOQE010000007.1 GCA_027064165.1 Thermodesulfatator sp. | reverse complement strand
TAAAACAATTGCTTTACAAAAATTTGTTCCTGGGAAAACTTTAAATCCAGAACCTGTTTCCCCCTATTCAGAAGAGGACTTAAAAAGTTTTGCAAAGTTTTTAAAAGAAAACCTCCCTGACGCTCAAATAGTAGAGAGGTTTTAAAGTGAAACTGAAAGGGCTTTATGCAATTACTGATCCTGTGCTTACTCCTTACAAAGAAGGAAAAATTTTTGAAAAAGTGGAAGCAGCTTTAAGAGGAGGGGCAAAACTTATCCAGCTCAGGGATAAAAAGACATCTATTGATGAGCTTTTACCCATTGCTATAAAATTGAAGGAACTGTGCGAGAAATACGAGGCTTTTTTTATAGTAAATGACAGGGTTGATCTTGCCATAAAGTGTAATGCCCACGGAGTGCATCTCGGAAAAGCAGACATGTCGCCTTTTAAAGCAAGGAAGCTTCTCGGCCCAGATAAAATACTGGGAGTTTCCTGCTACGGGGACGTTGAAAGAGCCCTTTCTGTAAGTAAGGTGGCAAGTTATGTGGCCTTTGGTAGCTTTTATCCCTCTCCTACAAAGCCTGATGCTACCTGCATTTCAAAGGAAGTCCTTAAAAAAGCCAAAACCACACTGGATCTCCCTGTTTGTGCCATAGGAGGAATTACTCCAGAGAGGGCAAAAGAGCTCGTTGAGCTGGGAGCAGACATGATAGCAGTAATAAGTAGCCTGTGGAAGGCAGAAGACATAGTGGAGCAGGCAAAAAAATTTGCCCGGCTTTTTAGTTAAGCTCTTTGAAACTCTCTCAAAATCTTGAGGCCAAGCTCCTCAGCCTTTTTTAAAGCACTCTTTTTACCAAGAATTTCCCCTTTTTTTTCAACTCCCCTTACAAAGACATTCCCTATTAACTCACCATCAAGAGCAGAAAGGGCATACTTAAAGCTTCTTTTTATTCCATCAAAGAGTTTTTCTCCCCTGGTAGCACCTATGCAGAGTAAGACGCCTTTTAAAGGGACTTTGCGAAGTTTCTCTTTGAATACATTTTTTCTTATCCAGAAAGGCTGAAGTCTTTCAAAAAAGGCCTGTACCATTGCTGGATGACTGTAAAAGAATACAGGAGTTGAAAGCACAAGAAGGTCTACTTTAAGGAGTTTGCTGTAAAGAAAGAAAAAATCGTCCTTTAGTTTGCAGCTGCCATTTCTTTCGCATTCCCCACATTCAAGGCACGGTGAAAAATTAAGTTCATATAATCTGATTTTTTCAATAAGTGCTGAATTAGCATTCTCAAAAGGGGCTAAAAAATGTTCTAAAAGAACTTCAGAGTTTCCCCCTTTTCTGGGGCTTCCATAAATAGCAAGAATGTGCATTAATCCTTAAGAAGAGTTCCTTTGACTACTCTATAAACCTGAGTGAAAACATCTTCAAAAGTGGCAGGGGAACAGCGCCCCATTTCTATAAACTTAATAACAATTTCCTTGGTGGTGCGGAGAGTAATTTCATCAAGCTGAGAAAGAGATTGAGTCTGATTTTTTAATCTTTGGTCAAGTTTAACAATTTTATTATCCTGCGCCATAAGCACTTACATAAAAAATAATTGGTGGAGCCGGTGGGACTTGAACCCACGACCTCGTGAATGCCATTCACGCGCTCTCCCTCTGAGCTACGGCCCCACCTTCAAAAAATTTCTTATTAAGATAATAGCATTTTTCTTTTTTGTCAAGCACATAGGAGGTTGTTCGAAAAATTTAAAAATTTAAAAAATTTTCGTTAATCCCTTTAGAGTTAGAAGTTTTTTTAATGAGCTCGGTAAGGGTTTGAATTTCAAGTTCTTTTTCGGCAAGGAGTTTTTTGAAACAGGCATGATCCTCACCTAACATTTTTTGTGCCCAAAATATGGGGAGCCGTCCAAGTTAAAATTTATAAAAATTTTAATAAAACTTCCTGAATACATTTTTTCCCGAACAGCTTCCGAAATTTCTTGTCAAAATTACTTAAGAGTGTTATAATAGTAAGTTTGGTGAAAAATTGATTTAGGGGGGGATGGTATGTTTAAATTAACAATGGCAAGAAAAATAATGCTGGGTGTAATAACTTTTGCATTAATAGCATTTTTAAGCATTGCTGGTTTTTCAATATATCAAACAAAAAAAGTAACCTATTTCCTTATAGGAACTGATTTGCAGGATAAAGCTGATCTCACAGGAGATAAAATTGACCTTTATCTTGATAGTATAGAGCAAGAAGCTAAAGTTATTTCTCAAGCCGATGTTTTAGAAACAAATAAAGCCGAAGACCAAAGAAGCTATTTTAATGAAATAGTTGAAGCTGATTTTAAAATCGCAGATATTATGTTTGTAAAACCAGATGGAACAATTTTTTCCAAAGCAAAAGATCAGTCTATTGTAGGAAAGTCTCTTTTTTCGTATAGAAATTATCTTAAAAAGTTATTTAAAGAAACATTAAAGTCCAAGCAAGGTGATGTATATTTTGATGATGTAAGAAAAATAAATGGCAAATTAGTTCTTAGTTTGCTAACCCCCGTTACAGATGCTTCTAATACACATGTTATAGGTGTCGTTGTTATAGATGTAAATATGAAACCCATAAGTGATATGGTATCCGAACTTGATGAAGAGATAGTGGGAGATGAATATGTATATCTTTTGACTGATGATGGCAGAGTTATTATGACAAAAGATCCAAATCAAAAAATTTTTAGTTTATTTAATGATCTTAAGATTCACAAAAAAATGTTTGATTCAATAGATAATGGCAAAAAGGGCTATTTTATATATAAAAATAGTAGAGGAAGGAAGGTAATAGCAGGCGTAGCTGATATGAAGGAGCACGGAGTAAATAAGGCATTGGACTGGAGTATAGTAGCGGTAGCCCCATCTTCTGCAGTGGCTGGGCCCATTATTTCTAAAATAGAAGTTTTAATTGTGGGAATAACGGTTGTTTTCATAGTAATAATGGTTCTTTTCCTTCAATTTATAGTAGCAAGGCCCTTGTCTCAATTAAAACATACAACTGAACTTCTGAATAAAGAAGCAGATAATTTGAAATTGAGATTAGAAGTTAAAGGTAACGACGAAATAGCAGAAGTAAGTCGTTATATAAATCATTATATTGAAAAATTATATAACATAGTAAAAGTAGCTAAAGAAAGCAGTAAAGATAATGAGTCTATTGCTCAGAAATTGTCCCGTCTATCTTCCTCTATTTTTGAAAAGACAGAGAAAGAATTGGCTTTAATTCAAAATATTGCTGAGCAAGGAAAAGATTTGCAAAATGTATTAAAAAATTCAACAGAAAGTGCCCAAAACGCTAAAGAAGATGCAGTTATAATTAGTCAAGATTTAGACAACTCCAAAAGTGCCCTGTCTCAGCTTTTGGTTCAATTGAATGAAGCTCTATCAGAACAGAAAAAGATAGTAGAGTCATTGAAGGAATTAAATGAGAATGCTAAAAAAAGTAGAAATATTCTTGCAACTATATCAAATATTGCTGATCAAACTAACTTACTTGCTTTAAATGCTGCAATAGAAGCAGCCAGAGCAGGTGAACATGGGAGAGGTTTTGCTGTTGTTGCCGATGAAGTAAGAAAACTTGCAGAGAGTACTCGGCAAAGCTTATCTGAAATTGAAGACACTATAAATTTTATAGTCCAGTCAATAACTGAAACTACAGAAAAAATAATGGATACTTCTAAAAAAATGACAGAGTTAGCAGAAAATTCACGAGAAATAGAAGGTACTATGGATAAGAATATAGGACAAGTACAAGGCTTTATATCTGAGATAGAAGAAATAATAAATACATACATATATAATGCCAACACTGTTAATGAAATTTTAGATAAAATTGAAGAGATACATCAAAGCTCTGGTGAAAAACTGCAGAATATAAAAGAAATTAAAAAATTAAGTCAGGAAGTGCTTGAAAAAGCCAGACACCTTGCAAACTTATTAGCTCGTTTTAAGACATAGTCAGCCAAATCTTCTTCAGCTCCGGGATATTTGCCCGGAGCTTTTTTTATTTTATATTAGTGGGAGCACCTTTTAGTAAGGAATACAGTGTATTTTGCTGCGTTAGCGAGTTTAGGGGATAAGAAGTATGAAGGGTTTAAACGGCTTTATGAGAGGTTAATACTTCGGGGGCACCGAAAAACGTGACATTAATAGTGTTGGCGAAGAGATATTAAGAATGTTTGCATTCAGCTTAAGAGTGAAAGGAAGAAAAAGTTGTTTGATTTGTTTTTTCAAACCGAGTTTTAAAAACTGCTTTTTATAGCATCCCAGTCAAATTTTTTAGCCCAGTCTAAAGCCTCTTTCCAGTTCATATTTTCAAAATTTACAGCCAGAACTGCTGGATTTTTGAAATTCGTGTCTTTCAGGTAGTATAATAATTTGTGTGTATAGAACTGAGAGGTTGAAAATTATGGATTTAAGGATAAAAAGAACCTCCTGGTGGACACAAGGATTAAATTACCTAACACAAAATCCACCAGGAGGTAACCAC
>JAMOQE010000006.1 GCA_027064165.1 Thermodesulfatator sp. | reverse complement strand
CTACTTCCATTTTCCCAAAACAAAGGAAAACAAACTTGAAGTGGAAAAAAGGGAGATAGAGCTTCTTAAAAAAGAAGGTATAGACCTTGTTATACTTGCAAGATACATGCAAATTTTAAGTGGACAATTTGTGAAGGAGTTTGAAAACAGAATTATTAACATTCACCACTCCTTTTTACCAGCCTTTGTAGGGGCAAAACCTTATCACAGAGCTTATGAAAGGGGAGTAAAAATTATTGGGGCAACCAGTCATTATGTAACAGAGGAGGTGGATCAGGGGCCTATAATTGAGCAGGATGTGGTAAGAGTGACTCACAGGGATACAGTTCAGGATATGATCCGCAAAGGAAGAGACCTTGAGAAAATAGTCCTTGCAAGAGCAGTAAAGTGGCACCTTGAGCACAAGATTTTAGTTTACGGAAACAAAACCGTTATTTTTGATTGAGACTTGGGGAGAGGTTTGAATTATGAGTAAAAATGAGCCCAACAACAAAGAAGTTCAACCTCTTTATCCACCTTATCTCCCCTATCCACCTTACGAAGAAGACGAAATAGATCTTTATGAATTGTGGTTGATTCTAAAAAAAAGAGCCAAGTTGATAATCAGTATTACATTAAGCGCGATTATTTTGAGCACTATAATAGCCTTCTCTTTACCTCCTATTTATAGAGCTGAAACTACTATAGTAGTAAGTAAAAATAAAATTTTTGATCCTTTAGGTGCTTTGATAATAAAAAAATTATTCAACAAAGAGATAAAATCCATAATAATATCTACTACTCCTACTACTCCTACTACCCCTACTCAAGTCATAGCTCTTAATATATTAAAAAGCTACGAAATAAAAAAATTGGTAGCTCAAAAATTACATACTGATATTAAGTTAATTCAAACATCTGTTAAAATAGAAAGAAATAGAAAAGAAGGGGGCATTAAAATAGTTGTAGAAAACAAAAATCCTGAAACTGCTTTACACATAACAAAAGAATACTTAAACTTTTTCAAACAGCTAATTAATCAAAAAGTAAATCAGGAAGTACAGAAAAATATAGAAATACTAACAACAAAAATGAATATTAAAAACAAAGAAATCATTCAATTTGTAAAAAAATTGAACAATAATTTTATAAAAATTTATGTAACTGACAATCCTCATTTAGTAGTAAATAATCCCGTTAAACCTAAAAAAAAGCTAATCATTACTGTAAGTGCAGTATCTGCCCTGTTTTTCAGCATATTCCTTGCCTTTTTCCTTGAATGGCTGGAAAAAGTAAAAGAACGAAACAGTTCTAAAAACAATTAAAAGCATTATTTTGGATTAGAAACAGTAACTACATAAATAATTTTAAAATCTTTAAAAAATTTCAAGAAAACGATTAAAAGCGTTATTTCTGAAGTCTATTGTCCTGAAAAATTGTTCTAAAGCTAAAATAATCATTGATTTTTTAGATTCATTAAGATATGATTCTTTTCGTAAAAAAATTTAGAAAGGAAGGTGAAGTATGAGATTTAAAAAATTTGTTTTATTTGTAATTTTAGCTGTGTCTTTAATCTCAGTTCAGCAGGGATTTGCTAAAAAGATAGTGCTAAAAGTTTTTCATGCAGGAAGCCTTTCTGTGCCATTTGGCAAAATGGAAAAAGCCTTTGAAAAGAAATATCCTTACCTTGATGTGAGAAGAGAATCAAGTGGAAGTGTAAGGGCAGTAAGGAAGGTTACTGATCTTAACAAGCCCTGTGATGTGGTAGCTGTAGCTGATTATACTCTTATTCCCAAAATGATGTTCCCAAAGTACGCTGATCATGTAAAGCTTTTTGCTAAAAATGAGCTCGTGCTCTGCTTTACTGAAAAATCCAAGTATGCAAGTGAGATAAACTCAAACAATTGGTTTAAAATCCTTGCAAGGCCTGGAGTAAAGTTTGGTTTCTCCAATCCTAATGAAGACCCCTGTGGATATAGAAGTGTGCTGAGTATTGGGCTTGCTTCCCTCTATTATAAAAATCCTTCAATTCTTACAAATCTTCTGGGGAAAACCTCAAATATTGTATGGCAAAAAACAGAAAATGGACTTCTTTTTATTGCTCCAAAAGAGCTAAAAGTAGATACTGAAAAACTTATTGTAAGGCCAAAAGAAGTTGATCTTGTTGCTCTTGTGGAAAGTGGAGCAATTGACTATCTTTTCCTCTACAAAAGTGTCGTGCTTCAGCATGGATTAAAGTATATAGAGCTTCCTGATGCCATTAATTTGAGTAGCATTGAAAAAAAAGACTTTTATGCAAAGTGCAAAATAAAACTTGCCAATGGAAAAGTAATTAAAGGAAAACCCATTGTTTATGGGATTGCCGCCCTTAAGGATGCTCCCCATCCAAAAGAGGCAAAGCTCTGGGAAGACTTTGTCACTGGAAAAGAAGGCAAGAAAATTCTTGAAAGCTGCTATCAAACTCCCATTTATCCTGCAAAAGTTATAAAAGGAAAATAAAGTGAAGCAAAGCAGTGCAACAAAATTTTCAGGGATCCTGGGATTTTTGTGTTTAGCATTTGTGCTTGCGCCCATTTTGCACATATTTATTAAACTTTCTGCTGAGAAGCTGATTGAGACTATACAGGATAGAGAAGTCTGGGAGGCAATTTTCACCTCTCTCTGGGGTGCCCTATGGGCAACAATACTTGGTTGCCTCTTGGGGGTACCCCTTGCTTACTTTTTAAGCAGGGTTGAATTTAAAGGTAAAACCCTAATTGAGAGCATAGTCAATCTCCCTGTGGCTATTCCCCATGTGGCAGCAGGAATTGCCCTGCTTTCTCTCTTTAATCCCAGAACCAGTGTGGGAAAATTTTTTTCTTTTTTTCATATTACTTTTACAGATACTATCTATGGTATAATAATTGCCATGCTTTTTGTTAGCCTTTCTTTCATAGTGGGAGCTGCTATCACAGGATTTAATAGTGTGGAAGAAGAGCTTGAAATGGTCTCCCGAAGCCTTGGAGCTTCTCCTACTTACACCTTCTGGCACATAACCCTTCCCCTTGCCTTTCCTGCCATACTCCGAGGAGCTGTGCTTGCCTTTGCAAGGAGCCTCAGTGAAGTTGGAGCACTCCTTGTGCTTGCATACTATCCCAAAACAGCCCCTGTTTTAATGCTTGACCGCTTTGAGCAATATGGTTTAAATGCAGCAAGACCAGTGACTGCCCTTGTGATTCTGGTCTCCCTGATAGTGTTTTTTACTCTTTTTTACCTGAGTAAAAAATATGCTAAAAGTTGAAGTAAAAAAACGCTATTCCTCTTTTGAACTTGATGTAAAGTTTGAAGTCAAACCAAACACATATACCATTCTTCTCGGCCCAAGTGGAGCTGGAAAAAGCTTGACTTTAAAAATAATTGCTGGATTTGAAAAGCCTGATCAAGGAGATATTGCTTTTAATGGAATAAATCTCACCCAACTCCCTCCTGAAAATAGGGAAATAGTTTATCTTCCTCAGGGATTAGGGCTTTTTCCTCACATGACAGTAAGACAAAATCTGGAATTTTCTTTTAAATGCAAGGGGAAAAAGACAGAGAAAAGTCTTTTAAATAAAATAATAAATGAGTTTGGCTTAAAAAATCTCCTGGAAAAGAAACCCAGAGAATTAAGCGGTGGAGAAAAACAGAGAGTTGCCCTGGCAAGAGCTATTCTCGCTACCCCAAAAGTGCTGCTTCTGGATGAACCTCTCTCCAGCCTTGACTTTGATTTGAAAGTAAGACTTATAAAATTTTTAAAAGAAATTCATAAAAAGTTTGATTTAACTGTGCTTCATGTAACTCATGACCCCTTTGAAGCAGTTTCCTTAGGAGAAGAAATTCTTCTTATTGAAAATGGGAAAATTACTTCCCCAGAAAATTCTCAGACTCTTAAAGACTTTTTTAACTTGATGAATAATTTAAAAAATTTTCATCTACTATTATAGAGAAATTGAAAGTTATAACAGGCAGCTTTGTCTCCCATCTTGCAGGCCTTTTTAAAAAGCCTTCCAGCCTTAGTATAATCCTTTTTTACACCTAAACCCCTTGCATAAAGCACTCCCAAATTATTACAACCGAGTGCCTTATCCATGTCACAGGCCTTTTTATAAAGCTCTGCTGCCTTTTTATAATCTTTTTTTACTCCAAGGCCTCGTTCGTAAAGAGTCCCGAGATTATTGCATGCAGCTCCATCTCCCATAGCACAGGCCTTTTTAAAAAGCCGTGCTGCCTTTTGATAGTCCTTTTTCACCCCAAGGCCATTCAAATAAAGACAGGCAAGTTCATAGCAACCTTCTCTTTTTTGAGCTTTGCATTGTTTTTGGGAAATTTTAGCAACCTCACTGCAGGCAGTATTATTGCCTTTACTACAAAGCGTAATAAGTTCTTTAAGCTTATCATCTGCCTTTCCGTGAAGTGGTGAAAAACAAAAAACAGCAAAGAGAAGCAAAATAGTTAATTTTTTTGACATCTGACCCTCTGCGTTTTAGTAAAATGAGCCGGCGGAGGGACTTGAACCCTCAACCCTGGGATTATAAATCGGGAAAAGGCCGGTTTTTCTCATTTTTTCTTAAATTTTCTTTAATTTTTACGCATTTTTAAAAACATGATTTGAAATTTTAGGCCACCTATAGGCCACCAAGTTATATTGCTCTTCACAGCTTAAGACAATAATATCATTAAAATAACATCGTGGCAAGAGAGAATATAACTATCTTACTTTTAAAAGTTTAAAAATCAAAAATTTAAGCTAAAGTAAATTCATGCACTATGACATAGCTTCAAAAGTTATTCTGTCTCATTGTAAGGAACCTTTCCTGAAGTTTCTCTGTAATCTTAAAATAAAAGAAGCTCACCTTATGGAAGCAAAGCCTCAAGAAACTCCTTCCCTTCGCCGCTCAGATTTTGTGTTAAAAGCTGTTCTTGAAGATAACTCTGAGAGTCTCATTTTGGTTGAATTTGTTTCTTTCTGGAAGAACTACATTCCACTTCGTACACTAGAAACACGCTGCAGGCATATTCTTCAGGAAAAACTTCCTGTAAAAAGCTTTATTGTTCTTCTCACTCCTTCAAGTAAGGCTGTAAACTCTTACCATGATGAAGAGGTAGAGTACAGATACACTTTGATTAAGCTTTATGAAATAGAGGCAAAGAGAATTCTTAAGATTGATGCACCCTGTCTTTATTCATTTCTTCCTCTTATGAAAGGAGGAAAAAAACTACTTGAGGAAGGGGAGAAAAGGATTTATGAAGCTGGGATTTCAAGGAGAGAGAAGGCAGATTTACTTACAGGGATGGCAATATTTGCAGGGTTGATTTCAGAGGAATTAACATTACAATTAATAAAGAGAAGGAGGGACATCATGATAGAGAGTGCAGCTTACGAGATAATAAAAAAGGAAGGGTATGAAGAAGGCTTTAAAGTAGGGATTCAACAGGGGATTCAGCAGGGTCTTCTGGAAGATGCAAAGGAGATGGTAATAGAGGCACTTACAGAGAGATTTGGTTTAGTGCCCCCAGTTCTTGTGGCAAAGATTAAATCTATTTCTGAAAGAGAAGTTTTAAGAAATCTTTTGCGTCTTGCAATAAAAGTAAGCTCTTTAGAAGAATTCAAAAAAGCTTTGAAAAAGCTTGAAGAAGAAACACTTGAGTAATGTTTTAAATACAAAGTTTTTAACAATTTTAAGCTATGAAGAAAATATTAAAATTTCCGGTAGTTCTTGAAAAAGATAAAACAGGAGGATATGTAGCTTCCTGTCCAACTCTTCCAGGCTGTTATAGTCAAGGAGAGACAATTTCTTCTTACTCCAGTAGCTGTAGCAGTGTAAATGTCAAAATTATTTGCCAAACTTTTTCTCCTGTTAAAGCTTCTATACGGCCATCAGTTAGGGAATAAACTTTTCCCATAGTGCCTTGTACTTTTTCAACTCTTCCTGAGATAAAGAAGAGCAGTTAAATATGAAAAGAAACTCCAGCCGCGGCAAGCCAAAATGTAAAGGTATGGCTAACTTGAATTTATCTATTAATCCTTTCCATGTCTCGCCACTTTTATGCTATGAAAATACATCTTGACATAGAAAAAATTTTGTGCAATCATTTCTAATAATAGCTCTTTGATAGTTGAATACATCGCCTTTTGGCAGGGGTGTGGTATTTTTTCATGTTTTTCGCAATTTTAGATTTTACGAGGGTTTCAAAAATTGACAAAAAAATCCCCCTGACCAATAGCCTAACCATTTGTTTCATTGTAAAAAAATAAATTTGAGTTGATTACTAAACTTTAAAAACATCCTTTTTAAAAAAACCCCTGCTGAAATAAGGCTTTTAAATATAGAAATAATGAGGAATTAAAAAGGGTACCGTTGGAAACACGCCCTGCTTTAAAAGGGATTGCTGGGGGAGTTGGGTTGGAAAAATTCCCTACCTTAAAAGGGATTGCTGGTGGCTGTGTTGGAAAAAATGTTCTGCTTTTAAAGGGAATGTGATCCCTTTAAGGGTATGAAAAATGATTACAATTAGGTTACAGAAGCATTATATTTATTGGATTTTAACAAAAATGCTCAGCTTGCTTTTCTGAAGTTGGTGTATAACCAATACCAAATTAGAATATTATCGTTCAAAATGCAAATAATTATAATATAAAAAACTAAAAATTTTTCAGCTTGACACAAGTAAATTTGATTTTTAAATTTTATAAAACTCTAAATCCTAAAAAAAGGAAAAAAAGATGTCTCTCAAAGCTATCAGTTTCATTGGAGTGGGGAAATATCATCCCATAAATTATATATGGGAAGAAGGAGAAAAAGAAAAGAGCTTTGAAACCCATCTTTTTCCTCTTGCAGTATATAAATTTTTCAAGCCTAAAAAACTTTATATTTTTTGTACTGAAAGAACTAAAACAGCTAAGAGAGAAGGGGCAAAAAAGACTTATGTAGAAGAAATTGAAGAATATTTCAAAAATTTTGCGGAAAAAGGAGAAAATTTTTCTTATCAATTTGTAGATATTCCCGAGGGAAAAAATGTTGAAGAACTTTGGGAGATTTTTGACAGGCTTTCAAGTGTAATTGAAGAGGAAGATGAACTTGTAATTGATGTAACCCATGCTTTTCGTTCAATTCCCATGTTTTCTCTTGCAGTTGCTACTTATTTAAAATACACAAAAAGAGTTTCCATTAAACACATCGTGTATGGAGCTTTTGAAGCTTCTTATGAAAAAGAAGGGAAGAAATTTGCTCCTATATTTGATTTAGGTTTATTTTTAGAAATTTTGAAGTGGCTTTCAGCCTCTGAAAAATTTTTGGAATTTAGCTATGGAATAACTCTTGGGAGCATTTTAAAGGAAACTCATACCGGACTATGGAAAGAAAAAAAGAGTAGAGCCGAAGAATTACCAAGAAAATTAAAGAGAGTGGGAGGTGCCCTTGAGGGTTTTTCTTATGCAGTGTGGCTTGCTCAACCTGTGGAAATTATGAAAAGGGCAAATAATCTGGTAAAGTTGTTAAAAGAAGCTCTTTCCGAATTTGAAGCATGGGCAAAGCCTTTTAAAGTAATTCTTGAAAGAGTGCTTCAGAGAATAGAGAGAATAAGTTATCCTGAGCCAGAAGTACTTAGTGAAGAAAACTTAAAAGTGCAGAAAAGGATTTGCCGATTTCTACTTGAACAAAATCTTTATATGCAGGCAATTGCTGTAGCAAGGGAATGGCTGATAAGCTGGATAATTTTAAAAAGCGGAAACGAAGAGTGGATAAAAAATTGGAGAGATAATAGAAAAGTAAGAAATTTTATAGAAAAGGACTTAGGAAGAATAAATGCTTATTATTCTAAAGGCAACGAAAAAACTCTGAAAGAGATGCAAAATAAATACATTTTTAAAATGACAGAAGAGTTTGATTTAAAGGGTATGTTAACTCTTCTTTTTGACACGAGAAATGAAATTGCCCATTGCGGAATGAAAAAAGAAGCTAAACCTCCAGAGGCTTTGCTTGAGAATATAAAAAAAGTGATTGAAAAAATAGAAAAACTTTAAAAATATTACATAAAAATGCGTTTAAAATTCTTTACCAATCATTAAAAGGATCATCAAAGGGATCATTAAATGGATCGTGGGATAAATCGTCGTCAAAGGTATCGTAATCTGTTGAATAGTCAAATGAATTCCAATAATCATCTTCATAAAAAATATTACATGGAAAAAAAGAGTAAGCAGGATCTGTTATTATATCATCTTCATCCCTAGAGGAAGTAGTATCCCAATAATCGTCATCAAAAAAATCATCCTTGTTCCAAGAAGAATTATAATAATTGTTGGAATCGTCACCATTAAAAAGAAAGCTTTTCGTTCCATTTTCAGTATATGCATCTTCCTGAGCTTTCATATCGTTCTCCATATCCAAAGGTTTAGAAACTAATTTTTTCAATTTTTCATCTACTTTTTTTAGTTTTAAAAGCTTTTCCTGAAATTCTTTCTTTAATTCTTCTATATTTACCTTAAACATCGTGCCCTCCTATTTAACTTACTTTCTGGAAGAAAATTTTTTAATTGAATCTTCAAAGCATTCATAAGGATTACTTTCATAAGAATTACTTTGGGAAAAGTTTTCTTCTTTTATTTTTATTATTTTAAACGCTTTATTTATAGTAAAATACATGTATATACCTATAAATAAGAAAAATAATCCTACTGGAGGAAATACAAAAAGTATAATAAAGCCCATAATAATAAAAATAACAGAAAAGGCTTTTCCTATGCATTTTTGCATTTTAAACTGTGTTTTTAAAAACTTTGCTGCCTCTTCTTTATCAACTTCCACTCCAACAGAAGATAGTTCCTGAAGAAATTTGTCAATTAATACAGGTGTAAGATGCTCTTCTGTGTTTTTAAGCTCGTCAACCATTTTCTGAACAATTTTGTCTGAGCTTTTTTTATTCATATTTACCTCCTCCTTGTTTTTTCTATATTTTTTATTAAACATCCTTTTAGAAAAAATCTGACATTGCCAAAACAATTAAGTCTTGCTCAATTTCGTTCTTTACTAATTTTAAATCTGGTGATATGTTTTTAGTTGATCCTTGAATTTTGCTTTTTATCCTAATTTTTGCAGGCATTGTAAATATGCCTAAAAAAGATTACAAACCTTTAATTCTTTCTTTATTCCAAGATAAAAACAGTGCGAGTTTCCAAAAGGCTAAAAAAGAATTGCGGAAACTTATTCAAAAAACTCTGAAAGTTTATTTTTCTCCGGAGGTGGAAAGGCTTTTAAGAAAACATTATAAAAACGACTATATGGAAGAGCTATTTCAGGAAACCCTTGTTAAAATTTTTTTCAGTAAACGCACTCTTTTAAAGCTTTCTTTTATCTCAGAAGGGTATCTGTTTACTCTTATTAAGAATGTAATTTATTTTTGTCTTTCTACAAAGTGCAGGGCTTTAAAATACGAGATATCTTTTGAAGAAGTAAAAGAAAAGTGGAAAGAAAGGTTTAAAGATTCAGAAGAAATAGAAAAAGTAAAGGCAGAAGAAATAGTAGCACACATTTCTTTTGACTACTTAAAAGAAATTAAAGCTGAAGAATGGCTTGAAATTCTTGTAAAAATTCTTACACCAAAGGATAGAGACACTTTATGCCACTATCTTTTCAGAATTTTTGAGGGAGAAACAAAGGAAAAAGGAAGTGCAGTCCTTTATAAACGCTGGGAAAGATTGAAGAAAAAAATAAAAAAAAATCTGGGAAAAGAGCTGGAAGGAGAGGAAGAAATTTTTAAAGAAACATTGAAAAAGTTTTTCAAAAGAATTTGTCAGAAAAGAGCTAAAAAATGAAGTTAAATAAAACAAAAGGGATTTCTTTAAAAAAAGAACTAAAAAGATTTAAAAAATTGCTTAAAGAGTATAGGGAAGAAGTGCTTTACGAAGCTGAAAGAAAATCTTTTCCCAAGCGGGGAGAAATAAGAAAACTGTGTGTAATTCCTCCACTTTATTTTCTTATTTCTAAGGAAGTTGCTAAAGGGCCTTCTCAAAAAATTTACGAAGCTATCGTTCTTTCAGAGGAAGTTGCCCTTGGTTCTCTTGGAGCCAACACCCCTATTTTTGTGTTTAAAAATGTTCCTCTTATGCTTGTGTCCCTTCCTTTCTGGATTTACTTAACCGATGAATTCCTCTTTGATTACAGCGAGGTTATTGCTGAAGTTGATGAAACAAGCATAGAAAAAGCCACAATTTATGCCAAAAATACTCCTATTCCAGAGGGTCTTCCAGAAGGAGCATACATAAGGCTTGAGATGGAGCGTGTTAAGGCTTATGCCGCTAAAACAGAGCTGAAAATTGAGTGTCCTGTGGAAGTAAGGAGTATTTTAGAAGAAGAATATGCCTATCAACTTGCAGCAGTTCCCAAACAGGTTTTTAAGGGTAAAAATTGGTATGGAATTGTGAAAAAAAAGGAAAAAGAAGCAGCTCTGGTGCTCTATCTTTCACAAGAGTTTATTGGAAAAAATTTGATTATAAAACTAAAGGGAAAAGTTCTTTTTGAAGGAGTGGTTGAGAGCGATAAGATAATAATAGAAAACTTACCCCTTCTTTCAGATTATTCTTTTCTGGAGGAAGAGCTTGAGTTTCAGGTATGAAGCCTTTGAAAGAGAACACTTTTTAGAGTTTCTCAGACAAGGACTTTTTGACGAAGATATAAATGAGGTAGTAAGAAAATTTCCTCTTTACAAGCCTTGCCTTCAATTTGAGCTTGTTAAATATCTCAGGGAAAGAAAGCCCTGTGCTCTTTCTCTTAAAGTGCTGAGCAGAGCACTTTCATGCTCTCAAAAAGATGCAAGGTGTATTCTAAATGGAAAAGGTAAAATTTTTAAAATAGTATCAGATGAAAAAATTATAAAAGCGCTTGTAATTCCCGGTACATCAAAGCTCATTACTAATAATGAAAGAATTAAAAGAGCACTTTCTGTGGTAAAAAAGTTTTATGGCAGCCCTTTTGCTGTGTTTTTTGAAGAGAAATTTTCCGGTAAGAGCTTTATGCTTCCCTTGGCAGTGGCTCTATGTGTGGAAAATCTCCCGGATGGACTCGTTTTTACAGGGAAAATTGACTTTAAGGGAAATATCTTTGAAGTGGATGAAGTTGAGAAAAAGGTTTCTATAGCTGAAAAAGAGGGTTTAAGGTTAATCACTCCTTCTCAGGTAGGAAATGTTTCCACTATCAAGGCTTTTCTTGACAGAGAGAAGTGGAATCTTCCTTTTTACATAACCTCAGAAAGCTGTGAAGAAGCAGAACACTTTTTGTGCTTTGTGAAAGAAGAGGCCGTTTCAGAAGAGTTCAATTTTTTAAAAGGTCTTGAAATTTTCTACGATATACCAAAAAAGGAACTTTGTTTATTAACTGGAAGGCTAAGTAAAGAAAAAGATTGGCAGGGAGCCTGCAGAAACTTCTACCAGAGAGTTAACTGGTTAAAGAGAAGACTTTATGGAAAAAAGATATTTCACTTTGGTATAAGAGGTCCGGCCTGTCTGGCTATGGGGCTTGGAGTGCTCTGGGGAAGTCAGGAACCTTTCGTAATTTATCACTACCAGGCTGGAGAATATCATCCAATAGAAGTCCTAAACCCAAGAGAAATCAAAGAAAGATGTAAAAATTTTCAATTTCTTAAAGTAGATTTTGAGAAAAAAGGACAGGAGCTTGTTGTAATGTTAGATTTTTCACATCATGAACTTGTAGCTGATGTAAAAGAATTTGTAAGGGAGAAGCTGGAAAATCCTTCTTTTCTTTTGATTAAGCATAAAAGAAGCGGAAATATTTCTCCTTTAGAGTTTAAAGAAGTGGTAAAAGAAACAGCAAGTCTTATTCAGGAAATAAGAAAAGAAAAGGCTTTTGAAACTTTTCACTTCTTTTTTTCCTGCCCGGTAGCAGTAGCATTTATGTTAGGAGTTGCATTCGGGCACTATACACGGGGCTTTCTTTATAATTATCAGAAGGAGACTCAAACTTATTTTGAAGCACTTTCTTTTGAGTTTTTACGCAGATTACGGGAAGGAGAAAACCTGTAACGACTTAACTTTTAATGCTATTTTGCTATAAAAGAATAATTATAAATAATTATATAAAACGCTATTTTTAAAATATCTTGTTCTTTGGAAATTGAAAAGTAATTTAAGGGAACTAAGGATAATGTTGGAAAACCCCCTGACTTAAAAGGGATTGCATAGGAAAAAGGAAGACTGAAAAAATTTTTATATTTTTATGTCAGATTGAAGTAATTAAAGTGGTTTATTTTTTATAAAAAAACACTGCAAAAGGGGGGCAAAGTGGGAGTAAAGCACAAAAAAGTTACTTATTTATTGCTATTTGTTTTTGCCCTGATCTTAGGGGGCTGCGTAGGTTCTAAATCTGTCCGCTATTCTGAAAAAGCACAAAACAAAGTTTTACTTGCCCAAAATTTAATCAACTTTCTTGTGCAAAACTGGAATAATTCAGATCCTGCCGTTCAAAAGCAATGGCGTGAAAAATATGAAAGTCTTGTAAAAATGGCTGCTTTTTGTTTATTCAATACTTATCCCATTGTAAAAGCTCCTTATTGTAAATATCTTGCTACTGAAGCAAATATTTAAAAAAAAAGCAGTTAGGAATTTTCTATGGAGGGTTTGAGGACGACTTTTTAAAAAGAAATTATTCTCAAGATAAACCCCTTATTGTTTATTCTACCTATCCCCATTCAGATCCCACAGGCACGGGAAAAATGATAGTTGATGCCATCCTTTTGAAAAAAAGCCTAAATGTCCCTCTCGTTTTTGTTCTTCGTAAGATGTCTACACCCCCTAAGGAATATGCCAAATTTGTAAAAAAGATTGAAAAAACTTGCAAAAAAAGAAGTTTCCCATGTGTTTTGCCTCTGACATTAAAATAGAACATATAAGTCTGTTGACTGATAATGTTTCTATTAGAAATTATCTATCTCCACAGGGCATTAGAACAGTTAAATTTCAGTGCTATCTTCCCATAAGGAATAAAGATTATTTCCTTGAAAGGGACTTTCCTATATATAACAATCCTCACACATGTAAAAAAATTAAAGTTATTAAAATCCTGGGAAAAACTAAAAAAATTTGTCCTATTTCTAACATAGACTTTACTAAAGTTAATGACGCTCTTCCTATAATAAAATGGATGCACAAGGAGATAAATCTTAGAAAAAAATATGGTAATTAAAAATAAAATTTTAAAAGGAGGTGGAAGATGCATCAAATTCACAGAAGCTCCAAAAAGCTTTTAATGCTGTTTTTGAGTTGTTTTGTTTTAATGTTTTACGGATGTGCCACTATTCCAGAAGCCATAGAACACAGTAGTCTTCAAATTGGAACCAAAATGAGTGATACTATTTTTCTTGATCCTGAATATAAAATGACACACAAAAAGATTTTTATAGATGTAACAAATACTTCAAATATTAGAAAAATAAATATAAGCAATTTTAAACAGAAGATAGCCTCTGACTTGCAGGCAAAAGGCTATACAATAGTTGTTGATCCCACACAGGCAGATTATATCCTTCAGGTTAATGTATTATATTTTGACCATTATAGAAAAACTGGAGCTAAAGAGGGAGCCGCTACTGGAGCAGCTCTTGGAGCTGCGGCAGGGCTGGCTGCTTCAGGTGATAACGATGTAGATGCACTTATAATTGCAGCCGTAGCCGCCGGTGCAGGATATGTGGGAGGAGCTGTGGTAGGGAAAATGATACACATAGACACATTTGCTGGCGTTGTAGATGTTCAGATAAAGGAAAAGCATGAAAAGCCTATTAAAGAAACGGTGGAAACCAATGCTTCACAGGGAAGTGCAACTGTTGTAAAACAGAGGCTTGAAAAAGAAAGCCACTGGATGATTTATAGAACTAAAATTGCAGTAACCGCCACTAAAACTAATCTTAAAGAAGAAGAGGTGGCAAAAGTAGTTGAAGATAATCTTGCAGATCAGATAGCAGGTATTTTTTAATTGCTTCCTGAAAAGGGAGAGTGGCTAAAGCACTCTCCCTTTAAATTATTCAATTGTAAATTTTTCAGCCAATTCTTCCAGAAGGTCACCCAGGTCTAAAACATCGGTATTTATAACTCGTAAAGTCTGTGGATCACTCTGACTAATATATTGTGCTTGAATTTGTCCTTTTATAGCTACAAGAATTAAAGCTGCTGAAACTACAGAAGTACCTCCTGAGATATCCACTGTTATATCTGCCGTAGAATAACTTTTTTGAATCTTCTGCAAAAGTTCTAATACCTTTTCTCTAAGTGTATGATAGTCTTCAAAGTCAAGCCCTTTTTCTTCTACAAATTCTACAACTTCTCTTCCTATACATTCCTCAATTTTTTCTTTAAGTGCATGGAGTATTTTTTGATTAAGGATATCTAAAGAACTTAAAGTTTTAGGGACAAGAAGATAAGCCTTTTCCAAAGGTCCTTCATAAGCGTGAAAATAAATAGCTTTGAACAAAGGCCCAAGATTAAAAATTTCTTGAGGTAAATTTTTATTATTAACCAAATTTTCACATGAAGTTTCTATAAGTTTATTTAAATACTTTTCTTTCTCCTCTTGCGTTCTTTTATTAAAACTTATTGCTCTTATAAGCACTCTTCTTTTTTCGGGAAATTCAGGGTACTTCTTATGAAAGGAATACTTTTCCAAGGCACAGCATAATAAATAATAAAAACTATTAACGCATGCAAAAAATAACAATCCAGCTTTAAATATCTCTCCTTTTTCTAAAAAGGAAGGAAGCCAGTGAAACAATGTTGCAGAAAAAAGAAACAAAATCCAGATTGCATCAAAGCCAAATACTTTTTCTGAAAGAATTGCTGAAAATACAATTTTAAAACTTTTTACTTCTTTTTTCTCTTTTTCTAATTTTCGTTTTTTATAAATCAAAACCAGATAAATTACAACAAATACCACAAAAGTAACAAGATAAAGCAAGTGCTCAATTTCAGAAGACTTAAAAAGAACAGAAAGATAAACTAACAATACAGATATAATAACCAAACAATAAGGAATAAGCTTAAAGAAACTAACAAGCATCTTTTTCCTCTTTCTTCAGATTATCTGAAACATTTTGAATATTACTTGCAAAATCCGTCATTCCCAATCCCATGGTGGTTTTCCTTCCAGTGCCGGAAAAAGTAGCAAAGCTTCCAAGCACACAAAGCCACTTAAGCTCATCTTCCCTTCCTTCTTTCACCACAAAACTTACTCTCCCTGTAAATCCCATTATCGCTCCTCCCAATCTAAGTTTTACTCTTCTTATCTTTAGCTTAAAATAAGAAATCTGAAGTTTTCTTATCAGGCAATCATTCAAATCTGCTTTCACTTTTATTTCGGAAAAATAATGCCACTTTCTAATAAGATTTTTAAAAAGAATTTGAGGGTCTGGAAGAGGATAATCTATTTTTCCTCTTTTAAAAACAGTAGGTGTTTTAAAAAGAAAACCGAAAGTTGAGGAAGCAACAGCTTTTTCTAAAATCTCTTCATAGGTCAAAAAAGCCTCTTCTTTTATAAAACTTGAAGTATAAGGAACAACTTCAACCCTGGTATCTCCAAGGAAAAAATACTTTTTCTCCAGAATGTTTGCAATAAGAGGCGAAAAGTACTCTTCTTTAAGAAGAGAGGAAATAAGAGTAAAGTGAGTTATAAAAGGAGAAAACCTTTCATTTTCAGATGAAGTTGAGAAAAGAATACGAAAATATTCTGGAAACCAGATAGAAAAGGGTCTATAAGGGGCTGGCTTGTGAAGTTCTTCGGCAATTTTACGAGGGAAAAGGCTTAAAAATAGAGCGTGAATTCTGTCAGGAGAAAGCTCTAAAATATGTTTTGGCTTTTTTAATTTAAACTTAATCCGAAATTTAATTGGCATCTGCTTTAATATAAAGAAAACACCAGCCGGGAAGGCTTTCTTTTAAAACTTTTCTGGTCTTATTCGGTATAGCCCTTGGCTTGGGAACGGAAAGCTTAAATATTCTTTCAAAAAGTTCAGGTCTTTCCCTCTTTACCATAAGCATAAGGGTTAAACTTAAATACCCCTCAAACTTTCCAAGCCTGATAGGAAACAAAAGTTTGGAAGTATTCTGACAGGCTTCAATCTGAGTTTTCAGCTTTTTCAGAAATTTTAAGTGTTTTTCCATCTTCATATTCTGAAAATAATCAAGCTCAGCTTCAACCAAGTTTAAATAAAATCTGCAAGCACTTTTCTTGATAAGCCCCCAGGTAAACTCTCTTAAATTTTTGGAGTAAATTCCAAAATTTTCAAGGGCTTTTAAGGCTTTTAAATTGAATTCATCTATTCTAACTTCAACCTTTATTTTTTTTCCAGCTTTTAAAAACTCACAAAATTCATTCAGATTTTCCTGAGATGAGCCAGTAATTCGCACCTCATCCACAATAAGCCATTCATAGGGAAAAGGCTGAGAATCGGAAATAATAAGGCTTTTAAACAAATCGTACTGAGCATCCTTTTTACCAGCCCGCATAAGATTTTGCTCAAATTTTTGAAAAACCCTGTTTAATTTTTGCAAAACTTCTCTCTTTTCGTTATTGGAAAGTTTTTTAAATTTCTCTCCCGCAGGCACCGCTCTTTCAAGACTCTGATAAAAATTCTGCCTCAGCCTTTCTTCATTCATAAAGGAATTATACAAAAATACAGTTCTTAAGGACCCTTTTATCTCACTTCCAGGAATATACGGCCCTTGAAGTGTCTTGATAAAGCTACTTATGCTTTTGCCTTTTACAAAATTTTTTACAGAAAGTTCGTATTTGGAAAAGATACCTTCTATCTTTGCTCTTTTTAAAAATTCTTCAAGCCCTAATTTCAGCCCCTCCTTTGCCACCTCTTTAAAAATCACAAGTCTTGAAAGAAGCTCTTTTCCTTCGTATCTTCTGCAAATCTCTTCTGTAAAATAATCAAAAGGATATACTTTAAGATTGCTTCCTTCCACTATGTATTCAAAAGGAAGAATTTCTTCTCCATCACCTATGTGAAGAGGAGAAAAGGTAATAAGCTCGGCATTAAGCATTTCCTTCGTCTCCTTTTTAAGTTTTTATATAAAGAGGAAAGGCATAAGCATAGTAAAATATTTTTTCCACACCGGGCTTCAGACCTCCATAAAACTTTTTCTTCCCCTCTTTTAAAACTAAGAGAGAGCCAGGCATAAAAACTGCTATCCTCCTCTTTAAAATGGGCTTGGTAAGTCTTCCAAAGTAATTTTCCACTCTCCCAAGTAAAATTTTTAGTTCATAGAAGCTTCCGTCCAGATTAAAGCTTTTATCCATAGAAGTTGGAGAAAGGGTTACAATTTTATGGCTCTCAAAATTTCCTTCAAAATGCTTTTTTATGTAGGACGGAGCTTCTTTTATCTCCAGCACTTTTACCCTTCCAAATCCCCAGGACTTCTTTCCTCCAAGACTTATGAGTTCAAAAATCCCTTTAAATAGCTCCACATCCAGTAAATCCCTGTTGTAAATTTTTAAAAACACTGAAAAAGTGGGATACCAAAACTGAGCAAGATTATAAAGTCTTCCCCCAGAAGAGGTGCTCCAGCTTATCCGATTAATAAAATTGTGAGGAGAAACTTCTAAGGAAATAGATACACTTTTTACTTCTTTTAAAAACTCGTTTATGGCTTTCCCTACGGTGTCTTCTTCTAAAAGTTGCCTTTTAAAGCAAAGTTTCCCCTCCAAAAATTTCATAAAAATTTCTTCTGGCAGGTATTTAAGCTTTTTTACTTCTTTTTGAAGGCTATAAAACTCTTTAAGCTTTGTAGGGTCCTCCGTTAAAGGATCCTGAAAGTTATCCTGCATCTGAGGCATGGGATAAAAAAGAATATCGTTTTTTTCTAAAACCGGAGATGAGATTAAAAAAGGAGGCTCACAAGCTTTAAAAGCCTCAAGCAAATCTTGAAGTGCCTTTTCTCCTTTTAGCAAGGAATATCCCCAGCAAAAAAGCTCCAAATAGGGTATAGCTCTCAATCTGAGTGGTAAAAGGAGCTAAAGGCTTAAATCTCATCTGATAAAGCATTGCAAACTTCTCCTTATCCTTTCAATTATTTAAAAATTTCAGAAATCTTTTCTATTAACTTTTTCTGAGCCTCTTCCAAGGGCTCCTTTTCCACAATAAGAATTTCACCTTCTTTTCCGGCAGTTTCGTAATACTTTTTGTCTCTCCATTTTATAGTAACCTCAGTGAATTCTATCTTTCCAGAACCTCTTGAGCCATATCCTCCAAGATAGTTATCCTCAAGCCTCTTCATCCCTTCAAACACAATTTTAATTAAGTCTTTATCCTCGTCTTTTTTATATACATCAAAAATCATTTCTCCTTCAAACTCCGCCCCAGCAGGCACTCTCTCTATCTTTCTGGGATTTGCCCTTGAAGTTATTCTGTTAATCTGGTTTTCAGTCTTTATTTCTGTAAAAATTCCCTCTCCCAGAGCATCCTGAAGCCTCTTCAGAGTATCCCAGGTAGGATAGGCATCAAACACTTTAAGCCTTGGAGGACCAGGCTGTTTTTCTAATTTCAATTTTTTCAAAGTGTTAGCATCTCCTGTGCCAAAAACTTTACATATCTCACACTTTCCACATTCACAAACCCATCCAGCTTTATCAATATTATCTGAATACTCTTTTATTTTCTCTTCCACTCTACCCTTCACCCACTCAAGAAGACTTCTCATCTTACCTTTTATAGAAGAGCCCGGAATATAGGGAACACCCTTAGGTAAGTTTTTTTTCTCTCCATTCACCTGATAAAATTCAGGAATTTCAACCTCTGTTTTAATCACGCAATTATCAATACCCCCAATTTCAAAGGCTTCTTTTGAGCCTCCAATTCTTAAGCCTGTAAGAGCTTTAAATTTGTATTCTATAATAAAAGAGCCTTTGTAGCTGAACATTGCAAACCCCCTTATCTGTAGTTTAGTCGTTTCTAATATAAGCTACTAAAGCCTGAATAAATTCTTGTGCATATTTAAAGTTCTTCTTTGTCTTTTCATTCTCTGGCTTTTTTAAACTTTCATCAAGCTGATCTAAAATTTTAAACAAAAGCCTTATAAAATCTTTATTTCTTATTAACTTTCTATTCTGTTGATACTTTAAAAGGGGATAAAGTTTATAAAGATTTATCTGAATCTTTTCAGGCTTTTCCCTATTTTCAAATTTATTAAATACATTTTTAAACTCTGCAAAAATTTTTCTCAATTGAACTCTTGTCAGCTTTGCCTCATCTACGATCTGTTCTGCATATCTACCAGGACCTATTAAATCTTTCAGATTTATATCGCCAATTTCTTTTTGGTTCAACTCGTTAAGTAAAGCAGAAATAGAATATTTATTCATCTCCCTTCCTCCTTTTTAACTTTTTCTCGTCTTCATTAAAACATATTTTGCCCTGAATAAGGCATCTTCTCTTACTTTATAGTCTTTATCAACTTCTATCAAATAATCTATAACTTCTCTCCGATACTCTTCTTTTACATTCCTGTAAAGATAATAGTAAAACATGGGATAAAATCTATACTTCAACTCACTTTTTTCCTCTTCTGCTTTTTTATATTGCCGAAGGAGAAAGTAAAGTTTGTAAAAAAGTGTTCTGCCAATTTCCTTTCTTTCAATTAGACTTACTATCCTTTCTCCTTTTTCTATTGCTTTTTCTAAAGCCTTCCAATCAAGCACTTCATCTAAAATGCAGACAAAAGCCCTGCCTTCTTCTCTCTTTTTCTCTTTTGCCTTATCTTCTGCTTTTCCAGCCAGCTCCCCTGCAAATCTCATGGGATAGTCGTGCCTTCCAGTAAAAACCCCTGAAGAAATATCAAAAGTTTCGTTTTGGCAAGTATATTCTGAAAAATCTTTTTTAATTTTTAATAGTGCCTGCATAATTTTATCCCAGGGACCAATAATAAATAAGTCATCTCCTCCTGCGTAAAGAGTGTAAATTGTTTGTTTAAATGGTTCCTTTTCAAAAAGTTTATTTAGATAACCGAGAAAAAGAGGTCAAGGCTCCTACTTAAAGTGGCAACCCTTGAAATACTATACTCATCTCCAAGCCCTTTTCTGAAAATAAGCCCCAAGTTATCTACATCTGCCCGTGCAAAAGAAAGCTTTTTGTCTCCCTCTGCCTGCTCACAAAGCACTTCAAAACTCATAATTTCTTCTCTTTGAGAACTCTCTTGCTTTTCACGAGGCACACTTATGGCTAAAAACTTAAATCCATCAGCTCCCTTATCCAGAAAATCTGTGTCATTCATCAAAAACACCAGGCCTCCTTCTCCTCTTCCTAAATCTTTTTCAGCAAAGTATATTCCTCCTATGCCTTCTAAATGAAAACCCTTTAAGTCTGAAAGTTTTTTTTTCAGAAAAAACTACAAACCTGCTTTTGGGAATGATTCCACCAACTTCTGCAAAAATTTTACACCACCTGCAAACATTATCTTCCTCTTCAGCTTCTTTTTCTTCTACTATAGCAAGCCTGCAGGAAGGACACACAATATAGGTTTCCGAAGGATTTTCATAGTCTTTGTTTAATAAAGCCTCAAAGCCTTTTTCCTCTTTGAGGGCAACTGCAAACTTTCTCTTCTTTTTAAGGTCTATTTTTTCAAAAAGCTTTTTGATTATTTCGGGATATGTCTGAAATTCAGGAAGAGAAATCTTGGTGTAAGCAAGCACAAGTCCGAGAGAACCATAAAAATTCTTAAGAAGTACACTTTCTACTTCTTTCTCAAGATTATTAAGCTTTTCCTCTACATCTTTTTCGTAACCTATAAGAAGCTCAAAGTGCCCTCCACTTGCAAAAAGAAGATTTGAAAAAGGATAGTTAAGCCTATGAAGTACATAAATGGCTATAAGCTCCGGAAGAAGAGCAAGGAAAGCACTTCGTCCCCTAAGTCTTTTTGCAATGTGTTTTAAATTGCTAAGGCTGTATAAAAACTTCTGAATCCCGCTTATGTCCCCTCTTACTAAGATAAACTGAGAATTTTTCAAATTTTGAAGATTTTCCTCTGTGTAAAGAGAAGCTCCTATGGCAGAGGCTACCCTTGCATGGTCAAAAAGAGAAATATCAGGATAATGTGAATTACCCTGTCCTTTATCATAAGTTGATGCAGGAATACACCAAAAATACTTATAACACAAAAAGTAAAGTCTTACTAACTCTTTTTCTGTAAAATTTTTAAAATTAACCTTTTTAAACTCTTCCTCAAAGTTTTTCAAAAGCTTTCTGTACTTTTCTTCTATTGAGCTTTCTTCTAATTTTTAAGTGGTTTGGGGAAAATTTTTTCTCTTGAAGAAGAAAGAGGTTCTAAGTCATAAGCATACTCATCTTTATGCTCTTTACCTGAAAAAAGAGAAATATTTTGGAAGATAGAGCGTAAGTAGTTTAATTCTTTAAATTTTTCATCCTTAACATGAAGGCTTCTTTCTTTGCTTGAAGCCTGATCAGCAAGTTGATAAATAAAGGCAATCTCTTGATCTTTGGCTTTTTCATCTCTTCCCACCTGACTTAGAAGTGAATTTCTCTCTTTTTCTGTAAGAGTTCTCAATTCAAACTTCCCTATATCGTGAAGCAAAGCTCCTGCTGCGATTAAAAGCCTTTCTTGAAAAATGCTTCTTCCCATTTTCTAAAACTCCTAAATAATAATGTTTATATTTTAAAATAATTAACATTTTTCTCAAAATCTGACAATACTTTTTTCATTTTTTATTCACCTATTTGCTCTTATGAAACTACTTTGCTTTTTTTATGTCCCGAAGTAATATAAATGTTGATTAATAAAAGAAAACTTATAGAGGAGCTCCTTTTGTAAATAGAGAAGAAGAAATAGAGTTTCTTGTGAACTGGATAAATGAGGTCCCTCAGAAAATCTTCTGGCTCTATGGTCCTAGAGGCCTATAGTAAAAATTGTGTAAATATTTGTAGAAATTTTTCATTATAATACAGCCTCCGTATCATAAGTCAAGGTGAAAATTTGTTCAAGTTCATAACTAACTGCCTTTACAGTAGGTATAGGCTTCTTCCACCATCTGTCCTGAAGATTTGCAACCTGGATAAAAACATTCACCTCAAGACATCTTTCAGATGGAAAATACCCTCTAAGCTCTACTACCATCCTCTCAAGCCCAGAGTTTATACTCTCTACAGCATTCGTAGTATATATGTGCTTATAGCACTCCTGAGCCTTGAAAACATAACTTTAGCTTGACTATAAAGTTTTTTATTTAGCAACGAATAGGGAGATAGGGCGAAGGGATTTAGTTTCAGGGTCTTTAATTTTAGTCCAGAAGGCAT
>JAMOQE010000005.1 GCA_027064165.1 Thermodesulfatator sp. | reverse complement strand
AGATAAAGGAAGTGCCGAAGGGGTGAAAAAAGGAGGATTATGGGGAGTTTATAAAACCTATCCTGCCCCGGAACTGATAGGACTGCTGGAAATTACTCAAACTGAGAAACACTTTTCCTTTGCCAGATTATTAATGCAAAAAGAGAAGATAAAACTTCCCTTAGCTGTAAAAAGACTTGAAACCCTAAAAATAGCCTTAATTTTTTCAACAAATTCAGACAGAAGTTTTATAAATTTATTAAAAAATCGTTTTCCTTCATGGAAAGTTGACATTTTGCCTTCTTTCCCTCCGCCAGAAAAAAAATATGACTTTGTCTTTTTTGTAACTCAAAATGGTATAAAAGTTTACGATAGAAACTTAAGTCTTGTAAGAACATATGGAGGATTTGAGTGGGTTAGCCTTGCTGAGGTCTCCAATCCTCTGGAAATAGTTAACTGTAAACTGCTTGGCAGACTCTCTGCTACCATTCTTCAGGCAGGATTTAGGGATGTAGATAATGATAATTTCCCGGAACTGGTGTATTTAACAAAAAAGGGCCTTTTTGTGGTTAAAATAAAAGGAGGTTTAGTAGCATATTACATTCCTGCAGAAGGGAAGCCTGAAAGCTTTTCTCTTGGACCAGATGGTTGGATTGCTTTAAATTTAACAGGAAAAAAATCCATGGAAAATGAAATTTTAAAAATTTCTGGAAATATGATAATCCCTGTGATCAGGAAAGTAAATTACAGGCTAAAATTTTGTAAAAATGTACTTTATGGCCAGTCTTCAAAAGGCATTTTTATTCTTCAAAGGGCCGGAGACAAAGTTTTCCCTGTAAAGGAAATAAAAATGCCTCCTGGTTTTAACTTGATGAAAAGTATCTTTGCAGATCTTGACAGAGATGGGGAAAATGAAATTGTATCTATTTCCTCTGAAAACAAAATAGTTGTATGTAAAGATAATCAAATAGTATGGGAAAGCCCTTTTAAAATAAGCCAAAGCAATTTATTTTCTCCACAGTTTTTAAAGATAGAAGAAAATAAAAAAACAATTCTGTTAGCAGGGAAAACGGATTTCCCTCTGGATATAATCGCGAATGACCTTCCTCACATTCCCCTTAATTATGCAACTTCTCAAATAATTGCTCTTGGTTTTAAAAACGGCTTTTTCTGGAAAGAAATCACACCTCCCAAGCAGGGATTTATCACAGGCTTGGGCCTCTTTAAAGGAAAATTGTTTTATGTAATTTTAAAAGGTTCCTATCCAGATAGAACTATAAGTGAACTTTATTATTGTGAATTCTAAAGCTGATAATTGGCGTGTTTTCTTACAATTTCTCTTTCTGTAAAAAGCACTTCGTATTCGTCAATATTTATTTCTTTGGCTACAGCTTTAATAAGCTCTAAGAGGCTTTGTTTATCTTTTGCGTGAAACATAGTATAAACATTATAATTCCAGTCAGGAAGAGGTGGCCTAAGATAACAGTGAGAAACAAACGGGTTTTGAGAAAGAAGAGTGCCCACCTCTTCCACCCTCTCTTCAGGAACTCTCCAGGCCACTAAGGCATTTGCAGAATAACCAGCCTTATTGTGCCGAATAGTGGCACCAAGCCTCCTGATTGTTTTTTTCTCCAGCAGTGTCTGAATAGTGCTCAGAACCTTCTCTTCGGTTAGGGAGAGCTCTTCAGCAATGAGCTTAAAAGGCTCAGGGACAAGAGGGATACCCTTTATAAGGGCTTTTAAAACTGCCTTTTCTTGGGAAGAAAGTTTTTCAAGCATCCTTTTCCCTTTCCACGGTCACTACGGTATGAACATTTCCTCTTGGATTAAAGTCTCCCACAATTTTAAGCCTGCGCGGTTTCAATAATTCCCACAGGGCATCAAAAATTTTGTTTACTGCAGCCTCGTGAGAAATATAAACACTTCTGAATTTATTAAGCCAGAGTTTTAAAGACTTAAGCTCAACTATCTTTTTGTCCGGCACATAGGAAATTTTTATCGTTGCAAAGTCTGGATATCCAGAGCGAGGACAGAGACAGGTAAACTCAGGGAAAGTTATTTCAACTAAGTAGTCCCGGTCTGGATAGGGATTTTCCCATGCCTCAAGCTCAGCCTTTTCTATTGCTATTTCTCCATATTTTTTCTTTACCTCTTTCTCCATCCTTTGGACCCCACCAAAAAACTAATAAATTAATTCTTTACTTTTATTTCCACAACTTCTCTTTTTTCAGGGGCAAATATTATTCCCAATTTTAAAATTTTTAACCCTCTACCCTCAAACTTTCTGGCATATCCCTTTTCTTCTATCTGCCTTAATGCCTCCTCTGCAGTCCCTTCTGCCTTAAACTCCATCACAAACACCTTCCCTCCCATCTTCACCACCATATCCCCTCTGCCACCAGGAGAGAGCGTCTCTGCCTCCGCATCATACCTAATTAAACACAATGCTAAGTAAAATACCGTGTGGAAAAATCTCTCATCTGCCTTCTGATAAAGAGGATACGGTATCTGTGCCAAAATCTGATTTAAAAGCCCTCTCACCTCCTCCCAATCCTCCCTGTAAAGGGCTTTTCCAAGCTCATCTGCAAGCTTCCTTACAATAGGAGACGCTTCATAAATTCCCTCAAGCAAACTACCACTAAAACTCCTCTTCACCTCCCAGTTGGGAAATCCAAGCCTTATAAACTGCTCCCCATCATAATCCTTTATCGTCAAATACCCGCTCTGAAAAAGAAGTGCCTCTATCCTTAAATTCTCAACTGAAAAAGCATTCAAAAAATCCTTTGAAACCACAAGATGCTCTAAATCAGGTATAAGATAGCTCCTCTCTTTAAGTAGATTTACCAGAAAGGTTGGAGTTGCTGTCTTAAACCACCAGTTGTCAAAATATCCCTCAGAAAGACAATACATAAGTGAAATAGGATTATATACATGGATTTCTCTCTCTGGAGAAAATCTGTAGCCATTATACCAATAGCGAATTTTTTTAAGACACTCCTCTTTATTTTTAAACCCAGCCTCTTTGCAGAAGGAATCAAGATACTCACCAAACACATCCAGCAGTTCTTCTTCGGTATAACCAAGAAAATCTGCATATTTAGGGCTTGCAGTAATATCTTTAAGATTATTCCACTCAGAAAAAATGGAAACTTTGGTAAAAGCAGACACTCCCGTTACAAAAACAAATCCCAGCACATCAACTACATTTCCACCCTTAAGCACTCCAAAAAACTGCTTCATAATATCCCTGTTTTTAAGGGCTATCTGAAATCTTTCCTCTCCAAGCCCTAAGTGGTCTATAATGGGCTTGTCGTATTCGTCTATGAGAATAACAATAGACTTCCCAGTTTTTTCGTAAATTTTTACAAGGAGCTTTTTAAAATCGTATATAATATTTTTGGAGGATAAAGAAATTTCATATTCTTCTGCAAAATCTATTAAGACCTGTCTTAAAGCCTTTTCAAAATTTTCTGGGGTGTCGTGTCTGATTTCATTAAAATCAAAAAGAAGCACTGGATGGGGATCAAAATCCCATTTATCATAAATATAAAGCCCCTCAAAAAGCTTCTTGTTTCCGCGGAAAAGTTCTTTCAGAGTACTTATGGTAAGAGATTTTCCAAATCTTCTTGGGCGGGAAAAAAAATAGCAGGTCCCTTCAGTGATCATCCTGTAAATCCAGGAAGTTTTATCCACATAAAGCCAGCCCCTTTCTCTTATCCTTCTAAAGGAAGAAGTATCAAGAGGAAGCCTTTTCATAATCTTCTTTCCCAAATTTGTTCCAAAATTAATTTTATCATTGATTTAAAAGATTTAAAAGGAGTGTAGAAATTTTTACCACTAAAGGCGTGGTTAAAAAGCTCAAAACTATTCCCATGCTTGCACAACTTATAGCGAGGTGATGATTTAGCTTGTATTTGAGAGCAAGCACTACAGTAAAAATCATGGTGGGCATGGAAGCCTGAAGCACAGCCACTTTCAATGGCAATCCTTTTATATGGAGGCAAAAAAGGCCGATTGTAAAGGCAATTCCTGCTCCACCAAAAATTTTAATCAATTCTACCAGAAGGCCTTTTTTAAAATAAAGCTTCACCTTGGACAAATTTACAGAAAGGCCTATGGCAAAAAGAATCACAGGAAACACAGAAGGGCTTATAAAATTCAGAATTTTTTCTATTTCTTCAGGAATAGGCCAGGGTTTGAGGAAAAAACCGAGAAGAAGTGCCCAGAACGGAGGGAAAGACATAAAAGCCTTAAAATTTGGCTTTCCAATGGCAATAAAAAGCCCTAAGGTAAGCACAAGAATAAAGGAACCAAGTGAATCATACATTACAGCAAAATTTAAACCCTGTTCTCCAAAAAAGTTAAGGGTAAAGGGATATCCCAGAAAACCGGTATTTCCAAAAGATGTAATCAGCACCCAGAGCCGTAGTTCTTCTTTTCTCATCCTGAGGACCTTTCCTGTGACATAACCTATTCCCATTAAAACCAGGGTGGTAAGCCAGCTTAAAAGAGCTAATTTGAAAACATTTTTATTGATGCCAAGTGTATGAGCACTTTTAAAAGCTATGGCAGGAATAGCAAAGTAAATAACATAATTTATAAGAACATTTGAATCTTCTGCTTTAAAGATACGCAATCTTTTTAAAAGATAGCCGCAAATAAAA
>JAMOQE010000004.1 GCA_027064165.1 Thermodesulfatator sp. | reverse complement strand
GGATTTGCCTGCATTGGGAAAACCCACAAGTCCCACATCCGCTATGAGTTTAAGTTCCAAAATAAGCCATCTTTCCTCTCCGGGAGTGCCAGGAGTAGCAATTCTTGGAGCCTGCCTTGTGGGAGTGGCAAACCTTGCGTTGCCTTTACCTCCTCTACCTCCCTTTGCCACAACAATCTTTTGCCCTGGCCTAACCAGATCTCCAAGCACTTCTCCTGTCTCTGCGTCCTTTACAATAGTTCCCACAGGCACTTTAAGAATTAAGTCCTCTCCGTCTCTGCCCTTCATCTTTTTTCCCATACCGGGCTTTCCATTCTCTGCCCTGAAGTGCACCTGGTGATAGAAGTCATAAAGAGTATGAATCTGGGGATCAGCAACCAGGATCACATCCCCACCATCTCCACCATCTCCTCCATCAGGCCCTCCCTTGGGAACAAACTTCTCCCTTCTAAAACTTACACAACCTGCCCCGCCATTGCCCGCCTTCACATATATCTTTGCCTGATCTACAAAACGCGCCATGGCTAAGAACTCTTTTTTGTATCTTTAAAATAGTTTTTAAAAAGATTAATAAGACTATTGGTGGAAAACCTGGAAGGATCTACTTCCAGGTTTTCAAAAGGAATCTCTGCTCGTGCCTTCTCTCTATGTCCTCCAGCAAGGCCCAAATTTTTAAAAACCCTTGTAGCAAGCTTTCCTGCATCCTTTCTGTATCCATCACATCTTATAATAATTACAAGCTTTTTTTTGTACTCTCCTCCAACAAAAACCCAGGAAGTCTCATACACCTTGTTTAAAAAGTCTGCTATAAGTACAAGCACATCTGAATTTGAAACTTTCCCCACATACACAAAAACCCTTTTTTTCTTGAATTTAAGCTGATTTAAAGCTACCTTAAAATATTTAAGTTCAGATCTTCTTAAATCCGATGACTCTATTTTAGCAAGAAGGTGCTTATTCATGTATTTGTAAAGTTTCTGAAAGGCGAGCACATCCTGAAGCTGGGCGCTCTTTTCAAAATTGTCAGTATCAGTTTTTATGGCGTATACCAGCGCTGTAGCAAGATAAACAGAAGGCTTTATTTTCAGCACCCTTAAATATTCAGAAAGTATGGTGGCAGTAGCCCCATACTCAGGCCTTATATCCACAAAATCTGCCTCCCAACCCTCTGTCTCAGGATGGTGATCTATTACAGCAGTAAAATGAATATCTTTAAATTCTTCCCTATGAAGGGGTTGACTATCCACCAGAATAAATTTGTTATACTCTTCAAGCAAATCTCTCCTATACTTCTGAAGAGGAATTTTTAAACTTTTTACCATTACCTGATTATTTAAGCGGCTTATTTCATTTACATTTGAAATAGTGATTTTTTCCACTTTTTTCTGAAGAATCCTTTTTACAGCAAGAGCACTTGCCAGAGAGTCAGGATCTGCCCAGATTAAAATCAATACTCTGTCAGCCTTTTCAAAAAGGCTCAAAAAATAATTAACTCGCTCTTTATTTGAACGAAATTTAATTTTCTTTGAATTTCGTGAATTTTTGGATTCACTCATGTTTCAAAGACCTTAATGATAAAAGAGCCTAAGCATTTTTTATTTTTTCTAAATATTCTTGCTCTATCTTTTTTAAAAGACTTGCAGGAAGTTCTATAGGAAGAAAATACTTTTCTGGATATAAATAGTCTTCTCCACTTTCATCTATTATTCTTACATACCCCGGGATCTCTTTTTCTTTTATCACAGGATAAATTTTCCATTTTTCTAATGAAACTTCATAGCCTTTGTTATCAATACAAATTAAAAATTTAAACATCTTTTAATACCTTCAAAATGCGCTTAATTTTAAATTCCTTTTTACCTATCCCATGTGCTTCATACCAATGAAGTTCAGCTAAACAAATTACCCCATTTGCTAATTTTATTTTAGCAATGCCTTTTAGTTTTCGCCATCGTCCTTTTCCATAAGTTTTTTCCAACCTTTTTATTTCACGGATAGATTTCCCAATAGCTATTGTTTTTTTGTTTGTAATTTTGCTTAATATTTCAAAATCAATAAAGAGCTACCTCTTTAATTTCTTCTAAATAGTTTTTTAAATTATAATGCAGATGTTCCTCCAAGTCAATTTCCTCTTCTCCTCTCAGCCAGGAAAGAACTGCCCTGTTTCCAAGCAGGATCTCTATAGGCATTTTCTCGTATTCAAACTCATAGGGCGGAGGTAAAAACTTAAACTCCTCAAACAGCGTGGCAACGAGTTTAATAAGTCTTAGAGCAAACTTAACAGGTCTAAACTTTTCAGGCTTAAGCAAATGAATTTGAAAGCCATAGCACCTCTTTCCCTGCCATTTATCAAAGGTGGGTTCAAAGGCAACAGGCCTTAAAATTACTCCTTCTTCAAGCCCTTCTTTTTTTATAATTTCCCAAAGCTGCTTTAGCTCAATGTAAGGTGCACCAAAGAGAAGAAAGGGCAAAGTGGTTCCTCTCCCCTCAGAAAGATTTGTGCCTTCAAGTAGTACAAGCCCGGGATAGGTAAGGCAACACTTCCAGTGAGGTAAATTTGGTGAAGGAAAAATCCAGTCTCTCCCAAGCTCAGGCCACAGAAAAGTCTTTTGATATCCTTCAAGAGGCACCACCTTTAACTCAAGCTCAGGGAATCTCCTTTTTTTAAAGAGAAGAGCAAGCTCTCCTATGGTGAGACCATGTCTCAGAGGAAGACTTTCAAGGCCAACAAAGGAAAAAAATTCCTCTTCCAGCATAGGGCCTTCAACCTCACCACCTATGGGGTTTGGCCTATCAAGCACAATCACCTCTTTTCCAAACTTCTCACACTCCTTCATAAGCAAAAACAAAGTCCACATATAGGTGTAAACCCTGCATCCCACATCCTGAAGATCCACAAAAACCACATCTACCTCATCAAGGACATCCTGAGAAGGTACAAGCCTTTCTCCGTAAAGACTGATCACAGGAACCCTGGTAAAAGGCTCTACTTCGTCTGCTGAACCTATCATATTGGCCTGTTTTTCGGAAAAAAGCCCGTGCTGTGGAGAAAAAAGAAACTTCAAGTTCTTTCCAAAATGCTCTTTAAAAAGAAGATAAGTCGGAATAAAAGTAAAGTTTACAGAGGCCTGATTGCAGAGAAGTGCAATGGATGCTCCTTTAAACTTCTGCCACTCTTTTTTAAAAAAAGCCTCAACCCCAAGAGTAATCATAGTTTTATTTTGTAAAATTTACTTTTGTAAACTTAAGACTTTCAATATAAGCCTTTATACCCCGATAAATTCCTTCTGCAATTTTATCAAGATATCTGGAGGATTTAAGTCTCCTTGCTTCAATAGGATTGGAGATGAAAGAAGCCTCAACAAGGATAGCTGGCATACGGGTGCCCACGAGTACAAGAAAAGGTGCGCATTTCACTCCTCTGTTTTCCACCCCAGCGTAATAGCGGGACAAAGTGCGCACAAGTTCACTCTGAACTTTTTTAGCCAGGATTTTTGACTCACTAAGTTTTGTATTGGCAAGAACAGCTTTCACAAGATCCTGGAGATCACTCAGAGACTTATTAGAAGCTTCGTTTTCAAGAGCTGCCACTCTCATGGCCTCAGGGTCTGTAGTAAAATTTAAGTAATAAGTCTCCACGCCCCTTGCCTTCCTGTCTGGAGAGGCGTTAAGATGAATGGAAATGAAAAGGTCTGCTCTCCTGCTGTTTGCAATAGCCGGCCTCCTGAGAAGTGGAATAAAAACATCTCTTGTCCTGGTAAGATAAACTTTAACTTTTAGTCTTTTTTCAAGTTTGTCTTTGAGTAGCCTGGCAATTTTTAAAACCACACTTTTTTCTTTCAGTCCATTTGGCCCTATGGCACCTGGGTCCTTCCCTCCATGGCCTGGATCTATTACTATAGTTCTTACCCCCAATCCAAATTGCCTGGCCAGATTAAGATAATTGGGCCTTTCTTCTTTTTTCTGGTGTATTTTCCCAATAAGATCCAGAACAAGCTGGGAAGTGTAAGGAAGCTTAAAAATTTTATAATGAGTTAAACTGGAGAGATCCAGCACCACCCTTACTGTATCTGCATCAAATTGTCCCACTCGTATGCGCTGAAGATGTGCCTTTTTGATCTCAATTTGAGCAGGAATCTGTTTGGAAAGTATTGCCGGAGAAATGTCTATATAAATTCTTGGAGGCCTTTTTGGGGTAGCTTTTAATACATTGGCACTATAAGTAAAATTCCCAGCTACTTTTATAATTATTCTGGTATAATCTTCTCCAGTAACAGGCTCAATACTTATTACTTTGCTGAGCTTTTGTTGAAAACTTTTTTGGGGTTCCCTTTTGTCTTCAAGGCTTAGCAACCACCTGCTCTCAGGATAATGAGCCTTAAACTCCTGAAGCAAAATCTGAGCTCCGGCCTCATTTTTTAAAACTTTTTTATAAATAAGAAACAACTTGTAATATGCTTCCTCAGCCTCTTCTGTTTCTGGATAGCGTTGAATAAGGGCTTTATATTTCTCAATAGCCCTTTCTAAATACGCCCTGCTCTTACTTATGGAAAATAAACGATAGTAAATTTCCGCAGTCCTTAACAAAGCACAGGAAGCAATCGGGCTACTGGGATACAGAAGATAAAGCCTTCTGTAATCATTTAAAAGCTCTATCCACTCCTTAAGCCCTGCTTCTTTGTTTTTTAGAAGTGCTGCATATTTTTCTTCTATTTGAGAAAAAATTTTTTCTGCCTCTGTTTTCGGTTGAACATTGGCTTTGGGAATTTGAGAAGTTTTATTAATCTCTGGATAACCTTTCAAAAATACGATTTTTTTAGAAATAACAATCTTCTGGCCTGGCCTAACCCTGCTACTTTTAAGCCCGTTAAGCTTTTTTAAAAACTCAACAGAGGCGTGATACTTCCTGGCAATACTCCCAAGGCTTTCTCCCCTTTTTACCAGGTGATAATAAATTACCTCCTTTACCCCTTTCTTCTCCCTCTCCTCCACATAAACCTTTGGCCTTACTACCTTATAGCCTACTATCAGCCTCTGCCCCACATATATAGTGCTGCTCTTTAACCTGTTCCACCTCTTTAATGCACTTACATTTACTCCATACCTCTTTGCTATCAAACTTAAACTCTCTCCCTTCTTCACCACATGATATATGGGCTTTGTTATCTCACCAATTACACCTGAAGAAACAACTTTTCCTTTAGAATTGTTTGTTTTGGATACTATCTTTTTTGTCTTAGACTCTGTTTTTCGTGGCTGTCTGGATTTTTTTAAATAAATTTTTTTCCTGTAAAGAACTAATCTCTGGCCTGCGTATATTTTTGAACTTTTCAAATGATTAAGTTTTTTGAGATAGTTTATTGAAACTCCATATTTCCTGGCTATAACAGCAAGGCTTTCTCCCCTTTTTACCAGGTGATAATAAATTACCTCCTTTACCCCTTTCTTCTCCCTCTCCTCCACATAAACCTTTGGCCTTACTACCCTGTATCCTACTATCAGCCTCTGCCCCACATATATAGTGCTGCTCTTTAACCTGTTCCACCTCTTTAATGCACTTACACTTACCCCATACCTCTTTGCTATCAAACTTAAACTCTCTCCCCTCCTCACCACATGATATATTGGCTCTTTTCTGGACTTAAGAAAGGAAGGGGTCTCTATACTGAAAGTAAAAGAAACATTTAAAACAAATAAAGCGACAAAAAATAGAATTATCCCTACTTTTTTGGAAATAGCTTGGAAATTCATTTTAAGAAAGGAGCCTCTCTTTAGCCTTCCACAAAAAGTTCAAGGCTTCAATAGGAGTCATTTCTTCAAGTTTAAGCCTTTTTATCTCTTCTATCAAGGGGTGCTGGGAAGAAAAAATAGGAAGTTGAAAAATTTTCTTCTTGTCAGAAGTCTTTATCTCAGAATTCTTTTTAAAGGATTGTTTCTCAAGTTTCGTCAAAATTTCCTTTGCCCTTGCTATCACTTCCTCTGGAAGGCCTGCTATTCTGGCGACTTCTATTCCATAAGAATCTGCAGTGGCCCCCTCTTCCACTTTATAAAGAAAAATCACTTCTCCCTGCCATTCTTTTACTGCCACATGATAATTTTTGATGCCTTCAAAAAGTTTGGCAAGTTCTGTAAGCTCAAAATAATGGGTGGCAAGCAGGGTAAAGACTTTTCTTTCGTAAAGATACTCTGCAATAGCCCAGGCAAGAGAAAGCCCGTCATAGGTGCTCGTTCCCCTTCCCACCTCATCAAGTACAACAAGGCTTCTTGAAGTAGCATGCTTCAAAATATGGGCACATTCACTCATCTCCACCATAAAGGTGCTTTTCCCTCTTACAAGTTCATCTCCAGCTCCTATCCGGGTAAATATCCTGTCAAACACCTGAAGTCTGGCTGACTTAGCAGGCACAAAACTTCCCATCTGAGCCATAATAACAATAAGGGCTGTTTGCCTGAGATAGGTGGACTTTCCACCCATATTGGGCCCGGTAATCACAAGCAGCCTCTCGCTATCCCTGGTGAGCTTCACAGAATTCGGCACAAAATTTTCTCTACCCTGAATTTTTTCAAGTACCGGGTGTCTTCCTTCCTCAATAAAAAGCACTGGCTCCTCTGTAAACTCAGGACAGACATATCCTTCTCTTTCAGCCACCTCTGCAAGGGAAAGAAGCACATCAAGAATAGCAACAGCCCTTGCACACCTCTTAAGCTCTGCCTTATAACCTGCAACCTCTTCCCTGAGGCTCACAAAAAATTCATACTCAAGAAGCTTTATCCTCTCCTCCGCATTTAAAATCTTTGTTTCAAGCTCCTTTAGTTCTGGAGTAATAAAACGCTCCACATTGGTAAGAGTTTGCTTTCTTTCAAAATACTCTGGCACCCTGTCTTTATAGGACTTTGAAACTTCAAAGTAATACCCAAAAACCTTGTTATACCCTATTCTCAAAGTGGGAATGCCTGTTTTTTCTCTTTCCCTTTTCTCAAGCTCAGAGAGATAAAGTACAGAATTTTCCTTAAGATCCCTCAATTCGTCAAGCTCAGGGATTACTCCCTTCCTTACTATTCCTCCTTCTTTAAGTGTGTGGGGAGGATTTTCTTCAAGCACTTCTTCAAGCCTCTGATAAAGGCTCTCAGAGACTTCAATTCCCTGGCACACCTCCTTTAAAGCCTGCGGCGCATAGGGATCCTTAACCCTTTCCTCAAGAAGCGCCTTAAGTCCGGGAATGAGCTTCAAGGAATCCCTCAGCAAAGCAAGTTCTTTGGGATTGGCAAGCCTTAAAGCACATCTTATGGCAAGCCTCTCAAGATCCCCTATTTTTCTCAAAATTTCTTTAAGTCTTTCTCTCAATCCCTGCTCTTCAAGAAGATAGGAAATTGCCTTGTGCCTCTCTCTTATTTGGGCTACATCCTGAAGGGGATAGAGTATCCAGTCTTTAAGGAGCCTTCCGCCCATTGGTGTAAGGGTGTGATCAAGCACCCAGTAAAGGGAATACTTTTCTGTGTTATCCCAGCGGTTTCTGATAAGCTCAAGATTCCTCTTGGTATTTTCGTCCAGGTAAAGAAAGCCTTGAGGAAAATAAAATTCTGGCTCCTCAATTCTCTCTAAGGCATCTGGCTGGTGCCTCTTTACATACTCAAGGACAGCAGATACTGCCCTTAATCCCTCTTCAAAGCCCTGCTCTCTTTTCTCTTTAAGTTTTTCTTTTATTTTGAAATAGCTCTTATCTACCAGGCTGATTCTAAGTAAAGGGAGATGTTGCTTAAGTTCTTTTAATCCTTCCTCTTCTTCCTGCTCTTTTGCAATGAGAATCTCCCTCGGTTCCCTCTTTATAAGTTCTGAAAGGAACTGATCCCTTCCTATTTCAGTGAAAATAAACTCCCCGCAGGAGAGTTCAAGGAAGGCAAGCCCTGCCTTCTTTCCAAGATAAAGGGCCGCAAGATAATTCTTCTCTTTTGAAACCAAGCTTTCAAAGTCAACTACAAGCCCGGGAGTGATTATTCTTACCACTTCTCTTTTTACAAGCCCTTTGGCAGTAGCAGGATCTTCCACCTGCTCACAGATAGCCACCTTGAAGCCCATTTTAACCAGCTTCTGGATGTAAAAATTGCTTTTCTCTACAGGCACCCCGCACATGGGAGCAGTTAATCCCTTGCCTGCTTCCCTCTTGGTAAGAACTAAGCCAAGAAGTGGAGCCACTGTCTCTGCGTCCTCAAAAAACATCTCAAAAAAGTCCCCCAGCCTGAAAAACAAAATGGCATCAGGGTACTTCTCCTTTATCTCAAAATATTGCTTAAACATGGGGGTAATTTTTTGCTTGGGAGTGCCCTTCATAGCTAAAGGTAAAGTCCTTCTTTTTTTATGTATGCTTCAACTTCCGGTACAACCAGGTATTTTATAGACTTTTTTTCTTTCACAAGCCTTCTTATCATGGAAGAAGATATGCCCAGTGGTGTATTTTCAAAAAAGAAAAATGCTTTTGCCTTTTCCCCAAAGAGCTTTCCTGCCCGCAGTTCAAAATCTTCGGGCTTTAAAGGTCCTTCCCTTTTCATTAACACGATAAAGTTTGCCCAGTCTGGAAGCTCTCTCCACCTCCACCAGGTATGAATGGAAAAAAAGGCATCCGGGCCCATGATAAAGAAAAGCTCGGTTTGGGGATAAAGTATTTTTAATTTTTTCAGGGTGTTAAGGGTATAAGAGGGCTTTTCCTCTTTTTCCAGATCAAGGGCAAAAAAATAAGGATTTCCTTTTATGCTCAAATTTACCATATACCAGCGATGATTGAAAGGGGAGTAGCTACCTTCCTTTTTATGAGGAGGAAATCCCGCAGGGATAAAAACTACTTTATCAAGAGAAAAAGCTTCTCTTATTTCTTCAGCAACTCTCAGGTGGGCAAGGTGAGGAGGATCAAAAGTCCCTCCCAGAATTCCCAGTCTTTTAAGTCCTGATCTGTCCATTTCCAAAGACAATGAATTTGGTGGTGGTCAGTTCTTCAAGCCCCATGGGGCCGTAGGCATGAATTTTAGAAGTGGAAATGCCTATTTCTGCCCCTAAGCCAAGCTCTCCTCCATCGTTAAACCTGGTTGAGGCATTTACCATTACCACGCTTGCATCAACCTCATTTAAAAATTTCATAGCCCTTTCATAATTTTCAGTTACAATAGCTTCTGTATGATTGCTTCCATACTTTGCTATGTGAGAAAGTGCCTCCTCCATGCCGGAGACTACTTTTACAGCAAGTATTAAATCCAGATATTCTGCATCCCAGTCTTCTTCTGTAGCCTGTTTTGCCCATGGAACGAGCTCAAGGGTCTTGCTACAGCCCCTTATTTCTACACCAAGCTTTTTATATTCCTCGGCAAGCTCTGGCAAAAATTTTTCTGCTATGGCTTCGTGAATAAGCAAAGTCTCCATAGCATTGCATACACCTGGCCTCTGGCACTTGGCATTAATAGCAATATTTTTTGCTTTCTCAAGGTCAGCAAATTTATCCACATACACATGACATACCCCTTTGTAGTGCTTTATCACAGGCATTCTTGCCTTTTCTGTAACAAACCGGATAAGGCCCTCTCCTCCTCTGGGGATTACAAGGTCAATATACTCTTCAAGCTCAAGCATGTATTCAACAAGCTTTCTGTCTGGCACTGGCACCACCTGCACTGCAGAAGTGGGCACATCAAATTCCTCAAGTGCCTGATGGAAAATCTCAGCCAGGGCAAGATTTGAATTCAGTGCTTCCTTTCCACCCCTCAGGATTACAGCATTACCACTTTTAAAACAAAGGCCAGCTGCATCTATGGTAACATTGGGTCTGCTTTCATAGATCATGGCTATTACCCCAAGGGGGATCCGCATCCTGCCAACAAGGAGGCCATTTGGCCTCTTCCACATCTTCACCACTTCTCCCACCGGATCAGGAAAACTCGCTACTTCCTCAAGGCCCTTTGCCATGGCTTCTATCACCTTGTCAGAAAGAGTAAGCCTGTCAATAAAGGCTGCTGGATAGCCCTTTTCCCTGGCAAGGGTAATATCCTTCTCATTTACCTTCTTAATCTCTTCCTTTTTTGTCCTCAGAAGCTCGGCAACACGTTTTAAAACCCCGTTTTTTGTAGTGGTAGAAAGAGTAGCAACCTTCCGCGAAGCCTCTTTTGCATTTTTTGCAATTTCTAAAATTATTTCTTTAAGCTCTTTGTCTGCCATTTTTGCCTCCCTCTAACTAACTTTTACAATAATTATAACATCAAAAAAGCCTTTGAAAATCCGAAGTTTTTGGTATAGTTAAAAATCAACACCCAAAATTAAAATTCAGCGATGAAAGAATTAGATAGATTAATTAAGCTTTACCAGCGGGAACCCATTCCTTTTCCGCAATTGGGAAAAGAAATCCTTGAAACACTCCTTATGAAGACTGAAAGAGAATTTTTTGAGCTTATAAGTAAACAAGAAATTGCCGGTTTCCTTTTAAAAGTAGCCAATCTTCCCCAATATAGAAAAGAAGCGCCAGAAATTACAGATCTCCGAAAAGCCCTTCTTATTCTTGGTGAAGACTTTGTGAAACTTCTTTTACTGGGCATTATAGCCAAAAAACTTACCAAAACTACTTTTAACGAATTTAATTTCTCCAAATTCTGGGCAAGGGCCCTTGCCAATGCATGTTTTACTCAAAACATTGCAGGTAACAGAGAGGACATTCCTCCCCATCTTTTCATTTCTACTTTTCTTATGGATTTTGGTATCCTTGTTCTCTATTCTCTTTCCCCTGAGGGTTATCTAAAAGTTTTGAAACTTAAAGACTCTGGCAAAAGCACTCTGGAAGCTGAAAAAGAAGTATTTGACACCGACCACCCTACTGTGGGAGGTGAATATTTTGAAAATTGTTGTTTACCAAGAAGATTGGTGCTTACTATTTATCATCACCATATAGACTTCTCCTATCTGCCTGAAGGAATTCCAGAAGATGTATTTGATGACATAAAAAAAATCAGGGTAATAGACACTGGAGTAGGTGCTTATTTTAGTACGGAAAGAGAGTTTAAATATGACGACTATTTGAAATATGCCAGAGAATACTTAAATTTATCCCGGGAGGATGCTGTTTATTTTCTGGAAACTTTACCGTCCGTGGTAAATCCACTATACGAAATTCTTGGATTACAAGAATTTGCCTTAATTCCTTATAGTAAATGGCTTAAACAGCAGGAAGAAAAACTCGTTCAAAAATTAAGACAGTTAGAAAGAGCTGAAAAAGAGGAAACTGATGTCATAGAAAAGTATAAAAAGCAGATAGCCAAGTTAATTAGAGAAAAAGAACTTTTACTTCGGGAAATAAAAACTTTAAAAAATAAAATAACACATAGCAGCATTCTTGACGAACTTACCGGAATTTACAATGAACACTTCTTTTTAAAAAGGCTTCAGGAAGAAATTTTGAGAGCAAAAAGGTATAGACGGATCTTCAGTGCACTTTTAGTAGACATAGAAAAATTTTCAGAAGTTGCAGAAAAATTTGGCACAGAGGAAGAAGAACGGGTTTTAAAAGAGCTTGCAGAAAAGTTTCAAAGAAGTTTGAGGCGGGTAGATATAGTAGCCAAACTAAAAATTCCTGAAAGATTTGGAATAATTCTTCCTGAAACCCCCTCTCAGGGAGCCTGGGTAGTAGCAAGAAGGTTACAGAATCTTATTCAAAATTATTTCTGGGAACGATTTAAAATTAAAAAAGGAGCATTTATTACTATACTTACTTTTGAACCTGCCAAAATAGACCCCAAAAAAGATACACCTGCTCACATTGTCCTGAGGTTTATGGAAGCAGGGATGAAGTTTCTTAGAGAAAAAGGGCAAAAAAATATCGTGGTTTTAAAAATTGACAAAGAAATTGAAAAAGTCTAAGCTCAGGATAGACAAGCTCCTTGTACAAAAAGGCCTCTGTGAAACAAGAGAAAAGGCTCAGGCACTTATCCTTGCAGGGAAAGTCTCAATAAAAGCTCCTTCAGGGGAGCTTAAAAAAGTTTCCAAGCCAGGCACCCAGGTAGAAGAAAGCGTAGAAATCCACATAGAAGAGGATATTCCATATGTCTCAAGAGGTGGGCTCAAACTGGAGGGAGCATTAAAAGTTTTTGAAATTGATCCCAAAGGAAAAATATGCCTTGACATAGGGGCTTCCACCGGGGGTTTTACCCACTGTCTTCTCCTTCATGGAGCAAAAAAAGTTTATGCCTTAGATGTAGGAAAGGGCCAGCTCCATTATAAACTTCGCAACGACCCCCGGGTGGTGGTAATGGAAAAAATAAATGCAAGGTATCTTACTCCAGAAATGTTTGAGGAGCGATTTGATCTTATTACCATTGATGTCTCTTTTATCTCACTTACCAAAATTCTTCCTCCCCTAAAGCCCCTTTTGAAAGACGAAGGCTTTATCCTTGCCCTTATTAAGCCACAATTTGAGCTCACTCCCAAGGAAGTAAAAAAAGGCATTGTAAAAAGTAGTTTTCTTCATAAAAAAGCTGTTGATAAAATCTGGGATTTTTCCCTTGAGCAGGGCTACCAACCCCTTGGAGTTGCAGAAAGCCCTATACTTGGAGCCAAAGGGAATAAAGAATTTTTTATCCTCCTTTCAACTAAGAAATAATCTTGGATTTTAAAGAAAGTGTAATAAAATACTTTCCATATGAACGGCTTTTTTCTTTTTCTAACTATTGTTTGTTATATTACTGGATGGATTGGACTGGGATTTTTTTTCAGAACATTTAAAAATGAGGCTGTTAATCTTTCTCACAAAGTCCTTTTTATTGGTTTGATTTTCCACACCTGCCTTCTTTTAAATACTTTAAAAATTATCCTTACAAAAAAAATTTTTACTTTTTCCTTTTTACTCTACTTTTTCTCATGGGAACTTCTTCTTATTTATTTTTACTTTTACATAAAAAAACTTAAAGTCTATCTTGTGGGCTTTTTTGTGCTCCCCATAATTTTAATTTTTCTGGGTTTTTCCCTTACATCTATAGGTGAAAAAGTTTCTCCTTTTAATAAAAATCTTTATTCTCTCTGGTTTCCTATACACGGCTTTACCTCCCTCATTTCCCATGGATTTCTGATTTTTGGAATGATAGTCTCTCTGCTTTACCTCCTTCAGGAAAGAGAATTAAAAAAGAAAAAACTGGGCTTTCTTTTCAATAGATTACCTTCTCTGAATATTCTTGATCACATGATAGAAAAGTGTCTCTATTATGCCTTTTTATTTCTTACTATTGGAATTATTACAGGTGTGCTGTGGAGTGAGCAGGTATATGGTATTTATTGGCGGTGGTCTGCCAAAGAACTGGCCACTCTTTTTCTCTGGGCTCTTTATGCAGTGTTAATTCACCAGAGAATTCTTATTGGATGGCGAGGGAAAAAAACAGCCTATGCCTTTTTAATAGGCTTTATTATCTGGTTTGGCAGTTTCTTTTTGCTAAATTTTTTAACAAAGGGGTTTCATACGTATGGATAGCAAGTGGGAAATTCTTTGTTTGGGTTTAAACCACAGGACAGCACCTGTAGAGCTTAGAGAAAAACTCAGCTTTAAAGCACTTTCAGTATCCCCGCTTGAGCTTCTTAAAACCTCTCTCCCCTCTGCAAAAGAGCTTTACTTTCTTTCCACATGTAACAGGGTGGAATTTTATCTTGTAGCAGACAGGGATAAACAGAACCTGATTATGGAGGAGTTTGCAAAATTTATAGAAGCTCATACAAAACTTGAATGGAACAAAGTAAAAAAACACTTTTACTTTTTTGCAGGACAGGAGACTATAAAGCACCTCTTTGAAGTGGCCTGTGGACTTGACTCCATGGTAATAGGAGAGCCTCAGATACTTGGCCAGGTAAAAGAGGCTTATAGAGAGGCTTTAAAACATAGAACAAGTGGCCTTGTTTTGAATAAACTGCTTCATCGCACCTTTTTTGTAGCCAAAAGGGTGCGTACAGAAACAGGAATTGGTGGCGGTGCTGTATCCATAAGTTATGCTGCCTATATTCTGGCCAGGAAAATACTGGGAGATCTAAAAGACAAATGCATTTTGCTTGTGGGGGCAGGAGAAATGGCTGAGCTTGCCTGCAATCACTTTAAAAGAGCTGGCATCTCCAAAATTCTTATAGCTAACAGGACTTTGGCAAGAGCAGTTGAGCTTGCAGAGCGCTTCGGTGGGGAAGCCTATTCTCTGGAGGACCTGGAAAATACCCTTATCAAGGCTGACATTGTGATTTCTTCTACAGGTGCCCCGGGCTTTGTGCTCACCAAAAAACTCGTATCCTCCACCCTTAAACCCAGAAAATTCAGGCCCCTTTTTATCATTGACATAGCTGTGCCAAGAGATGTGGAGCCAGAAGTGAATGACCTTGAGAATGTGTTCCTCTATGATATTGACGACTTAAAAACAGTTGTAGAAGAAAATCTTAAAGAAAGGCAAAAAGAAGCCCTCAGGGCCAGAAGAATTATTGAAGAAGAGTTGCTGAAGTTTAAAAAATGGCTAAAAGAGCTTGATCTTCATCCCACAATAAAAACCCTTATGGAAAAAGCAGAAGACTTAAGAAAAAAAGAACTAAACAGGACATTCAAGAGACTCAAAAATCTCTCTCCAGAAGAAAAAGAAGCCCTTGAAGTGCTTACCAGATCCCTTGTGCAAAAACTACTTTATTATCCCATAAGTTTTATGAAAACCAGCCATCACCACGGTGGAAAAGAAGCCATTGAAATAGTAAGAAGAATGTTTCAACTTGATGAATCACCTTATCTTTCATCCACCGCAGAAGAAAAGGATTTAAAAAAAGATTTAAAAGATGTTAAATTTTTAAACTAATTATGTTGTGTTTTGCAGATCTACAGACTCCGTCCAGAATAACTATAAGTATGGTCGCTTCTCAGTAAAAATTAAGAAAATTTTCAAAAAATACCCGGGCAAGGTAAATTTTTAGAAAGGAAGATCTTCATCTATTAAATCTTCAGGAGATGTGGGCTCCTGAGAAGAAGAAAATTCATGAGAAGAAGGCTCTGGAGAAGCTGCAGGAATTTCTTCCTTTACCGTACTTGTATATCCTGAGGAACTTCCTTTTCTATCAAGGATCTGCATATTCACTGCAACCACTTCTGTGACATAGCGGGTTATACCCTGTCTGTCTTCGTACTTGCGAGTGCGAAGCTTTCCTTCAATATAGACTTGAGTTCCTTTGTTTAAATACTCTCCACATATCTCAGCAAGCCTTCCAAAGGCCACAATACGGTGCCACTCGGTAAGGGTCTCCTTTTCCCCGTTTCTCACAATCACTTCATTGGTAGCTATTCTAAAAGAAGCCACAGGACGGCCATCAAGGGTGTATCTTATCTCTGGATCAGCTCCAAGCCTACCAACGAGAATTACCTTGTTCACACTCATAACAATTACAGATTACCCCTCTTTAAAAATTTTGCAATAGTGATGTTTATAGCCTTTCCCATTCAAAAGCAATTATGTTTCTCTCTTTCTTACTGAACTCAACTCCAATAAGATAAATTTCTTTACACTCTTTTAAGTACTTCTCATAATATCCTTTCTCTTTTAGTTGACTAAGTGCCCTTCCCTCTCCCTCATTCTCAACTACCTTGAACTCAAACAAATAACACCTATCATCAAAAAGCACTACCATATCAAGACGCCCTTTGCTCGTTGACTCCTCAACCCTCACATCCACCCCAAGCGCTGCAAAATACGCATACACTACCGACGCATAAAACCCCTCATACCCGCTTAGCTCCGTCTTCCTGTACCACTCCGCCGGTATCTCCGCAAAAAAACTATAAAATGCCTCCTTTAACTTCTCTAAATCCCCCTCCTCAAGAGCATCGTAAACTTTATCCAATCTCTCTTCTTTCTCCACAAGATCTGTAAACTCATTAAGCAGGTAATTATTAAAACTCACTTTCACTTCCAAATTGGGCCAGGAAAGCCGATATTTTAAAATGCCTCTCCTTTTTCTCACGCCTTTTATGGTAAGGTAGCCTGTCTGAAAAAGAAGGGTTTGAGGATAAATTCTATCCACATCAAAGCTCTCCAGAATTTCATCTCCCACTTCCAGATTTTCAAGATTAGGAACAGGCAACCTCTTTTCCTGAATAAGCTTTATAAGAAAACCCGGCGTCCCTGTCTCAAACCAATAGGGACGAAAAAGCCCTGTGTCAAGGCAAAGCAATATGTCAAATGGATTATACACAGGCTCTGAAAGGAAATTATACCCGTTATACCACCTCCTAATTTCCGCTAAATCAAATCCCTCAAGTGCGTTTGCAAACACGCTCTCAAGCTCACTCTGTGTATACCCACAAATAGTACCATATTGAGGATCAAGTGTTATATCTTTTAAGTTGTTAAGCCCGCTAAATATTGAAACCTTGGAAAACTTAGACACTCCTGTAATAAAGACAAACTTTAAATAAAAATCTGCGTCTTTCAGTATTGAGTAAAAATTTTTTAAAGATTCCCTCATTTCTATTGCAGTTTCTCTATCCTCTATATTGTCAAGTATGGGTTTGTCATACTCATCAATTAACACCACCACCTGAGTGTCGTATTTTTGGGCAAGCTTTTTTATCAATTCCCAAAAACGATCCTTTACAAAGCGGTATTTTAAAGAAACTCCGTATTCCTCTGCATGTTCATTAAGAATTATATTCTGAGTTTCAAGAAGCTCCTCTTTTGTTTTATGAACCCCTGCTCCAAAGGAGATATAAATAACAGGATATGTTTTTTCCCAGTCCCAATTTTCGTAAAGATAAAGCCCTTTAAATAGTTCTTTTTTCCCAAGGAATGCCTGCCTTAAAGTGTCAAGAAAAAGGCTTTTCCCAAATCTCCTTGGGCGGGAAAGAAAATAATAGGTTCCGCTTTTAACAAGCTTTTCAACAAATTGCGTCTTATCTACATAATAATAACCTTCCTCTCTAATCTTCTCAAAACTTTGAATTCCAATCGGAAACTTAAGCTTCATTAATTTTTAAATTAATCCTTCACATTAAAATAGTCAACTTTGTTTTTTGAAACATTATTGACATTAAAGATTAAAAGAAGTATTTTTTCAAAAAGGGAAAGTGTTATGGAAATTCTGGAAAAGTTTATTAGAGAACTTAAAGATTCCTGTGCCCCTGAAAACTTAGGGATGATACTTGTTCATGTTGGAATAGTGAGGGGAAGCTCAAAGGATGGAAGCCCTGTTAAGAAAATGAAGGTTGACTTTTCAGAGGAAAAACTTAAAGCTTTGATAAAGAAATACGAAAGAAAGGAAGGAATTTGCGGAATCAGGGTGTGGATAAACAAAGGGCTCCTCAAAGTGGGAGAGCCTATTATGGTGGTGGCCGTAGCCGGAAGGTTTCGCAAGGATGTTCTCCCCTGTTTTGAAGAGCTTATAAATCAGCTCAAGAACAATGTGGTGGAAGAAAAAGAAAAATGAGGGCTGTGCTTGGTTTTGACCTTCACAGGCTTGTTCCCGGAAGAAAGTGCATTATCTGTGGGGTGGAGATTCCCTATGAAAAGGGCTTACTTGGGCACTCAGATGCTGATGTGGGGCTTCATGCCCTGATTGATGCCCTTCTTGCCGGTGCCGGACTTCCAGATATAGGCTCCCTTTTTCCTGATTCTGATCCAAGATACAAAAACATGGACAGTGCTCTCCTTTTAAAAGAAGTGCTTGCCAAAATTAAACTCTTAGGAATAAAGATTGAGTTTGTGGATTTCACTTTTATCTGTGATGAACCCAAGCTTTCTCCTTATTATGAAAAGATGAGAAAAAAACTGGCCAGCTTACTTGAAATCAGTCCGGATCACATTTCTTTTAAAGCCAAAACCACAGAGGGTCTTGGCTGGGGAGGAGAAAAAGAAGCCATAGCCTGTTTTTGTCTGCTTACCCTTTCTCCTTAATCTCTGCACTTGCTTTTTTTTAATTTTCATGCTAATCTGTTTTCTAAATAGAAGTTTGAGTCTCAGGAGTCCTATTCTCCTCAGGTCTCAGGCTTCTATCAAAAAAACTTTTGAAAGGAGTTTGGCAATGCGTAAGGTTCAAGTAGGTGATGTAGTAAGCATTCACTGTGTAGGGAAGCTTAAAAATGGGGAGGTCTTTGAAAATACCTTTGACAAAGAGCCTTTTATTTTTCAGGTAGGCTCCCCTGAGATCATTCCCGGCCTTTCTGAAGCAGTGGTTGGAATGGAGGAAGGGGAAGAAAAAGAGGTTGTTATCCCTTCAGAAATGGCTTTTGGCCCAAGAGACGAAAGTCTTATCCGTTCCATTCCCAAAGATGCCCTCAGCATGGATGTCAATCCTGAACCAGGGCTTATGCTCAATCTTATCGTAGATTCACCCCAGGGGCAAATGAATTTGCCTGCAAAAATCGTAGAAGTAAAGGATGAGGAAATCGTGCTTGATTTAAATCCTCCTCTTGCTGGTGAGGATCTTATTTTCCAGATTAAACTCGTTAAAATCCTCTCCAACGAAGCACCTGAGATTACTCTTTCTTAAAGCCTCAAAAGGGGGCTAAAAGCCCCCTCCATTTTTAACAAAATCTTAACTTGACCTCTTTCTTGGAATAATTTATATTTAATCAGCAGCAAAAATAGAGTTTGTTAAAATGCGTTCAGCCAGAGGGAACATTGCCAATTTCTTTTTTCTATGTCTTACTGCTATCTCTGCTTTTTTGGTAATTGCAATTGCCCTTGGGATTTTCCTTGTGCTTTTTAAAGAATCCTATCCTGCCATTGAAAAGTTCGGAGTAATTAAATTTCTTTTATCATCCAAATGGGATCCTGTAAAAGGCGTTTTTGGAGCAGCTCCTTCCCTCGTAGGCACGCTTATTACCTCTTTTCTGGCAATTCTTATTGCCATACCAGTAGCACTGGGAATAGCCATCTTCATAACAGAAATTGCCCCGGAAAACCTGAAAGGTATAATAAGCATCGCAGTGGAACTGCTTGCAGCCATCCCCAGCATAATTTATGGCATGTGGGGGCTTTTCACCCTTGCCCCAATCATGGCAAAATACATTGAACCAGCCCTAAAAAAGCTTTTTTCTCCTATCCCTGTTATTGGGCTTTTGTTTCAAGGCACTCCCTTAGGCATAGACCTCCTTACTGCCAGTGTGATTCTCAGCATTATGATTGTGCCCTTTACTGCCTCTGTAGCAAGGGATGCCTTTAATCTTACCCCTTCTGTACTCAAAGAATCTGCCTATGCCATAGGAGCTACCCGCTGGGAAGTGGTAAAAGATGTGGTGTTCCCCTATTGTAAACTTGGAATAATGGGAGGAGTTGGACTTTCTTTGGGAAGGGCCCTGGGGGAAACCATGGCAGTTGCCTTTGTTCTTGGCAATATAAATAGATTCCCTCATTCTCTGTTTGATGCCACAACCACAGTAACTGTAAAACTTGCCAATGAGTTTACAGAGGCAGATACAGATCTTCATCTTGCCTCCCTTTTTTACCTTGCCCTGTTTCTCTTCGTTATGAGCTTTGTAATTCTTGCCCTTGCTAAAATATTTATTTTAAGAGCCAAGGAGAGATAAATTTGAAAGGCATCGGCAGACGGAAACTAAAAAGCAATCTGGCTTTTTTTGTCTGTTTTTTAATGGCATTATGGGGGCTTTTCTGGCTCTGTTTTATTCTCTTTGATGTGCTAAGGCATGGTATCACAGCCCTTAATCCTGCTCTTTTTCTGAATGATCCTGCCCCTCCGGGCTTTCCGGGAGGTGGCTTAAGGCATGCCATTGTAGGACATTTCCTCATCACCATTTTTGCCACTTTAATAGGTGTTCCCATTGGCATACTTGGAGGTACCTATCTTGCAGAATATGGCAGACGTTCAAAGGTTGCAAGGTTTATAAGTGCTCTTGCTGACATTATGATAAGCATTCCTGCCATTATTGTGGGAGCCTTTATTTACGCTATTATGGTAAAACCCATGGGACACTTTAGTGGCTGGGCAGGGGCAGTGTCTCTTGCCATTATAATGATTCCTATTGTAGTAAGAACAACAGAGAACATGCTCACCCTTATTCCATGGACTTTGAGGGAAGCAGCCTTTGCCCTGGGAGCTCCCTATCACAAAGTAATTTTGCAGATAGTTTACAGAGGCGCCTCAACAGGCATACTCACAGGTATAATCCTTGCCGTAGCAAGGGTCACAGGAGAAGCAGCTCCACTTCTTTTTACCTCTTTTAACAGTGCCTATTTTTCTCTTGACATGTCAAATCCCATGGCTTCTCTTACCATCACCATTTTTCAGTATGCTATGGGACCTTATGATGACTGGCATACCCAGGCCTGGGGAGCCTCTCTTATTATCACTGTATTCATTTTAATCCTGACTCTGGCAGGAAAATTTGTAATCAGCAGGAGGTTTAAACATTGATTGAGATTGAAGTAAAAAATTTAAATTTTTATTATGCAGGAGGAAATAGAGTATTGAAAAATATCAGTATGCCTATATATAAAAACAAAATCACTGCTCTTATAGGGCCCAGTGGTTGCGGAAAAACAACATTTCTCAGATGTTTTAACAGAATGCATGATCTCTACCCGGGAAATAGATATGAAGGTGAGATTATTTTTCAAGGGAAAAATATTCTTGATAGAAGTATAGATCTTATAGAACTCCGCACAAAGATTGGCATGGTATTTCAAAAGCCGACACCATTTCCCATGAGTATTTTTGACAACATTGCCTATGGATTAAGATTAAGGGGAATTAAGAATAAAAAAGAACTGGCAGGCAGAGTGGAAAAAGCCCTGAAAGAAGCTGCTCTCTGGGATGAAGTAAAAGATAAGCTTCATGAAAGTGCCCTTGGCCTATCTGGCGGACAGCAGCAAAGGCTCTGCATAGCAAGGGCAATTGCAGTTGAACCAGAGGTGCTTCTTTTTGACGAACCCACCTCTGCCCTTGATCCCATCTCCACAGCCAAAATAGAAGACCTGATTGTACAACTAAAATCAAAAGTTACTATTGTGATAGTCACTCACAACATGCAGCAGGCAGCACGAATTTCAGATTACACTGCCTTTATGTATCTGGGAGAACTTGTGGAATTCGGCCCTACTGAAAAAATTTTTACTAATCCAGACAAAAAGCTTACAGAAGACTACATTACCGGAAGATTTGGTTAAAATGGAATGGACAGAAGAGGCTTTAGAGAAACTTAGAAAAGTTCCCTTTTTTGTAAGAAAACGCGTAAAAAAACAGGTTGAAGAGTATTTAAAAAAACAGGGCAAACACAGGGTAGATCTGGAAAGTTTTCTTGAAGCAAAGAAAGTACTTCTTAAAAAGCTTTCAGAAGCAGAAAAGGCCTTTGAAATCTCAGGATGTTTTGGGCTTAATTCCTGCCCAAATGCCATAACTTCTTCAGAAGGTCTTCTTTCTTCCATAGAAAAATTGCTAAAAGATGAAAGGCTGGGAGAATTCTTGCTGAAAAAAACAAATGGCAATCTTAAAGCCCATCATCGGTTTAAAATTTTACTCTCTGAGTGCCCCAATGCCTGTTCCCAGATTTACATTGCTGACATAGGAATTCATGGATTTATGGAGCCAAAGGTGGAGCAAAAACTTTGCACAAGGTGTGGCCTCTGCGAGGCAGCTTGTGAGGAAGGAGCTATCTCTATAAAGGAAGTAGCTGTAATAGAGCAAGAAAAGTGTATAGGATGCGGGGATTGTGTGAGAGCATGTCCAGAAGAGGCCATCAAACCTGTTAAAAAAGGCTATAAAGTGTATGCTGGAGGAAAACTCGGCAGACATCCAAGGCTTGCCACCTACCTCGCAACCTGTTTCTCTGATAAGGAAGTCCTGCAACTTATTGCGAGAATTATCAGTGTTTATAAAAAATTCAATCTTAAGGGTGAAAGGCTGGGAAGCATTATCCAGAGAATTGGCTGGGAGGAATTTAAGAAGAAGATTTTTTCTTGAGGTATTCGTAAAAACACTCAAGGATTCTATCGTCAAGAACTCTTCTTGCCCCAATAAATCTCTTTTTAAAGTAAGGTCTATTTAATGAGTCAATTGCTAATCCTTTTTGGGAAGAGGAAAAGTGCATAAATTTATTATTGCCCAGGTAAATACCCACATGGGAAGGATACCTTCCCCTTGTCATAAAAAAGACCAGGTCTCCGGGCATAAGCTGATCTTTGGAAACAATTTTTCCTACTTTAAACTGCTCCCTTGCAGTTCTGGGAAGATCTATGCCAAGCTCATTGTAAACCAGTTTTACAAACATGGAGCAATCAAGATAGCCATTTCCATTCCCACCGTATTTGTATCTATAAATTCCATAGTGCTTGGCAATTTCTATAAATTTTTCTTTTAGTTCTTCTCGGGCCTCAGAAGTTAAAACAAAAGGACTAAAATTTGATCGTAAAACATCTTGCTGAAGCTTTTCTTTCATAGAAGTTTTTTTATTGTACTTCTCTACAGGATTTTTCAAGGTAGCATAATCATAAGAAACCTTTACCAGAAGCTTCTGTCCCACCCTTATAAGGCTACCCCGAAGGTGATTCCAACTTCTCAAAACCCTTACACTTGTGCCAAACTTTCTGGCTATTTTAATAAGGGTGTCTCCTTTTTTAACCCTGTAATAAATCCTTTTTTTTCTTACGCGCATCTTAAACTTTGGATTAACAGGGGGTTTAATAGGTATTTTTAATACCTGGCCAGGAGATAGCCTCAGGGTGTCAAGATCATTAAAAGTCTTGATAGCAATAACAGAAACTCCGTATTTTTTTGCAATTTTATAAATATTCTCTCCTTTT
>JAMOQE010000003.1 GCA_027064165.1 Thermodesulfatator sp. | reverse complement strand
CAATCCCTTCGGGACAGGCCTTCGGCCTGCCCTTGACAGCCTGCGGCGGGCAAAAAGCTTTTCAGTGCGAGAGGCAGGGAAGGAAAGATGAGAAGTTTTGAAAAAATCTTGTTAGGGAGGATGAAAATGAATATAAGGCAAGTTCCCTTGTTTAGCTCTAAACCAAGCACCAGGGCTTGTAGCCCTAAAACAGAATACACAGCTTCTATAAGCATTGTCTCACTTAGAATTATTAAAGAAAAGACCGTCCCTTATCTTGAAAAGAAACCCAGTTCCCCCGAGAAAGTTGTCAGTCTGCTTAATCGTGTCTTAAACCTTGAAAACCTTGACCGTGAGGCCTTGATTGTGATTCCTCTTAATGCTAAATGCCGTCCTCAGGCTCTCCACATAGCACACCTTGGCTCTTTAACTGAAACCGTTTGCCACCCGAGAGAAATTTTCAAACTTGCTATACTTACAAACGCACACTCCATCATTCTTGCCCATAACCACCCTTCAGGTTCTCCTGAGCCTTCTAATCACGATATTAAATTTACAGAGCATATTAAGAAAGCTGGAAAGCTACTTGGAATACCTCTTTTAGACCACATCGTAATAGCTACTGAAGGATATTTTTCCTTTAAGGAAAATAATCTGATTTAAAAATTTTTTTAAAAATTTTGCCCGATGAAGCCCAAAAACCCTTGTTTGCGAAATTTTTCCTGTTATAAAACCGAATAAAAAGATTTGACATTTTGCAGGATATGAATATCATAAAAGTTTTCAAGAGAGAGATTGAGAAATTAAATCCTTCCGACAGTAAAAAGAGAAAGGTGAAAATCCGTACCAAGGAAAAGTGCCCAAAATGTGGTGGAAAATTCGAAGAAATTCCGGGGGTAGCTTTCCTGTGTTTGAAATGTAAAACCACGCCTAAGCGTTACTTTATTGACCTCACCTGGCAGAAGAAAAGAATTCGTATTTATTCAGACAAATCAGGACAACCTTTAAGTTCTTATGAGCAAGCCAGGAGGCTTGCTTCTCATATTCAATATGAAATAGACCATCACATTTTTGATCCAAGCCTTTATGTTGCTTCAGATCTTGAAAAGTTTAGAATAGAATATCTTGTAAAAAAGTATCTAAGTGAAAAAGAAAAACAACTCAAATACAGTGCTTTTAGAAAAAAGAAGCTATGGCTTAACAAAGCAATGGAAGCCCTTTTATCTCAAGGAGTCACTGATGTCAGAGAAATACGAGGAATACATCTAAACGATTTCATAAATTCTTTGTATTCTCAAAATCTTGCTCCAAAAACTATCAAAAATATAAGAACAGAAATTGCAGCTTTTCTCAATTGGTGCCATAAACTTGGTATTATAAAAGAGTTACCCTATATCCCAGAAGTAAAAGTCCCAGAGCCAGCAATCCAGTGGATTAGTAAGGAAGATCAGGAGAAAATTCTCAGTGCTATTCCAGAAGAGCACAGGGATATTTTTGTTTTTATTCTTACTTATGGCTTAAGACCTTCTGAGGCAAGGGCTTTGAAGTGGGATTGTGTGTTTTTTAAAGATGAATTATTTGTAATTAAAAGAAACTTCTCTGATGGAAAGCTTTATGAAATCACCAAAGAAAACAAATGGAAAGCTCTTCCAATGATTGGGCCTATTAAAAAAATGTTGCTAAAAAGAGCCAAAAACAAACAGTCAGAATTTGTTTTTTGGTATAAAAGCTCCACAGGAAATTTTTACCCCTATTATGGAGAAACCAAGTTAAGAAGAATCTGGAAAAAAGCCTGTAAAAAAACCGGAATCCATATAAGTCTTTACGCAGGATCAAGGCATTCAAAAGCAATGCAGTTATTACAGCAAGGAGCTTCTTACGAACAAATAGGGGCTTTGTTAGGATATTCCAGTCCTCAAACAACCAGACGCTATGCCAGGCTTAAAGCAGAACAAGTAAGATCCCTGCTTGAAAAATGTTCTAATATTATCCCCTTTCCAGTTTCTAATATCAAAGAAAACCGCTCCTAACCCGCATTTTACCGTTGCCTGTAATTAGTCATAATCAGCTAAAATAGACTTTAAATTTTTAAAATCTGTATAATTGAGAACCAGTCTCAAGATCTATCCCGCACGAATACTTGTGTCCCCAGCAATTGTCCCCAAAGTGTCCCCAGCGAGATTTTGGCTTTCTAAAACCCGCATGAAATCTAATGTTAGAAATGGAGGCGGCGGGAATCGAACCCGCGTCCGGAGATAGTTCAGGTTAAACCTCTACAGGCTTAGCCCGTGTTTTAATCTCGTAGAGGCAAGGGCACGGGCACCCTTAACCTCTACCAGGTGGGATTCTTTCTCGGCTTTAGCGTGCCCACCACACGCTAAAGCCACAGCCCGTGTAATTGACGCTCCTTTAGACCCACGGGCAAGGTCTAAAGGAGCGTGGCAGCACTATTTAGGCTGCCAAAGCGTAAGAATACTCGTCGGCAGTTGTGTTTTTGCACCCTTTTTTACGTGGCGGGTGCGACCACGGCCTGCAGTTTAACCCTACCTATCCCCGTCGAGCCCTTATCGCCCCCATATTTTAAAAGATCACCGGTTGACATATTTAAATTTAATATCTACTCCATTTTTTTCAAGACCCCTTATCCCCCTTCCAAACCCTCAACCTTCTTCTATACCTGTCAGGCACTTTTTCAAAAAAGTGTGTAAAATGAATCACCCCATGGTCATCTGTATAATAATAAATCTGACTCCCTTTACTATTTTCAACATTTTTATTCACAAACACCCCAATAGTGATATAAGGTTTTATCTTCTCCAACTTTTTCTCACCAATGCCTTTTACCTGTTTAAGCTCTTCAATAGATTTAAAACCTCCGTGCAACTCCCTATACTCTACAATCCTCTGAGCAAGCTTTAGACCTATCCCTGGAAGATTCTGAAGTTCTTTAATACTGCAAGTATTTACATTAACCTTTGAACAAAAACAAAGAGTAGGTAGATAAAGACATAAAGCCAGAATACAAAAACAATGAAAAAGGGAGGGCCGCAATCTCTTAACCCTCCCTACACATTTTCTCAATTACACACAACCAGTGGGTTTAGGAAGACCAGCCATCTTACAGGCACCCTTTCCAGGACCAGAAGGAAAGAGCTCGTAAATCTTTTTAAGAGGAAACCCTGTAAGCTTGGAAAGAACTCTTACCATGGGAGCAACACCATTCTTCCTGTAATAATCCTGAAGCACTTTAATCACCTTCCAGTGCTCCTCTGTGAGCTCCTGAATACCCTCCTGCTCTTTTACATATTCTACCCATTCCTGACACCAACCATCAAGACCAGCCTGTAAAAATCCATCTTCATCTACTTCAAACACCTTTCCTTTGTACTCTACTGTGGGCATACTCACACCTCCTTATTATTTTTTTAATCCCGAATATAAAATTCATTTGCAGCCTTTTGTATAAATATTTTTATAGAAGTTTCTAAAAAAGTCAAGGGTTTATTTTTAATTTTTTCTCATGAATTCTTTAATCATGGCTACTTCATCGCATTCAGCAGGAAACTTACTACACCTTATACAATCAGCCCAGATTTTATGAGGAAGCGTTTGTTTAGGCACTTCTTTAAAACCAAACTTTTCAAAAAATTTAGGCACCCTTGTAAGAACAAATACTTTGGGTATTTCCAGCTCTTCTGCTTCTTTTAAACAGGCCTCCACGAGGCCTTTTCCTATACCTTTCCCCTGATATTCTTCACTTACTACCAAAGATCTTATCTCGGCAAGATCCTCCCAACAAATATGCAAAGCACATGCTCCTACAATTAAATCTTTATACTGATATACGAAAAAGTCTCTAACATTTTCATAAAGCTCTACAAGAGGCCTTGGAAGCACCTCATCTTTTTTAGAAAAGTGTAAAATTAATTTATAAATATACTTTATATCCGAAAGTTTGGCTTTTCTTATCATCTAAATTCCACTAAAAGAGGCTTTTTTACACCAAAAAGTTTGGCAACTTTGGGCAACTCTGCCTGGGCTTCTGCCCTCGTTTTAAACTTCCCTACATATACTCTGTAAACTACCTTTTCCCTTACCTTGGCTTTTTTTATAAAACTGTAATAACCTTTTTTCTCAGCCAAAGCTCTTACTTTTTCTGCAGAAGTACGCCTGGAAAAAGAACCTATTTGTAAAGAATAATAAGAAGCTGGTGGAACTACATCCTTGCTTTGTTTAATCTTAGAGGCTATTTCAGCAATTTCTTTCTTCTTTCCAACCACAGTTTCTGCTGCCTTTTCGCCATGCTTTTGCACAGTTACTTCCGACGATGACTCTGAAGTTACACCAACTTTAGGCAGTTGTACCTGAGGCTGCATTCCAGAAGAAGCATTTTCCTTAAGTCCCTTAACAGGAGGCTGCTCCTGAATAAGGGGATAATTTTCTACAATCTTCTCTTCTGACTTTCCACCCATTTTGGTACCAATCCATATACCTATTATAAAAGTCCATACCAAAATACATAAAGAAAAAAGCACCACAAATACAAAAGTAAGTTTACTTATCTCAATTTTTATCTTCTTTTCCGCCATACCCCACCTCCTATCTACATTTTTTGCTACATTTTTTGCGGAGCTGAAACTCCAAGCAAAGAAAGACCATTTTTCAAAACAATCTGAGAGGCCTTACATACCAAAAGCCTGGCCAAAGTAGAATTTTTATCATTCTCATCTATTATCCTTATTTTTGTGTAATACTCATGAAATACCGATGCAAAATCCACTAAATAATAATAAATCCTGTGAGGAGAGAGTGTCCTTGCACTATCTTCTATCACATCTTCAAACTCTTCAAGCTTCTTTAGTAGCTTCATCTCCTGAGCAAAATCAAAATTTTTTAATTGAATTTTTCCAGGCTCAAACTTTATGCCCTTTTCCTCTGCTTTCTGAAATAAGCTACAAATCCTTGCATGGGCATACTGAACATAATAAACAGGATTTTCCTGGGTTTGCTTTTTGGCAAGCTCAACATCAAATTCTATAGTAGAATCCGGAGATCTTGAAAGGAAAATAAACCTTACAGGATCAACTCCTACTTCATTAAGAAGCTCTTTTAATTCTACAAACTCCCCTGCTCTGGTGGACATGCTCTTCTTTTCACCTTTTTCAAGCAGATTAACCATTTGGATAAGTATCACCTGAAGTTTTTCTGGATCAATATTAAGGGCCTTTAAAGCACCTTTCATTCTTTTTACATAACCATGGTGGTCAGCTCCCCAGATATTAATGCCTATATCAAAATCTCTTTCTACAAACTTTTCATAATGATAGGCGATATCCCCTGCAAAGTAAGTATATTCTCCATTTGATCTTCTCAAAACCCTATCTTTCTCATCTCCAAATTTAGAAGAGGCAAACCAGAGTGCACCTTCTTTCTCGTAAATATAACCCTTCTCTTTTAATACTTTAATAACCGCCTCTACCACCCCCCGTTCGTAAAGTTTTCTTTCTGAATACCAGTTATCAAAAAATACTCTAAACCTTTTCAAATCATTTTTTATGTCTGCCAAAATAATCTCTAAGGCAAGTTCTTTACAAATGGCAATAGCTTCTTGTTCCTCCCTTGAAAGGAGATCAGGATATCTTTTTAAGGCCTCCCGAGCAATATCATAAATATAAGCTCCTTTATAATGATCATCTGGAAAGTCTACTTTTTCTCCAGAGAGCTCTTTGGCTCTTAAATAAACAGAATTTCCAAGAATATACATCTGGGTTCCGCGATCATTAATATAGTACTCTTTTACCACTTCATATCCAGCAAAAGCAAGAAGCCTTGCCAAAGAATCACCAAAAGCAGCTCCCCTGCCATGGCCTATGTGAAGCGGCCCTGTAGGATTGGCTGAGACAAACTCCACAAGCACTTTTTTCCCTTTGCCAATGGTTAGTTTCCCAAAATTTTTGTCAAGCTCTAAAATCTCTTTCAGCCTTTTTTTATAATAATCTAAAGAAATCCATATATTTATAAATCCCGGCTTTACCACCTCTATCTTTTCAAAGTCTTGATCTTCTCTCAAAAAATTTGCTATACTTTTTGCAATTTCAAAGGGATTTTTCTTAAGCCTGCCTGCAAGAACAAGAGCTACATTGGTAGCATAGTCTCCAAAATTTTCTTTACGGGGCTTTTCCACCTCATAAAAAGGAACCTCTGTTAAAGAAAAATGTTCGTGTAGTATTGAATCTATTAAATCCCTAATCTTTTTCCTTATCAACTTCCTTCTCCTCGTCTTTTTTCCGCTTTTTTAGAAGCTCATAATCTGGAGAATAGTCAGGACACTTTATCGGCTTTGTATTATCAAATTGAAATCTTTTGGTACATACTGCTCTCCAGGCACAGGTACTACAAGTTACAAATTCTTCTGACACTTTTGCCTCCTGCAATTTCTTAACTTTATAAAAAAAATCCCAAAACTTGCTTTTGTCAAGATAAAGCCTGGGAAAATATGCAGGAATTGGAGCAAAAAAAGAAACTTCTTCTTTTTCAACAGGATGAGGAAAGGAAACAAAAAAAGAATGGAGTAAAATAGCAGGATATTTTAACCTCGTCTTGCTACCATATTTTTTATCTCCCACCACCGGGGCCTGTAAAGAAGATAATACTGCTCTTAATTGATGCTTGCGGCCTGTTATAGGGGCAAGTAACACTATGGCTCTACCTCTTTTCTTGTTAAGAATTTTCAAAAAAGTTATACAAATTTTACCTTCAAAGGATGAAGATACATCTTTTACTATTGCTTTTTTCTTTTTGTGATCCCAAAAAAACTTCTGCAAAATAAGCCCTTCTTCAGTAGGAATGCCTTCTGTAACAGCAAGATAAACTTTAAAAAATTTTCCTTCTCTTATAGCCTGTGACAATCTGCCTGCGGCCTTGCTTCTTTTAGCAAATACAAGGGCACCGGAAACCAGCTTGTCTAAGCGATGCACCACGGCAAGAAACGCCTCCCCAGGCTTTTGATCCCTATGTTTAATATAATCTTTTAAGGCCTTCCAGAGATTATTCTTACCCGGTGTACCCTGAACAACAAAACCTGGAAACTTATTGACTACAAGGAGGTGTTTATCTTCATAAATTATCGGGCAGGGAGAATCCATTTTAATGAGAAGTTGTCTTCTTGATTTTTTTTAAGATCTTGGGTTTTTTAGATTTAGAAAAAGCCTCAGGAGACAGTCCAAATAATCTTAAAAAAAACTCGGAAACACCTTTACCCAAGCTTTCCGGGTGAAGGGGAATTATTTTAATATGTTTGTAAGTCCCTACAACCTCCAGGGGAAGATAAATAAACATTCTCGTCTTACCAAGCATCCTTTTTACCAGTGGTATTTTTTCTAAAATAACATCAAGGGTTTTAAAAGGAGAGGCATAAAAGGTTAGACTAATCTTTTTATCACCCCAGGGATAATTAACTTTTCCTTCTCCAAAAAGCCTAAATCCCGGTGCAGAAAGAAAAAATTCTTTCAAATCAAAATATGATTTTTTTACAACACCCTTAAAATCAAGCTCATCATATTCCAAAAGATTATTTTCTAAATTAGGAATCTTTCCTCTAAAAATATCTATAGGGCTTAAAAAGCCCAAAATTTTTGCTAAGAGTGGAACTCTATAAAGATAGCCTTTTTTAGAAATAACTATTAACTCCCCGTAAGGATTTTCCCAGATACTTTTTTCACCATCACTATAAAAAAATCCTTTAGCTTCAAAAGGACCTTCTAATAATACTCTGGGCATGTTTTGGGGATACAGGCAGGAAAATAGGTCCAGAAAATCTCCAGACGAGGGCAAAATCTGGATAAATACATATTTATAATCTGGTGAGTAATCCAAGACGCCTTTTAAATCAAGAGTACAAAACCGGGCTTTATCCAGAGAAATAAAAAAACTTCCTCCTTCATAATATTTCAACATAAGATTTAAATTTTCAATGTGATGATAGCTGGGTAAAATTACCTGAGATAGTCTAAGTCTTAATTCTGCAGAGACAGGTAAATTTTTTATATATTTCCAGTATTTGTGAGACGGCTTCCTTGTGGAAACTTTAATACCTCTCAAATCCAGAACATTCCCTTCAAGCTCACCCCCAACCAGAAAAAATCTTTTTTTCTTTTCTATAGAAAAATTTCCTTTTATCTTATGATTATTGAAATTAAAAACAAGTGATTTTAAATTAACCCTTCGGGGAAAAAATTTCATATCAAAACTAAATCCCATATTTATTTGTTTTCCAAACCTCAGTTTCACATTCTCAGCCCTTATAAAACCTTTACCTTGTTCTTTTTTAACTAAATAATCATTTAAAATTTCCTTTAACTCCCCTTTAGGCAACACAAAGGAAAAAGAAAGAGTAGAATTTATCTTTCCTTCCATATTTACTTCCGGAAATAAAAAGTTTAATTCCCTTAAAACTATTATTCCTCTGGCCTTTACTTTATAAACACTGCTTTTTTGAATCTTTAAGTCAAAATTTGTCTGAGCTCCCAGAATATTTGCTATTAAATTAAAATTATTCAGCGTTCCATCAAAATTTAAAGCAACTTTTAAAGAATTTAACAGATGAGTGCCCTTATACAAAAATTTTTTACCCTGCTTTTTGAAAGAAAAATCTTTAACAACCATATCGGTCTTTAAAAACCTGAGATCCTTTCTCAAAACTATTCCACTTCCAGAAAGAACAAAAGTTCCTTCTTTATAACTACCCGTGATCTTAAATGGAGAACTTCCCAAAAATATCCGAGGAGAAGAAAAATTTACCACTTTATTTTTCACTTCAAACTCTACCAAAGGAGCTTTTACCCTTATTTTTTTACCTTTTTTCTGGAGTAATAAAGATAAAGTATATAATTTTCCTTTTAAACAAAGTTTATTCAATTGAAGAGGAAGTGGACCTTTATAAATGAAATTTTCTAATACAAGCTTTGAAAAATTATAATCAGTCAATGCTGAAAAATCAGGGGTCCAGAAATTCTGTATAAATCTTTTTGAAATAACGCTTCTTTTAATTCTGGTTTCAAACTCAGTCTTATTGAAATCCTTATTGAAATCTATCCTGCCACTAATATTATGAGCAGAAAAATCTTTATGTATAACTTTTTCTGCATAAAAAGAAAGGACATTAGATTTATAATCTAAAGATGCTCCATATAAAGTTGCAGCACCTTTAAATTGAGGCAAAATTAAATTAACAGGCATTAAATTCTTTGCAGCTATACTCAGAAAAGGATGAGTATAGGAAAGTTTAAAAATAATGTCCGCGTTTCCATAAGTTTTATATCTTTCAATTGGTTTAAAAATTTCCCAATGAACTAAAAGAAACTTCTTTATTGCTCTTGAGTCTCCTTTAATCCTACTACTTAAAGCAATTTTTATATGCTTTTCTTTTTGTAGTTTCAAAGAGATATTTATTAGTCTGGCTATTCCTTTTATTTCAGCACTTCCTTTCACTTTCAAAATACCGTGCTTTAAACAGAGTTTTCCATCAAAATTAGAGAATGGTAAAGTCCCAAAAAGGGATAAAATATATTCACCCTTGGTTATTTTTCCTTTTAAGGATAAATGAGGAAAGTGAAAAAGTGTTTTTAAAGCAGATGAGCGAGCAGAAAACTCTAAATCAGAAACCATCCCTTTTTTTATTCCTTTAAAATACGGAAGTACTTTTTTAGGTAAAAATAACTCTACTACAGGTAGAGCTTCTTCTGCTTTTATAGAAGGAGTATTTAACGAGAATTTATAGTATCCATTTTTTCCCTTAAAAGATAATGTTACCTGTGTCTGAGGAAAATTTAATTTTACAGGATTTACTTTTATTTCAAAAGTGCCATTTTGATAAAATCCTATTCCTTCAAAATAAGCACACGAATAAACTTTGTTAGAAATATTTCTGAAAAGTAATCTGGGTGCCTTCCCCAGGAATACCAGATTAATTCTGCCATTTTCCAGAACAGCCCTGGCCTGAAAGTCTATATCTGTAAATTTTAAAATATTATTTAATACAGGAATCTGCCCCAGATTTATATTTTTTACTAAAAGAGAAACCTCAAAAAGAGAAGACACATAGTTAAATCGGCCTTTTAAAGAAACCCTTTTTAAGATCTCCCCTCTTATAATTTCTCCTTCAAAAAGGAGCTGTCCGTGTTCAAAGCGTAATTCTCCATCAGCATTTCCCACACTTACCAGCTTTCCATTTTCTTTAATAGCTAAGTGCAAATCTGTAAACTTTACATGTAAAGGTTCTAAAAAAGAAAAATTTTTAAAATTTTTCAGATCTGGGAGCTTAATATGGCTATCTTTTGAGGCTTTAGAAATGTAAATAAAATTGCCTTCGTTTACATAAAAACCCTTAAGTGGATTTTGTAAGTGAAGTAATTTTTTAAATGCTATCCGAACATGCAATTTTTTTAATTCTGTTTTAAATCGGGGAGAATAAATATGTAAATTGTCAAACTTTATCAGTCCCTTTCTTAAAGATATTAGTACTTTATCGTAACAAATTTTATTAAGATGATACTTTGCTTTTAGCGCACTAAATAAAAGGTTTTTGAAACTGGAATTGTTTAGCACCAAATTTAAATTTGAAAAAAATAAAAATATTCCCAGAATTAAAAGAGAGAAAATTAGCAATATAACTTTTTTCATTAGGGGATATTTTAACTATTGACTAAAAAAAAGCAAGTTTAAGGGCTGAAAGGAAACTTTCAGGATCTGCTATCCCCTTTCCAGCTATATCATAGGCTGTACCATGAGCAGGAGAAGTCCTTATTATGGGAAGACCCAAAGTGATGTTTACTCCATCCTGGAAGTGAAGCAGTTTAAATGGAGCAAGACCCTGATCGTGATACATGGCAATTACAAGCCCAAATCGTCCCTTCAAAGCCCAGTAAAAAACTGTATCAGCAGGAAAAGGCCCTTTTACTTTTAAGCCTTCCTGATGACACTTTGCCACCACTTTTTCTAATATCTCCTTTTCCTCACTTCCAAGAAGTCCTCCTTCTCCTGCATGAGGATTTACCCCGCAAAGCGCTATGGCCGCATCTTCTTTCCCCAGCTTTTTTAAAAATTTTGCAGAAAGCTTGCAAACACGATAAACTCTCTCAAAAGTGATATTTTCTGGGACTTCTTTTAGAGGAATATGAGTAGTCACTAAGGAGACTATTAAATCCTGGCTGTAAAAACACATTACATAATCTTTTACTCCAAAGGCCTCTGCCAGCCATTCTGTATGCCCTTTATAAGGAACTCCTGCCTGGGAAAGCCCTTCCTTACTGATAGGAGCTGTAACAATAGCCTTTACTTCTCCTTTTTTGGCAAGTTCAATAGCCTTTTCTATGTAAGAAACCATGGCCTTATACCCTTCAAGAGTAGGCACACCCGGCTCTATCTCAAGCTCTGAAAGAGAAAGAATCTCTACCTCTGGCAAAGGAAGCTTTAACCGAGTGGCTGTTTTTTTTAGAACTTTTTTATCTCCAATAACAAGAATTGAAGATAGGTCGCCAGAAAATTGATTTAAGGCTTTGATTATTACTTCTGGACCAATTCCTGCAGGACATCCCAATGTAATAGCAACCTTTTTACTCATAAGAAAAAAAGAGGAGGGCTTGTGCCCCCCTTCCTAATTTTACTTCATTTCTTCAAAGTCAGTATCTATAACATCGTCTCCACCTTTTTTCTCACTTCCTCCGCCCTGAGCCTGAGAGCCACCAGTTTGAGAAGCGCCTCCAGCTCCAGCTCCTCCAGAGGCCTGAGCTTTTTCCTTATACAGCATCTCTGCAAGCTTATAAGAAGCCTGAGTAAGTTCATCACTTGCTCTGCGAATTGCCTCTATGTCCTCACCTTCCATAGCCTTCCTAAGAGCAGCTATCTTGTCCTCAACCTCTTTCTTGAGCTCTGGAGAAACTTTGTCTCCAAGCTCTCTCAAGGACTTCTCTACAGAGTAGATCAAACTATCTGCCTGGTTGCGTGCCTCGGCAAGCTCTTTTTTCTTCCTGTCTTCCTCGGCGTATTGCTCAGCCTCCTTAATAATTCTCTGGATTTCCTCCTCACTCAATCCGGAAGAAGGCCTTACCACAATGGACTGCTCTTTACCAGTTCCAAGATCCTTGGCAGTTACATGAAGGATTCCGTCGGCATCAATGTCAAAGGTTACTTCAATCTGAGGGACACCCCTTGGTGCAGGGGGAATTCCCACAAGATCAAACTTGGCTATACTCTTATTGTCTTTGGCAAGCGGTCTTTCACCCTGAAGCACATGAATGGTAACGGCTGTCTGATTGTCTGTGGCTGTAGTAAAAATCTGGCTCTTTTTGGTAGGAATGGTAGTTCCTCTGGGAATAAGTACAGTAAATACACCACCAAGGGTTTCAATTCCAAGGGAAAGAGGTGTCACATCAAGGAGAAGTACATCCTTTACTTCTCCCTTAAGCACTCCTGCCTGAATAGATGCTCCCATAGCCACCACTTCATCGGGATTTACCCCTTTTACAGGTTCTTTACCAAAAATTTCTTTTACTTTCTGCTGCACCCTGGGCATACGGGTCATTCCGCCAACAAGGATAACTTCACTGATGTCATTGGGAGTAATTCCGGCATCCTGCATGGCAATACGACAGGGCTCTTCAAGTTTTTCAATAAGATCCTCAACCAGGCTCTCAAGCTTTGCCCTGGTAAGCTTCATTACAAGATGCTTGGGTCCCGAGGCATCAGCAGTTATGAAGGGAAGATTTATCTCTGTTTCAAGTGTGCTTGAAAGCTCAATTTTGGCCTTCTCGGCAGCTTCTTTAAGCCTCTGAAGGGCCATTTTGTCCTGTCTGAGGTCTATACCGTGCTCTTTCTTAAACTCTTCTGCAATGTAGTCCACAATCCTCATGTCAAAATCTTCACCACCAAGGAAAGTGTCTCCAGAAGTAGCCTTAACTTCAAAAACGCCGTCTCCTATCTCAAGAATGGAGATATCAAAAGTTCCTCCGCCAAGGTCAAAAACTGCTACAAGACCTTCTTTTTTCTTTTCAAGCCCATAGGCAAGACAGGCAGCAGTAGGCTCATTTATAATCCTTATAACATTAAGTCCTGCAATACGACCTGCATCTTTTGTAGCCTGCCTCTGAGTATCGTCAAAATAAGCGGGTACAGTAATAACCACATCTTTTACTTCCTGTCCTAAGTATTCCTCAAGATCCTGCTTGATCTTCCTTAAAATCATTGCGGAAATTTCAGGAGGACTATACCTTTTACCTCTTACTTCTACATGAGCATCTCCATTAGGGGCCTCCACTATCTTATAAGGCACCCTCTTTTTCCATTCCTGGACTACAGGATCATTAAATTTTCTTCCCATCAATCTTTTTATACCAAAAATGGTATTTTGAGCATTGATAATAGCCTGCCTCTTGGCAGGAAGCCCCACTAAAATTTCTCCACTTTCTTGAAATGCCACAATAGAGGGCGTGGTGCGAGTACCCTCTTTATTGGGAATAACTTTTGGCTCCCCTCCTTCAAAGATAGCAACGCAGGAGTTCGTTGTTCCAAGGTCAATACCAACAATCGGTGCCTTTCCAGCCATGATTTACCTCCTTTTATAATTTTTAATTCTTATTTTCTTTTTGTTCATTTTCTTCTTGTTTATCCTTCTGTTCTTTTTTACCACCTGTGCATACACATACAAGAGCAGGACGAATTACTCTTTCATGAAGTTTATATCCTTTCTGATAAACTTTAGTAATTCCTCCATCAGGTACTTCTGGATGTTCCTCTGTAGAAAGAGCTTCGTGTATGTGAGGCTCAAATTTATCGCCTATAGCAGGCTCAAATTGAGTAAGACCAAACTTTTCAAGTGTCTGAAGAAGCACTTTTAAGCTCAGTTCAACTCCTTCTTTTAAAGCAGAAAGATTTTGAGATTGGGCAAAGGCCTCAAGAGAACGTTCAAGGTTGTCAATAGAGGGTAAAAGTTCTTTAAACACAGATTCCAGAGCAAATTTGTAATATTCTTCTTTTTCTCTCTTAAAAGCCTTTTTTAAATTCTCTACCTCGGCAGCATAGCGTAAAGCCATTTCCTTCCACTTTTTAACTTCCTCTTCCAGGGCTTTAATTTTATCTTCACTATTTTGAGAAACTTCCTCCGGAGAAATCCCTTCATCCTGTTTCACATTGTCTTGCTTATTTTCATGTAACGCTTCTTTTTTTACTTCTTCCATAAACCCCTCCTAAAAATTCTGCTCCCAAAGCTATCATAAAAATTAAGTATTATCTTGGATTTTTCCAGAGGGAAAACGAATAAAATTTGAAAAAATGGACAAAAATAAAAAAAGGGGGCAAGTGCCCCCTTAAAACTTAAGAATGATGCAAGGATAGGTTTAACTTACAGACTGGCAAAAGTTTTCTCAAGAGGTGGAACAACCTGCTTCTTTCTGCTCATAACGCCATCAAGCCACACGCTCTTTCCTTCAAGTTTTTTACCAAAAGTTTTTTCAACTATTTCTGGTTGATCCGTAATTATCATCAAGTCAGTACCCTCTTTCATAATGTCTGTAAGCATAAGTACAATGGTATGATATCCACCTTCCTGTTTAATCTTTCCAAGCTCTTCATAAATCTCATCCACTCTATTCTCAATGGCTTTAAGGTCAATAAGCTCAATCTGGCCTACACCTACTTTCTTTCCACTCATATTGTAGTCTTTAAAGTCTCTCATAATAATCTGCTTGGCCGTCATACCCGAAACATCAGAAAGCTTGGATTTTACTTCAATCCCAAACTGGGTAATATCATCAATACCTGCAATCTTGGCAAGCTCTTCAGCAGCCTCTTTATCCATATCAGTGGTAGTTGCAGACTTAAATACTACTGTATCACTGAGAATAGCTGCAAGGAGAAGCCCTGCAATCTCCTTGGGAATAGCAACACCAGTTTTATCAAAAAGGAACTTAAGCACAGTTGCAGTACAACCTACTGGGAAATTTACAAAAAGAATGGGATTGGGGGTGGTGACATCGCCAATCTTATGGTGATCCACAACAGCCACAATTTCAGCCTTGTCAATATTATCAAGGCTCTGTACTTTATCAGAGTGATCCACAAGTGCTACCTTTTTCCCCTCTCCATCTGTCATAATTTCAGGAACAGAGACGCCAAACTTCTCCAGCACAAACTTACTTTCAGCATTGGGTTCACCCTGAATCACAGGTACTGCATCCTCTTCCACTTTCATAATTTTACAGCCACTCTTTTTCCATTCGTTTAAAAGATAGGCAAAAGCAATAGCGGCACATACACTGTCAGTATCAGGCTTCTTGTGACCTACTACATAAATACTCATATCCCACCTCCTAAATTTATTTTTTAATAAATTATTATAAAATTTTTTCTTCTTGTCAAGTTTATATTAAGGTTTTATAATTTAAAAAATTAAAGTTAATCTCAAAAATTCCGAAAAAGGAAAAAGAAATGGAACGAGAAGCCGTAAGAATTGATGTAGTTTTACCTATTGAAATAAAAGAAATTCCTGCAGAAGAAGCAAAAAATAAAATAGCCAAAATTATAGGAGATATTCCTCTTTTTTCTTACATTCCTTTAAAAGACACTATAGATGAAGCTCTAAACAACTGGTTAAAACTAATCAATGCAAAGCTTGATTATTTAATCAACTTGCTTACCAGAGAAAAAGAAGGGTTTCACAAACTTCCTGAAAGAAAAGTTAATTTTAGCGAAAAAGGATTAAGGCTCCTTCTGGATAAACCTATTGAAAAAGGGCACTTTGTAGAAATAAAAACTATTTTGGATGTATATCAACCCTTGGGTTTTTATCTTTATGGAAGAGTAGTTAGATGCAATCCTAAAAATGGGAAATATGAAGTAGCTATAGAATTTATCAATTTACCCTGTGATATTAAAGACAAGCTCAGTTTTTTTGTGCTTAATAAACAAAGAGAACTTATAAGAGAACACAGGTACGCCTGATGCCTTCCATAGTAGGACTTATCATCGTTTTAGGATGTGTATTTGGTGGCTATGCTATGGAACATGGCAATTTTTCTATTATTATTCAACCTATTGAATGGTTGATTATATTTGGAGCAGCAACCGGAGCTCTTGTTATAATGAGCTCCATGCCTATTTTAAAAGGCTTAATAAGTGGTGCTATACAAGCCCTGACCAAACCAGGAGTTTATAGTAAACAGGATTTCGTAGACCTGCTTTTACTTTTAAACGATATATTCAAAAAAATAAAAAAAGAAGGACTCATTTCCATTGAACAGGACATTGAAAATCCAGAATCAAGTAAAATTTTTTCAAACTATCCTAAAATTCTTTCCAACCACATTGTAATTAACTTTATAAGGGATACATTTCGTTCCATTTTGACTACAAATATTACCCATTTTGAATTGGAAGGACTTCTTGAAAATGAAATAGAAGTTATCTATCATGAACTTTCAGCTCCTGCACATAAACTCCAGGTGCTTGCGGACTCCATGCCAGGGCTTGGTTTGGTAGCAGCAGTTCTGGGTATTATCCTAACTATGGGATTGATAAATGAACCTCCTGAAGTACTGGGACATCACCTTTCCATTGCTCTTGCTGGAACATTTACAGGAATTCTTACCTGTTATGGATTTATGGCTCCTCTTTCCCAAAAAATGGAAATGTTTTGTGAAGAACAAAAGGAATATCTAAATGTAATAAAGGTTGCTATAGTGAATTTTATAGGTGGGGGAGCTCCTCAAATAGCAGTTGAATTTGCAAGAAGAACCATTCCTCCTCATATGAGACCCTCTTTTGATGAATTAGATCAACTTATGAAGCAGAGGAAATAATGTCAACACCTCCTATTATAATCAAAAGAGTTAAAAAGGTCGTAGCTGGACATCACGGTGGTTCCTGGAAAATTGCATATGCGGACTTTCTTGCTGGAATGATGACTTTTTTTCTTCTCATGTGGCTGATAAGTATGATGGAGCCCAAAAAAAAGGCTTCTGTAGCAGCATATTTCAAACATTTTAATATTTTTAAAAAAGCAGGAATAAGTATGCTTATGGAATTCTATAAGACTGGTACAATAAAAGTTCACCGAATGAGCAAAACTTCAAGAGGAAAAACTACTCTTAGAGGAGAAGGAGAAAGATTTAAAAAAATAGTAGAAACTCGGCTTAAATCTTTAAAACAGCATATTTTGATAAGAGAAGTAGAAACTACTTCGCAGGAAAAAGCTATAAAGATTGAGATTGTTGATCTGGTAGGAAAACCTCTTTTTAAATCTGGAAGTGCTGTGCTTACCCCTGAAGCCAAGAAAATTTTAAAAGTCTTTGCTGAAGAGCTGAAAGATTTACCAGTAGTGATAAGCGTGGAAGGGCATACTGATGCGGCTCCTACAAAAAAAGGAAAAATTGGTAATTGGGAGCTCTCCACGGCAAGGGCCCTTGCAGCTATGCTTGAGCTTGAAAAAAATGGAGTACAACCAGATAAAATAATAGAAGTTACAGGCTATGCAGATAATTTCCCTCTATTCCCTAAAAACCCTTATGATCCCAGGAACAGACGAATAACTTTGACAATTTATTATCATAAGCCCAAATTTGTTTCCACTCCCATTAATACTCGTGGCCCTTAGCTCTTACCTTAGCTCTTAGCTGTTTTAATTATTTTTCTCCTCTTTTTCTAAAAATAACTTTTACCGGTACCCTATCAAAGTTAAGATAATTCTGGAAGCTTTTTTCAAAAAATTTTTCCATGTGTCTCGGAATGGTTTCAGGATCCACATTTACAAACACCACGAAAGTGGGAGGCCTGGTGTCAATCTGAGTTGCATAATAAAACTTCACTCTTTTTCCCTTTACATTAAAAGAATAATTGGCTTTCAAATCTTCCAAAATTTTATTTACCTGTGCAGTATTTACCCTTCTTGAATACTCTTCAAATACCTCGTCAACAAGGGGCAAAATTTTATCCACCCTTCTTCCAGTTTTGGCAGAAATGGTGAAAATAGGTGCCCAGGGAAGAAACCTCACTCCATATTTTATGTTTTCCATAAGTAAATTTCCTTGTTCCCTTTTTCCGTCAAAGAGATCCCACTTGTTAACCAGAATAATACAGGCCTTTTTGTGTTTATCTATCTGACGAAGAAGTCTCTGGTCCTGATTGGTAACTCCTTCTTCAGCAGTAAGAAGAAAAAGCACCACATCCACTTTTTTTATAGTGTCAAGTGCCTTGTCCACACTGAACTTTTCAGCCCTTTTGTCAATTTTTGTCCTTCTCCTTATTCCAGGGGTATCAATAATTAAATAGTTTTTTCCATCAGGTGTGGTAAGAACTACATCCACGCAGTCCGTGGTGGTTCCAGGAATCTCAGAGACAATCATTCTTTCGTAGCCTATAAGCCTGTTAACCAGAGTGCTTTTCCCTACATTTGGCCTTCCAAGCACAGCAATTTTAATAGCAGTGGCCTCAGGAAGCTCGCCTGCTCTTTCCCCTGCCTCTTCCCTTAATATCCTCTTTAGCTCTTCAATATTTTTTTTGTGCTTGGCAGAAATAAAAACCACTTTGTCAAAACCAAGGGCATAAAAGTCATAGGAATAGCTCTTTTCAAGCTTCCCGTCAACTTTATTTACCACTAAAATGACTTTTTTCCCCTGTTTTCGCAGATATTCAGCTACCTGCTGATCTTCTGGTAAAAGACCATCTTTTGCATCAACTACAAAAAGCACAAGGTCTGCCTCATTAAGCACACGCTCAACCACTCTTAAAATCTCTTTCTGAAAAAACCCCTTTCCTCCCCAATCAATTCCCCCTGTATCAATAACCTCAATAAACTTGTCATCATCTACTTCTGCATAACCATGAATCATGTCTCTTGTAACACCGGGAGTCTTTTCAACTATTGCCTTTCTCTCGCCAATGAGTGTATTAAACAAAGTGCTTTTCCCTACATTTGGCCTTCCCACAATGGCAACTTTAAACATCTTCTCCTCCCATCAAACATCTACTACGCACTGGGCAATCCAGCCTTTCTCTCTCCTTTTAACCTCTGCAAGGGTAAAAGTTGCACCTTTTACCTCAACTCCGTAGCCAAATTTATCCACACTAAAAGGTTCTCCCCAGAGCTTTCCTCTTAAGATAAGTCCTTCTGCTGAGTTTTCAATAGCCCCTTCAAACTCCCAGAAAAGCACCTCCTCAAGATAAAAGAGTGTCAGAGTCTTATTGATAAAGGCTATAAAAAGCTCCAAAGGCTCCTCTGCCTCAAGTTCAATTTCAAATGCCTTTTCCTTTTTTATCCCTTCCTCAGGAAGTTCCTCCACCAGAAGCATGGCAAGCGCTTTTAAAGCATTGGAAAAGGCCTCCTCAAGTGTATCTCCATAACCCCTTATCCCCACGTCTGCTCCGTGCTCAAAGGTTTCAAATTTTTTCATACTTATACCCCCTTTGCAAAGTGATAATTAAACCTGTAGCATCCCATGGTATCCCAATAATAAGGGAAAAGTGGAAATAAAAGCCTTGCCCAGAAGTCCTCTCTCCTTTTTCTCTCCTCACACACCAAAAAAGATTTTTTCTGAGGAAAAACATAGATTGCCCCAGAGCTTGCAGTAACAAAATAGGGTAGCTTCTCTTTTCTAAAAAGTCTTAAGATTACAGGATGAGGGTGAAATCTTCCTCTTCCGGAAATGAGAACTGTTTTGGGTTTAACAGCTTTCAGCACAAAAGAGTTTAGGCCGGTTTTTGAGCCGTGATGTGGAGAAAGAAGCACCTCTGCCGGAAAAATTTTCTTCTCATAAATAAGTCTTGAAAATCTACTTACATCTATGTCTCCCGGCAGTATCATGGTAAATCCTTTATATTCCAGCACTCCAACAAGGCTCTCTGAATTCAGATGCTCACAGGGTTTCTTAAAGCTTAAAAGATGCTCCACTTTGCCTGGATAAAGAAAAAGCTCTGCCTCTCCGAATTTTTTAACCTCAGGCTCAATTAAGTAAGAAAGAGGCTCATTAAGATTTACCTTGCTCCAGCAGGCCTCTGGGAACTCGGAAGTAATTTCCTCTTCTATGAAAAAACATTTTTTAATAGTGGAAAAACCTCCGCTGTGATCAAGGTCAGGATGCGAAACAGCTATCAGGTCAAAAGCATTTACCCCCAGCTTTTTAAGAACAGGCACCAAATAAAACTTTGTCCAGTTAAACCCGCTTTTTTTGCCGAAATTTGGCCCTGTATCCCAGAGCACATAATAGGAACTCTCCTTTGAAGGAACCTTTATTAAAATGGCGTCTCCCTTCCCCACATCAAACACAGTTATCATGGGTATTTTTAAATAAAAAAAAAGAAAAACGAAATAAAACGCCACCAAACAAACAGTCGTTGTTAAAACTGCAGAAATAAGAGTTTTTTTTCTTCTCCACAGAAAAAACATCAAAATTGGGGTGAGAATACAAAGAGAAATAATTAGGTTTACAGGCAAGCTAAAGGATAGCTGATATTCCCAAAAAGGAAGTTTTGAATAAAAAGAAAAGGTTTTTCCAAGAAAAAGAGCTGTTTTTAAGGCCAGATCCTGATTTATAAAAGACAGAAGAGCTGAAAAAATAGAAAGAGGAATAAATACAAAACCCCAGAAAGCCCCTGCAATCAGATTATTTAGAGGGGTTCCTATAGGGAAACTTCCGTCAATGAACAAGATTAGAGGAAAAATCAAAAGGCTTACTGCAAAAGAGGCAAGAATAGCCTGAAAAATGTTAAAAATCCGTTTTTTCCAGAAATCAGCAGAATTTAAATTTAAAACAGCTGCCAGAAGTCTTGCAGCTCTTCCTCCTATAATCAAAGCAAAGGTGGCTAAAAACGAAAGTAAAAAGGAGAAGCTTCCCACATAAGTTGGTTTAAAAATGAGAAGCAACAAGGCAGTTAAGCAAAGCAGAGAAAGGGAAGAGGTGTTTCTAAAGAGAAGCCTGCTTACCACAAAAAGAAAAAGAAAGAAAAAAGCTCTTTCTGCTGAAGGTGCAAAGCCTGAAAAAAGCAGCATCAAAAACGCCCCGGGAAGGGCACAAAGGGAAGCAAAAAGCTGCACAGGCTGAAAAAAGGAATTTCTTATAGCAAGAACCCCAAACACTCCCCTCCAGAAAAAATAAAAAATGCCAAAAAGAACACCCAGATGAAAGCCTGAAATGGCAAGAAGGTGATATAGTCCCTGTGTTTTAAGACGCTCAAGATACTGAGGAGGAAGGCCTCTGTGCACCCCAAGCACAAGGGTCTGAAAAAGTGCCTTAGAAAGTGGAGGAAGCTTTTCAGAGAACTCAAAAAGCTGAAATCTTAAGTTCTCAAGGTTAAAACCAGACGCTTCTTCACATACAACCGGCCTATCGTCAAGTAACTTCAACTCTCCTTCTATACCCTGGATAAAAAAGAGCTCTGTTTTCAAGGGAGAAAAGGGATTTAAGTATTTCTTAAATCGCTTTTCTTTAAAATATGCTAAACAAAATTTCCCAGGAGTAAAGAGCTTTTTTTCGGTTAAAAAAGTATAAGTGCCCTGAGAAGTATCTATCCACACTTTATACTTTCCATAGTAAGGTTCAACTTTTTCCACTTTAAAAAATGTCTCAAAAGTCCCCTGAGGCGCTTTATAAGAAGTTATTTTGAGCTTTATATAAGCAGTTAAATAAAAATAGCCTAATAAAAAAATTAAAAAGCCAAAAATAAGAAAATGCTTCTTTTTTGTAATTGACCTATTGCTCCAGATTTCAGAGAGGATAAAAAGAGGAATAATAAAAAGATAAAAAGGAACTTTATAAAACTTAAAGCAAAGACCAAGAAAAAAGCTTAGAAAAAGAAAAACAAGAAGGCTTTTTTCATAAAATAGGGCTTTCACTCCCTTTTTCCAAAGAGAGCCTCTCCAATCCTTACAATGGTGGCTCCTTCTTCTATAGCCACCACAAAATCACCACTCGTGCCCATGGAAAGCTCTTTAAATTCCTCATCCATATAGGGCTTAACCCTTTCAAAAAGCTCCCTCATTTTTACAAAGTAAGGCCTTGTTTCCTCTGGATTTTCACTATAAGGCGGGAGGCACATAAGCCCCTTTATCTTAATTTTATCAAACTTTGTAAGCTCTACGAGGAAATCTTCCAGTGCCTCTGGCAAAACCCCTGCTTTAGTTTCCTCTTTTCCAATGTTTATCTCTATAAAAACAGGTACAGTGAGATTAAGCTTTTCAGCGTACTTCTGAATAGCCTGAGCAAGTTCAATCCTGTCAAGGGTTTCAATAAGATGAAAGAGTTTAAGGGCTTTTTTCACTTTATTTGTCTGAAGCCTTCCAATACAGTGCCACTCTATGGGCAAATCTTTAAGCACTTTCTGTTTTTTTTCTGCCTCCTGGACATAGTTTTCTCCTATAAGCTTTAAGCCGAGTTCATTAAGTATTTTTACCTTTTCCGGAACCTGTTTTTTGGCTGCCCCAAGGAGCTTTACTTCAGAAGGAGATCTTCCCACCCTCTCACAAGCCTTCTCAATTTGCTCGGTAATCCTGAGATAATTTTCTCTTAAAATCTTTTTAAGTTTTTCCATAATATTGTATTTTATTTCTCTTTTAGTAAGATTAAACCCTTATCTCTTTTTGTTCAAAAGGCAATTTTATTATTGTTAAGCTTTTTAAGGCTATTTTCTTGCTGGCATTATCTATATCTATCCCAACAATATTTCCTTCCTCATCAAAATCTACTACTACCCCCTCTGCTATTTCCTGGCTATCTACACTCGGTTTTTCTGACAAATCTATATATAACGAATCAGTCTCAGGATAATATTTTAATTTCATTTTTTAAACCCCCTATCCGGGAATGCGTTATGGATGGTTACTTTATCTTCTAATGTCACTACTCTAAATACCTTATTATCGAACTCTTCTACAACACCCCAGAATCTCCATCTATTTCCTTCTTGCTTTTCAACTTTTATAGGATTCTCTATTATTTTTATACACCATTCTTTTTTAATATATGGCCTTTTCCTTAAAACTTCATTTTCAAAATATTTGGTAAATTTGTATTTTTTCATCTTTAATTATTATATTATTCCTCTTTCCGTAATTATCAAGTCCACATTTTGATCATGAGCTTCAGAGGGTAATTTTTCAAAAATTTGAAAAGAAAAAGCAACGCCAATTTTTAAAGCTTGCGTCTTAGAAAGCACCCTATCATAAAAACCTCCACCATAACCTATTCTGGTTTTCTTCAAGTCAAATGCCACCCCTGGCACTAAAATAAGCTCAAGTTTTTCCAGAGAAATAGAAGGATTTTTTAGTGGTGGCTCTCTTAAAGAAAAAGGACCTGGCACAAGATCAGAAAAAGAGAAAATCTGATGAAAAGTAAGCTTTTTTTCTGTAAAATGGGTTTTCGGCAAAAAAACTTTTTTCCCCGTTAAAAAAGCTCTACTTATTAAGCTTTTTAAGTCCACTTCTCCCTTTTTAGCAAAATAAAAAGCAATAAAAGTGCTTTTTCTGTATTCAGGAAGCTTAGCAATTTTTCTACAAATTTCTTCACTCCATTTAGCTAAAGTTTCTGAAGAATAAGTTTTACGAAGCTCCTGAACAATCCTCCGAATTTCTTTTTTAGATAGCATTAAGCCTCCTGATCAAAAGGACTTATTACATAAATTTTTTTTAAATTTTATCATATCTTTCAACCTTTCACAAAAATTCAAATTTTGTGCATATACAATTTAAGGCATAATTAGTTAAAAATTTTAAATCTTAAAAGGAAAAAGTTAATATTTTTGAAATATACTGAAAAAATTTTAATAATCGTTAACTTTTTTTATTGACAAAATTTTATGATCATGTTAAAAAATTATTTTTAATTATATATTTTAAGTCTTTCTACATAGTGTCAAGATTTGTGTGTATAAATTTTTTGTTTTTGCATCTCAGTTTCTTTTAAAGTTTCTTCTCCATACCTCTCCCTCCTGATGGACACAAGTTCTTCCTTTATATCTTCAAATCCCTTTAC
>JAMOQE010000002.1 GCA_027064165.1 Thermodesulfatator sp. | reverse complement strand
GCTCTTGTAGAACTGGGAGATTCAGCTTCCATGTCCCAAGTGCTTGAGTTGGTAGAAAAGAAAATGAAAGACAGATTAAATGAATACGATTATCAAATTTTACCTTCTAATAACACAATTCGCTGGGAAAACACAGCCCAGTGGTGTAGGAACACAATGGTACAAGAAGAACTTCTAAAATCCGATTCTCTCAAAGGGATCTGGGAAATTACAGAAAAAGGAGTTGAATATCTGAAAAAAGAAAAAGCAAGCCCTTGACAACATCATCTTTGACGCCCTCTGCTTAATCAAGGAAGAACACAAAGAAGTCTACTTAAACAGTAGCATTTAAAATTTGTTTCTTGTTTTTTAAAATTTTTTACTTATAATAAAAAGTAAAAATTTTAATTTGAGGTAAAGAATGGAGGCATTAGTAAAAATTTCTTCTAAAGGTCAAGTTACTATTCCTAAAAAATTTCGTGAATTTTTAGGAACAAATTTAATTAAATTTAAAATAGAAGAAGGAAAAATTGTAATTGAACCAATAAAAGATGTAGGTGGGATATTTAAAAAGTATGTCAAAAAAAGTTTACCTTTTGAAAAAGAAAGAGAACTCGCATGGGAAAAAGTAGCAAATGAATACTGTGATTTTTCCAGATACTAATGTAATTTTACGCTATCTTTTAGCTGACAACGAAAAGCAATATCAAGAAATTTATCCATTTTTTGAATCTTTAAAAATTGGAACACAAAAGGCTATTTTACTTTCAGAAGTTTTATTAGAAGCTTTTTATGTTCTCACAAAAACATATAAAATTCCTGAGAAAGAAGCTGCAGATGCTTTGAAGAATCTTCTTCTGTATAAAGGTATTATTAATAAAGATAAAGAAGTACTTTTAGAAGCTTTTGAAATGTTCATGCAAATTCGGGGATTAAGTTTACTTGACTGTTTTCTTTGTATAAAAGCTAAGCATAAAAAGGGAAAGGTCCTCACATTTGACGAAAAACTTCAAAAGAAGTGCATTTAAACGCTTAACCAAAGAAGAACTCAGAGAAGTTTACTTAAACAGTAGCTGATGAGGCTTGTCATGCTCTACAAAATTGAAATTAAAAATTCTAAGCTTGCCCAAATTAATTTAATCGTGGAAAAAAATAATATAGGAAAAATCAAAATTCTGGAACTCATTAATCTATTGACTTATTATTTTTGTGAGTTACCTTTATAAAAAGTAATCCTTTAAAAGGAAGTAAGATGTTTACAGCAAAAATTACAAGAAAAGGTCAGATTACCATTCCAGCTAAATTTAGAAAAAAGCTTGAAACAAATGTAGTAGAAGTAGAAATGGAGGGAGATAAAATAATAATAAAACCACTCAAAAAACTTGGAGGAGCATTAAGTAAATATGCTATAAAAAATAAACCTATAGAAGATATAATTCAGATGGAAAAAGAGGTTATAAGAAATGCCTTTGCAGAAAAATTAGCAGATTGTCTTTTGTGTGCATATGACAAGAAACATTAAGGACGCAAAGGAGTTTATTGGACAATAGATAGATTAACTATAGACTAACGCTGAGACCTAAAAGTCTTGGTGCCGAATAAGTCCAAGCTGAAACAAGACTTCATACAGAAATATATATATTCTCCAGTGACAGGTCAAACACGACTACTTATGAAATGATACGACTACTTGTAAAAAGTGTCCGTCTTCTTTCGTCACTTTTTCGTCACTGGTGACCAAGTTCAAAAATGACTCCTCTGAAACGTAGAATTCAAGCGCCCCCGGCAGGACTCGAACCTGCGACACCGAGATTAGGAATCTCGTGCTCTATCCTCCTGAGCTACGGGGGCACACATTGACAAACGCTATTAAATCTCTTATATTTAATATAAAAGATTTTATAAACTTTGCAATACCAAAAAGGAGGTTTTTTTATGGCAAAAAAAGGAGAAAAATGGATTCAACACACCCATGAGTTTGAAACCACTGATGACCCCTATGCAATGAAAGCTGCTCCTGCTGGAGAGGCTATTTGCCCAAAGTGTAAAGCAGTTTTTAAAGACAAGCGCTGGTTTATAGATGAAGAACTTTATGAAGAATTAAAAGATCTGGACTCTGTCCCCCAGATTATTTGCCCAGGATGTAGAAAAGCTCTGGATAAATACGCTATGGGATATCTTTACCTATCAGGGGATTTTTGGGAACAACATAGAGACGAAATAATGAGGCTTATAAATAATGAATATGAAAGAGCAAGGGGAGTTAATCCACTTCATCAGATAATAACTATTTATGAAGAAGATGGGAAAACCGTGATAGAAACCACTACAGATCATCTTGCCCAGCGTCTTGGAAGAGCTGTGTACAGGGCATATAAAGGAGATCTGGAGTTTAGATGGTCAAAAGGCAACAAGCTTGTAAGAGTTTACTGGACAAGATAGAATGGAAGAATTCTTTCTACTCCTTTCCCTTCTTATCATCCTTTTTTCTGCAGAACTTTTTACCAATGGTATTGAACACCTGGGAGAAAAACTTACTCTTTCTCAGGCAGTAGTAGGCAGTATTCTTGCTGCTATAGGGACTGCCCTTCCAGAAACAATTGTTCCTTTAGTGGCCATACTCTTTTATCACGGAAAAAGTGGTGCTCATATAGGTGTAGGGGCAATCCTGGGGGCCCCTTTTATGCTTATTACTATGGGAATGTTTACTATTGGCCTGGGGTTAATTATGGGTAGCTTACTTAAAAAAAGAAAGTTTCAATTAGAAATAGAAATTAACACTCTAAAAAGAGACCTCTTTTTCTTTTTAATAAGCTTTAGTCTGGCTATATTTGTTCCTCATTTTTTACCAAATACCAAACAGCTACATTATTTAATCGCGATTTTCCTCTTGATAAATTACTTTATATATGTATTTTCTACTTTTAAGGCAACCAGTGTGGAGACAGAGGCAGATGCTCCGCTTTATATTTTTAGAATTTTTTCTATAAAAAATCCTCCTTTTAAATTGGATGTACTCTCGGGGCTCCTTCAGACAGTCCTTGCTGTAATTATTATGATAAAAGGAGCACATCTGTTTGTGGAAAGTTTAGAAAAACTCTCTTTTAAATTAGGACTTGATCCTCTACTTTTTTCCCTGATACTTGCTCCTATTGCTACAGAGCTGCCTGAAAAATTTAATAGTTTTTTATGGAGTATGAAGGGCAAAGATATACTTGCATTTGGTAACATGAGCGGAGCCATGGTATTTCAGTCTACTTTTCCTGTGAGTGTGGGGTTATTGTTTACTTCCTGGAATGTAAAAGGCCTTGCCTTGGTATCTGCTCTCATTACACTTTCTCTTGCCGCTATCTATTTTTTATTTGCCAAATTTAGAAAAAACATCCCTCCTTATCTTCTGTTTTTTTCCGGGCTATCCTACTTTGTTTACATTTTTCTTGTAATTTATTCTATCAAATAAAAAATGAAAAACATAAACTGGCTGAAAAACCTAAACTTCTTTGGTGTAAGGCCCGGGCTGAAAAGAATAAGCCTCTTGCTAAAAAAACTTTCCCATCCTCACAGAAAGCTTAAAGTAATTCATCTTGCAGGTACAAATGGGAAAGGCTCAACAGCTCGTATTATTTCTAAGATCCTTGAAGAACATGGTTTTAAAGTGGGGCTTTATACTTCACCTCATCTTATAAAGATAAATGAAAGATTTTTGATTAATGATGTTCCTGTTTCTGATGAAAAGTTGGATTTTTATCTCGGAAGAATAAAAGAAGCCCTCGGAGGGGACAAAGTTACTTATTTTGAAGTAACAACATCCCTTGCCTTTCTTTATTTTGCGGAAGAAAAAGTAGATTTTGCAGTGATTGAATGTGGAATGGGGGGAAGACTTGATGCTACCAATGTCCTGTGGCCTGAAGTGTCTGTAATTACTACAATTGGATTTGACCACCAGAAATTTCTGGGGAATACCCTGGATAAAATAGCACGAGAAAAAGCAGGAATTATGAAAAGAGGGGTTCCCTGTGTAATCGGAGAAGAAAAAGAAGAAACTCTACATGTTTTCAGAACAAAAGCAGAAAAAAGCAAAGTGCCTATATTTTTATTCAAAAAAGACTTTCAAATAAAATTAAAAAATAAAAAATGGTATTATTTTGGAAAAAAAGTTTTTAAAGAACTGGACCTTTCCTTACAGGGATTCTATCAGGGAAAAAATCTTGCCTGTGCTATAAAAACTCTGGAAGTCTTAGAGGATAAGGGTTTATTTAAAATTGACGAAAATGCCTTAAAAGATGCTTTGAAAAAAGTAAAAAATCCTGGAAGATACGAAAAATTTTATATTAAAAACAAAGAGATAATTTTGGATGCTGCCCATAATCCTCAGGGAATAGAGGCTCTTGTAACTTCCTTAAAAAAAGATAATTTTTGTAAATTTATATTAATCATGGGAATTACCAATCCTTATGGAGACAAAGATTTTCTGACAATGCTTGAAAAATTTTTTCATTTAGCCTCCCAGGTCTATATATGTGAATTTACTTCTCCCCGAAAAATTGTAACGCTTGAAGAGTGGAAAAAGGCTTTAATTAATCTTCAGAAATTGAAAAAAATCAGTTTCTTTCAACATCCCGAAGAAGCTTATAAAAAAGCCCTGTCACAGAGCGAACAAAAAATTTTAATCACAGGCTCTATTTATTTTATAACCCACTGGCTAAAATTTTTTAGAAATAAAGAGAAAAACTTTCTTACATAGAGTTTAAAATAAAAAATAAGAAGATTTTTAAAAATTACACTTGAAAATTACGGTAAAAGAGATTAAATTTAATTTGATGAAATTTAAAGAGCCTTTAGAGATTGCAGAAAATACTTTCTGGGTAGGAGGATGGCTTCCTGGAGATCAATTCCAATGTCATACTTATTTATTAAGAGAGGGGGAAAACTCGGTACTCTTTGATCCAGGATCTCTACTGTCCTATCCTCAAACAATAGAAAAAATTAAAAAACTTATAAATCCTGAAGATGTAAAATATTTTGTGTGCCATCACCAGGATCCAGACATAACCGCCTGTATTTCTACTTATGAAAAAGAATTCCCAAGAAAAGATAGAGTTGTGGTAACTCATTGGAGAACTCAGGTTTTACTTAAACATTATGCATGGCAAAGTAAATTTTATCTGGTAGAAAAAAATAAATGGCAACTTAAACTTCCTTCGGGCAGGGTTTTAAAATTTATTTTTACTCCGTATGTCCACTTTGCAGGGGCTATTTGCACTTACGATCCTCAAACAAAGGTCCTTTTTTCAAGTGACCTTTTCGGAGCCCTGGTTTCTCAAAATAAACTTTTTGCTGAAGAGGAAAAAGATTTTGAAGATATTAAACTTTTCCACGAACACTACATGCCAAGCAAAGAAGCCCTGTTTTATGCTATACAAAAAATAAAGTCCTTAGATTTAGAGCTTATAGCACCACAACATGGTTATATTATTCCTAAAAAACTCATTCCTTTGTTTATACAAAAACTCAGTAAGATAGAATGTGGAATTTTTCTTCTTGTCTCAGAAGTCCAGGATTTACTACATCTTTCCCGGGTTAATCAACTTTTAAATGCTCTTATGGATATATTCCTTGAACATCAATCTTTTAAACAAATTTTAAAAGAAATTTATCATCGTCTTCGCTCTGTTATTCCTCTGTTGGATTTTTATGTAATTGCCTTACAAGAAAATGCGATTATTCTTTACGAGTCTTCTGGAGAGAAGACTTATATAGAAAATTCTCAGTCATTAAAATGGATTAAAAATTTGAAAAAATCTTTTAAAAATAAAGAATTTAAAACGCCCAAGACCGTAATCCCTGAAATTTTAAGAAATAAAGATCCTAACAATTATAAATTCTATATTTTTCCTCTTAAAATAGAAGAAAATATCATTGGATTTTTTATTCTGGTATTCCCGCCGAATAAATTTAAATTTTCTCAAATAAACAGAAAGCTTTTTGAAAAATTAGGTCACATTCTCTCCTGGTACCTGGAAAAAGAACTGAAATTTCTAAATTTAAAAAAAGAAAAAGAAGAACTTTATGATCTTGCTGTAAAAGATAGGCTTACAGGAGCTTATAACAGGTTTTTTCTGGAAATAAAACTGAAAGAACTGGAGAAAGAAATTGCTCGTTATAAAATTCCTGTTTCTATAATTCTTATAGATGTGGACTATTTTAAAGAAATTAATGATAAATATGGCCATCTTGTGGGAGATGAAGTGTTAAAAAGGATTGTTAAAATATTTATAGAAAACTTAAGGAATACTGACACAATAATCAGGTATGGAGGAGAAGAATTTTTGATTTTTTTACCCCATACCACCCTTAGTAAGGCCTGTCAAATTGCTGAAAGATTAAGAAAAACAGTAGAAAATACTGTTTTTGAAATTGATGGTCATAGGATAAAAGTGACGATAAGTGCAGGCGTTGTTTCTACGAAGAACCAAAATAAAAGGGAAAAAAGTCTCAAATCCCTTATCAAAAAAGCTGACAGTCTTCTTTATTTTGCCAAGAAAAAGGGGCGCAATCAGGTAATCTGTGAAGGCTAAAGAGCTCAATCTTACAGAAGAACAAAAAAGGATTCTCAAGGAGCCAGGAGACCTTCTTGTTATAGCAGGCCCCGGGACAGGGAAAACCTATACCCTATTTGCCAAAATTACCCATCTTCTTGAAAATGAAGTAAAGCCAAGTGAAATTTTACTACTTGCTTATAATTTAAAAATTGCAGAAGAACTGAAAAAAAAGGCCCAGGAAAAAGGACTTTCAGAAATAAAAGTTGACACCTTCCACGGATTGGCATACGACTTATGGACAGATTACCATGGTAAGACTCCTCCCCTTATTACCGAGGCTGAAAAAAAGGAAATCTTGAAAAAGTTATTTCACAAACAAAAAAATCCCTTAAAACAGCCACAAAATCTAAAAACATACCATGAGTTTCTTTTAAAAAATAACCTGCTTGACTTTGAACTCCTTTTAAACCAAACGCAGTCTCTTCTTCCACATTTGCAACAAAAGTATGTGGTTATTGATGAATTTCAGGATCTGTCTCCTGAGATATGGGATTTTCTGACAAATTTTCAAGGTTCCCATTTTGTTTTTTTTGGGGACCCAAACCAGTGTATCTATGGATTCAAAGGCGTAAATCTTGAGTTTATAAAAAATGCCGTCAAAAGACTGTGCCCCAGTCACAAAGTTCTTCATTTAAGCCTGAGCTTTAGATGCCCTGAAAATATTTTAAAATTTGCTGAAAAATTTAAATGCTCTCCATGGTCTGTTCCACCTTTAAAAAGTCTTAAAAAAGGCGGCACTGTTCAGGGTTTTCAATTTAATTCCACTTTCCAAGAAAAGAAAGAAATTTGTAAATTAATAAAACAACTCCTTGGCGGGCTTAGCCTGGAAGAACAAAAACATGCTTCAACTGCTCCTAAAGACATTTTTGTATTAAGTAGATTAAAAGCGGCTTTTTATCCCTTAAAAGAATTCTTACAGGAAGAAGGGATACCCGTAAGCATTCCTGAAGAAGAAGCAGAACTTAAGTATAATCTCTGCTGTGAATTTTTAGCCAAAATTGAGACTACAATTTCAGGAATTGAAGAAAACATAAAAGATGCTCCTTTTAAAATAAGAGTCTTTTTAAAAAATTTGTGGGAATTAACAGAAAAAGATAAAGATAAATTTAAAGCCTATTTAAAATCTTTAACCCTTTCGGATTTTCTTTTACCTGCAACTGAGGGAGTAAACTTTCTTTCAATTCATGCCTCAAAAGGCCTTGAAGCCAGACATGTTTTTCTTATAGGGGCTGAAGAAGGGCTCCTGCCTTTAAAAATATTTCCTGACACCTCAGAAGAGGAAGAAAGGCGGCTTTTATATGTGGCTATTACAAGAGCCAAAGAAAGCTTTTTCTTTAGTGCAGTGACAGAAAGAAAAGTATTTAATTTTACTTTGAAAAAGGGGCTCTCCCGTTTTTTTAAGGGAGAGCCTATAAAAAAATTTAAAAAACAACCCAGAAAGCCCAAGCAGGTTGGGCTGTTTTAATCTCGCGGATCAAACTTTTCTTTCTGAGCAAATTGCCTCATTTTGGCAAGGGCCTTTTTCTCTATCTGGCGAATTCTTTCCCTTGAAACCTTAAAAATATATCCAATTTCCTCAAGAGTGTAACCCTCATATTCGCCCAAACCAAAACGCATCCTTATAATTTTCTCCTCTCTTGGAGAAAGAGTAGAGAGAAACTTCTTTATCTTTTCTGAAACATCCTTTTTCCGCGTGGCTTCATAAGGAGACGGACTTTTTTTGTTTTCAATAAAATTGCCAAGAGTGCTATCTTCATCTCCTATGGGAGTTTCTAAAGAAACAGGCTCTTTTGATGTCTCAAAAATTACGAGAATTTTTTCATAAGGCACTCCTGTTTTCTCAGCCAGCTCCTCAGGAGTGGGCTCTCTTCCCAATTCTTTAGAAAGTTCATAAAACACCTTGAATACATGGTTTCTAAGCTCCAAAAAGTGCACGGGGAGCCTGATTGTTCTTGTTTTATCAAGAATAGCCCTGGTAATAGACTGTCTTATCCACCAGGAGGCATAGGTGCTGAACTTGTTTCCCTTTCTGTAATCAAACCTATAAACGGCTCTCATTAAACCTAAATTTCCTTCCTGAATTAGATCAGCAAGAGAAAGCCCCTGCCTCACATACTTTTTGGCAATGGAAACAACCAGCCTGAGATTGGCCTTTACCATTTCATCCTTTGCCTTTTCTATCTGAAAAATATACTTCTTTACTTTTTCACAAAATTCCCTTATTTCTTTTCTGGAATATTTCCTCTGGCAGGTAGTTACAGTTTTTTCAAGATAATTGACATAAGTTTTCTTGGGCTTAAGATTGGGATCTCTCTTCCTCCATTCTTCAAGAGTATTCTTTAATTCTTGAATTTCCTTACAATACACTTCTGTAGTCTCAATCAATCTTACAATTGCCTCAAAACCTTCTCTTATCTGTTTGGAAAGTTCTTCTTCTCTTTCAGGAGTAAGGAGATCATATTTTCCCATTTCCTTAAGATATAGAGAAAGAAGCTCTTCACTTCCAGGCTCTGAAATAGGCTCTTCCTCAAGCTCTCCTTCTACAAAGGAGGAAAGCTCCTTCATCTTGTCCTGAACCTTTTTCTCAAGATAATCTTCCTTTTCATAGGGATCAAGCTCTTTCAGCTCAATACCATGGCTCTCCAACAGATCAAAAAGCTCTTCCATTTTGTCCGGATCATTGTATTCCTCAGGCAAAAGTTTGTTCAACATGTCATAAGTAAGCTTCCCAGACTTGCCCAGTTGAACGATTTTTTCAGACAATTCTTTGTTTGCCATACTTTTACCCGCCTCCCCCTTTATTATTTTTTATCAAGTGCTATATTTTAAAAATAAATATTGTGTTTCATAACTTCAATGGAATTTAAAAAATTATTCAAGTTTTTAAAATATCTTCTCGCTTATCATCCCGAAGAGTTCGGTTTAATACCTGATTATAATGGATTTTTCAAAATAAAGGAAATTTTTCAAGTCCTCATTTTTACCAAAAAATTTAAAAAAGTAAAAATAAACACTTTAATACAAATCTTTTCTTATTATTATAAAGATTTTTTTGAATTTTTAGAAGATTCTAAACTTGTAAAAGCCAAAAACCCTATGCATTCTCCTTTAACACAGGCTAACCTGGATACCCTATTAAAATTTAATACCCTGTGGACATTTGTCAAGCCCAAAATCTGGTGGAAGATTAGCCTTGAAGGATGGTGGAGGCCTGTCAATAAAAAAATAGTGCTTTTTGCAGATAAAGAACTTGCAGAAAACTGGGCAAAGGTAAAAGGTGGCATTCTCATTCAAGCTTTTCCCCACAAATTCCCGGAATGGATTAATTTTTTTAAATTTGGAGACGAAATTTTTCTGGCAGAAGAACTTCCTTTTGAGGCACTAAAAGGGCCTGCTATAGATCAAAAGTTTCTGCGAAAGTATGGGCCAAAAGAGGCTCTACCAAAAAGAGAAGAGCCTATAATTCCTTTTATGGAAAGCTTTGCAGAACACTCAGAAGAGTTTGAAGAGGAGGAAGTAGCTTACAGAAAGCTAACAAAGGGAAAGAAAAAGAAAAAACCCTGGAAGGAGTTTCAGAAACGAAAAGAGAAAGAAAAATGGGACTAAAAAATGGGACTAAGTTCCCACAGAGGCAAGGTAAATTACAGGCTCTTCTTCAGGATCAAGTCCTAAGAATTGGGTAAGTTCCTCATCAAGAAAAGCCCCAACAGGGCATGCCTTAAGGCCAATTGATTCCACTGCAAGCAAAAGATTTTCACAGATATGTGCTACATCCATAAATATGTATCTTAAGCCTCTGCTTCCATAAACAGACAAAGTTCTCCTCAAAACAGCACTCCATATAAATACAACACTGGCAGAGGAGAAAAACTCCTGTCCCAAACAAAGCTCTGCTATTTCTCTATTAAATAAGCCTTCTTTTAAAAAACAAAGACTCCAGGATTTTAAATCAAGATGATATAAACCTGGTTTTAAATCTTTGGAATAATTTACTACTAAATAAGTTTCTACAGGATATAAAGCCCCTGCTGAAGGAGCTGTTCTGAAAAGAATATCTCCTCGCTTGAGTGTAACACCCTGAGTAGCAAAAATAAGATAAGAAATTTCTTCAAGAGCAAGTCCTCTTTTATTATAACTCCTTCTGCTCCTTCTTTTCAGAAGTATCTCTAAAAAACTTTTCGTTTTTTCTAATTTCTGTAATTTCTGAAAATCCTTTATTAAAGGAATATTTTTTAATCCTTGATAACTTTTAAATGCTGGGGCAGGTGCTATTACCTCCTTTTTTCTTTTTTTAAAATATGAAATATCCGTGTCCTTTAAAAAGTTGTAAGCTTTAGAGTTCTTTAAATCCATTTTCTCCAACCCTTTTTAAAGATTTTAAAATACTTTTTGCAACTTTCAAAGATGAGGCATAGTGTTTCTTTCGCTTATACTTTCTTGAAACTGAATAGCCATGATAAAGAAGATAAACCAGTTTTACGGCATCTCTAAAAATATCCATAGCATCTTCAAAAAAAGCCCTGCAAAAGCGAAAAGTAAAGAAAAAGCTCCAGAAAAGTTTAAGTAGCTTTTCTCTATCAAAAGAAGGGGTTTTTCTCCAATCTTCAGGAAAAGGGCTATATTTTATTACTCCCAGAAATCCATAAAGAAAAAGGCAGACCTTTTCTTCTCTGGAGGCAGGGAGACTTTCCATTTCTTTGAAAATTTTATTAAGCAAAGGGTAAGAAATCAACCCTTTTTTCTCAAGCCTTCTGAAAAATGGATATATTTCATAAATAAGCTGACTTTTTCTTAAAAGATAAAACCAGGAGCTTATATACCCACCTTCAATATCTTTAAGAAGTTCGTCTCGTAATCTTTCCTTAGGCACCCCTTTAATCAATTGCTTTCTCAGACAAATGGCCTCCCAGACCTCAGGAGTAATTTCAAAAGAAAGCCTTGAGGCATGCCTAATAGCCCTTAACATCCTTACAGGATCCTGTTTAAAACGCAGTAAAGGATCTCCTATAACCCGTATAATCCCTCTTTCTAAATCTTTAAGCCCTCCAGTATAATCAATTACAAGTTGATTTTTTATGTCGTAGAAAAGGGAATTTATAGTAAGATCTCTCCTTTGAGCATCTTCCTGAGGTGTGCCATAATTTTCTTTAACTACACCGTCAAGCTCTTCCCTTCCTCTAAAAGTAGAGACTTCAACTACTTCGTTTCTGTTCACATAAACATGAACAATGGGAAACCTTCTGCCTATAAGCCTGCTTCTGGGAAAAATTTCAAGAATTTCTTCTGGAGTAGCAGAAGTGCTTACATCGTAGTCTTTTGGAGGAATTCCCAGAAGAAGATCTCTAACGCAGCCTCCTACAAGATAGGCAGTAAATCCATGGGCTGAAAGCCTTTCAACAATCCATTTTACTTTTTGAGGAATCTTTTCCACTAAAGAAATCTTTAAAGTTTTCATTAAACAAAGTATTTTTTCCTTTCTCTGGCATAGGCTTTTATAATATCACTTTTTGTTAAAATTCCCACTAAATTGCCATTCTCCACTACAGGAAGCCTCCCCACTCTTGTAGTACTATATTTTTCAAGAGAAAACATCTTACTCAAGGCAGTTTTTAAATCTTCTTCTGGATGGGTAGTAATTGGATCTGGAGTCATAGCTTCTTTTACCTTAACATACTCTCTTTTTTTTACGGGAACTCTCTCTATATCAGAAAAAGTAATAATTCCCACCAGTCTTCCATTTTCAACTACAGGGTATCCATTGTGCCCGGTAGTTTCAATAAGCCTAACAACCCTTTCTACAGTATCTTCAGGAGACACAGTAACAGGAGAGGGAGTCATGGCTTCTTTTACTTTTATATTTTGTAAAATATCCACTGCCATTTCCATACGATGCACAGGGCTGTCAAATTGAGTGGGTACCTGTTCGCAATAAATTGTATAATCCCTTGTAAGAAGATAGGAAGTAGCTGCAGATACCATAAGGGCGGGAAGAAGGGTATAGCCTCCTGTCATTTCGGAAGTCATAAGAATAGCAGCAAGGGGAGTTTTACATGCACCAGCTATAAAGCCCGCCATTCCTATTAAGACATAGCTGGCTATTTGAATACCATGAATATAGTGTGAAAAAAAAGTACCTATAGCAGCGCCCAGGAGGCCACCTATTACAATAGAAGGCCCGAACACTCCTCCACTTCCTCCACTCCCAATACTAAAAGAAGTGGCCAAAATTTTTCCTAAAACAGTAAGGATTAACAAATTAAAAGACAGATGGCCATAAATTGCTTCCTGTACATAGCCATATCCCATTCCCAAGACAGAGGGAAGAAAAAGCCCCATTGTACCAGTAATAAAAGCACCTATTACTGGTTTAAAATAGTTTGAAATTGATAACTTTTTAAAATAGTGGTGTACTCCATAAAAAGATTTTACATATAAAATTGCAAAACCAGCTGAAATAATACCAACTATAATATACAAGGGCAGCTGATCAAAATGAACACTTACTTTCGGAACCACAAAAACACTGGGAGAATGGACTCCTGTAAAAAAGCTGAGAACCAATACAAATACTACATAAGCCACAATGGAAGAAATAAAGGCAGGTATAATAGCCTGAGTTTCAAAATCTCTTTTATAAAGCACTTCCACAGCAAAAAGTGCGCCTCCTAAAGGGGATTTAAAAATACTGCCTATTCCTCCAGCCATTCCACAAACAAGGAGGATTCTTCTTTCTTTGTCAGTAAGGTTCAAAAGTGTTCCTAAAAATGAACCAAAGCCAGCACCAATTTGTGCAATGGGGCCCTCCCTTCCTCCACTTCCTCCACTTCCAATCGTTATAGCAGAAGCAATAATTTTAATAATCGTAACCCTTGGTCTGATAATACCCCTTAAATGGTGATAGGCCTTGATAGCAGCATCTGTTCCATGCCCCTCTGCCTCAGGAGCAAACCTGTAAACCAAAAACCCTGTAATAAGCCCTCCTATTGCCGTAATAATAACTACAGGGATATAAATTTTTAAATGAAAATGAAATAAAGCCGGTTCTCCTCCAGGCTTTGGAACCTCTATACCTGCAAGGTGCATACAAAATTCTGAAAAAAAATCAAGGGCCATGTAAAAAACCAGAGCACCGAGCCCGGAAATTATTCCCACAATTATTGCATAATAAAAGAGCCTCCTTTCCCGCATTTATTACTCCCTCTTAAAAGGATTTTTTAATTTTTCCCAAGCAATATTTCCATGCCCTTTTCATAAATTCTACTATTTCCAGTTACTTTTAGTTCAAGAGGATCGTAAAAAAGTATCTCCTTCTCTGCCCACTTCTGTAAAAATTCCTTCTGTTCCCTATTTATTTTCTCAATAGAATAATACCCTTTTTCTATTATATCTCGTGCTATTTCATTAAAGTATTTCTTTTTCTCTTCACTAAAATCTATTAAATAATCCACTATTTCCGTATATGCAAGCCATTTATCTCGCTCCAAAAATTCTCTTAAATCATTTCCTTTTTTCTTCACTCTTATAGCCTCTAAAATTCTTGAAATATTCCCTCCATAATATTCCCATACAAGTTCTATCTCTTCTTTATTAAATCCTTCTATGCTAAGCCATTCTTCCACCTGATTTTTTCTCAAATGGTCTATTTTCATAAATCTGCTTGTCTCCTTCATCCTCGCATCATTGTATATCCTCTCTATAAACACGGTGTTTGATGTAAGTATTACCACATGGCTCAAATGTCTCTCTTTAGTCAAACTGACACAAAAGTTTAAAAACTCTTTAAGCAATTCCCTCGTTCCGTTCCCATTTTCTATATACACATCTCTTAACTTCTGTATTTCGTCAACTATTATTACACACTTTTTTCTCTTCTCTACAATTTTTTCAAGCTCCTCTATAAATGCCTTAAACAGATTTATTTCTCTTGCCTTTATCTTTTTCCATACCTCACTTTTAAAGCCAAACACATTTATTCCTATCTTTGCTCCTCGCTCGCTTTCCCCCTTCTCCATTCCCATAAAGAATGTATCTAAAAAGTTTTCGTAAGACACAATCAGTGTCTCCCTCAAATTAAAGTACTTTACCCAATACTCTTTTTCTTTAAGCAAATAATTATCTATCACATAAGAAATCAAAGTGGTTTTTCCGCTTGACTTAGGGCCATAAACCCAGAGAATTTTTTGGGGGATTTCACTAAGCCAGTCCACAAGAAACTCTATCTCCTCCTCCCTGTCTATAAATGGTGCCCTGCGATAAGTCTCTATTCGCATTACTTCAACCCCCTTTTCTTCAAGTACACTTGCACGGCAGAAATTGCTGCTGGGGTAATGCCGGGTATTCTCATAGCCTGTCCTATGGAAACAGGTTTCACCCTGTTAAGCTTTTCCACTACCTCGTTTGATAAGCCGGGAATCACAGAATAATCAAGGTCTTCAGGAAGCCTCATCTTTTCAAGCCGCCTAAATCTCTCCACTTCTCTCATCTGCCTTTCAATGTATCCACTATACTTAACCTCTGTCTCCACCTCAGAAAGCACATCCCTTGATACTTTTTTGAGTTCTGGAATTAGCTCAGAGAGTTCTGTTATACTTACTTCAGGCCTTCTTAAAAGATCGTAAAGCTTTACAGAGTGCTCAAGAGGGCTTGAACCTATTTTTTCAAGAAAGGAGTTTATAAAAGACGGGGTGACTTTTGTTTCTTTTAAAAATTGAAGAAGTTTTTCAAAATTCTCTTTTTTTTCAAGATAAAGGCTCCATCTTTCATCATCCACAAGGCCAAGCTTTCTTCCAAGAGGAGTAAGCCTGAGATCAGCATTGTCCTCTCTAAGAAGAAGTCTGTACTCTGCCCGGGAGGTAAACATCCTATAGGGTTCGTCTGTCCCTTTAGTAACAAGATCATCTATAAGCACACCAATATAAGCCTGGGATCTGTCAAGGATAAAGGGCTCCTCTTCCCTGACATACTTTACTGCATTTATTCCTGCTATCAGTCCCTGAGCTGCTGCCTCCTCATAACCGGTTGTTCCATTCACCTGGCCTGCCAGAAAGAGCCCTGAAATAAGCTTTGTTTCAAGAGTGTGTTTTACCTGAGTGGGAATTACATAATCGTGCTCTATGCCATAACCCGGGCGTAAGATTTCTGCCTTTTCAAGCCCTGGAATGCTTCTCACCATTTTCCACTGAATATCTATGGGAAGGCTGGTGCTTATTCCATTGGGATAAACTTCCACTGTATCAAGGCCTTCTGGTTCAATAAAAACCTGGTGTCTTTCTCTATCAGGGAACCTGAAAACCTTGTCCTCAATGGAAGGACAATACCTCACTCCCCTGCCCTTTATCTTTCCGGTAAAAAGAGGCGACCTATCAAGACCACTTTTTATTATTTCATGGGTTTCTGGGGTGGTATAGGTAATAAAACACGGCACCTGAGGAAGGGGTGGCATTTTGCTTTTGTTTTTAAAAGAAAAAAGGGGAGGAGGATAATCTCCCCACTGCACCTCAAGGCGTTCATAATCTATGGTGCGGGAATCCAGCCTTGGACAGGTACCTGTTTTAAATCTACCTATTTCAAAACCAAGCTCCTTTAAACACTCAGAGAGGCTGTTTGAAGGAGGATCTCCCATCCTGCCTGCTGGGAAGCTGTTAAGGCCTATGTGAATAAGGCCGTGAAGAAAAGTGCCTGCGGTAATAATTACTGCCTTGGCCCCAAACTCCTCCTGAGCCTTGGTTCTGACGCCAATGACCCTTCTGTCTTTTACCAGAATCTCTGTCACCAGGGCCTGCTTGAGATAAAGGTTGGGCTGGGTTTCCACCACCCTCTTCATTCTGTCCTGATACTTAAACCTATCTGCCTGGGCCCTTGTTGAACGCACAGCAGGGCCTTTTCTGGTATTAAGCTTGCGAAACTGAATGCCTGTCTCATCAATAGCAAGGGCCATCTCCCCCCCAAGGGCATCTATCTCCTTCACAAGGTGCCCTTTAGCAATGCCCCCAATGGCGGGGTTACAACTCATAGCACCAATGCGCTCAAGATTTATGGTGAGGAGAAGAGTTTTACAACCCAGACGGCTTGCTGCAAGGGCAGCTTCTATTCCAGCATGCCCTGCACCCACTACTATTATGTCAAATTTATCAAGAAAAGACATCACTTAGGGAGATATAATTTGTAAATTATCAATTACTTTTTTTACACCCTTTACAGAAGTAGCAATTTCTAACGCCCTTCTTTTTTGCATTTTATTTTCCACAACCCCAGTAAGAGTAACCACACCATTGACTGTATCCACATCTATAGAAAGAGCCTTAAGTTCTGGATCCTGAATAAGTTTGCTTTTTATCCTGAGGGTTATTTCTTTATCTTTGAAATAAGAAGAGACACTCCTTTGTCCCACTCTTAAATTATTTACCACTTTTTTAACCCCTTTGACAGAGGAAGCAATTTCCACAGCCCTTTCTATCTCGGCCTTATTTTCCACAACCCCAGTAAGAGTAACCACACCATTGACTGTATCCACATCTATTTTTCTTGATTTGGTAACTGGATCTCCCAGCAACTTGAGTTTTATTTCGGCAGTAATTTTTGCATCATCCACCTGCCTTCCTACACTCCTTGGATCAGTAGCAACCTTATATCCGTGATATGCAACTCCTCCTGCGGTAACTACCATACACCCATTTAAAAAGAGCAATATCAGAAAACAACATAAATATAAAATCCCTTTCTTAAAGTGCCCTTGATTTTTTCCGATTAAGTAATTAAAATATTTCATAGGAGGCTCGGATATGGATGTTAAAAACTTAAATTATGCACCAGAGATTAATTTTAATACAAAATCCATTTCTTCAAAGGGGCAAAAGCCAGAAAATCTTTTTGAAGATTATTTGAAGATTGCCTTAAAAGAATTGGAGCAACTTGAAGACCTTCAAGCTACTGAAAAACAAAAAATTAATCTTCTCTCTCAAAAAATAGAAAATGCCTTATCTTTAATGGCAAAAATTGATCTATTAGATACTTCTTCCTCCAGAACCCTGGGAGAATATCTTTTATCTCAGGCTATTGAAATAGAAAAACTTGCTGAAGGTATTTCTCAGGAAAACTTGAAGAAATTTTATAAAGAATATGCCGTAACCATTGGAGTTGAAGCCCAAAAAATGTTGCAAGGATTTTATTCTTAACTTTTATTTTTGGTTTATAGCCATTTTTAACAGCTTTTCCACAAGTTGTGTAAATTCATAACCTGCTACTCTGGCAGCAAGTGGGAGTAAGCTTGTTTCTGTCATCCCTGGAATAGTGTTTGTCTCAAGTACATACACTTCGTTTTCATAAATTATCATATCTGTTCTACTGTAATGCCTGAGTTTTAATGCCTTATGGGCAATCTTTCCATATTCTTGAGCCTTTTTATAAAGATTTTCAGGAATAGGTGCGGGACATACCTCTTCTGCCATTCCCGGGGTATATTTGGTTTTATAATCAAAAAATTTTGATCCCCTGGGAATAATCTCCACTACAGGGAGCACCTCCTCTCCAAGCACTCCCACAGTAATTTCTCTTCCCTGAAGGAACTTTTCCACAAGTACTTCTTTATCTATAGCAAATGCCTTTTCAAAGGCTTCTTCAAGCTGTGTCCAGTTTTCTACGATTGAAAGCCCTATGCTTGAACCCTGAGTTGCAGGTTTTATGACAAGAGGCAAGCCAAGAGTTTTTGCGTATTCAGTTGCTACTGTAATCTCGTGTTTAGTAAAGGTCCTCCCTTCCGGTACTTTCAGGCCTGCCAGTTTATAAAGTTCTTTGCTAATTCCCTTATGCATGGCAAGAGCGCTTCCCAGCACTCCTGCTCCCTGATAAGGAAGCCCTATGGAATCAAGAAAGCCCTGAAGCACTCCATCCTCTCCTCCAGGACCATGCACCACCAGAAAAGCACAGTCAAATTTATCTTTTTCTACAGCAAGTCTGGGAAGATCTATTGCAGGGTCAAAAAACTCCACTTTGTGTCCGAGTTTTTTTAAAGCACTTTCAACAGATTTTGCGCCTTTAAGAGATACTTCCCTTTCAGATGAGGTGCCTCCAGCAAGAAGAGCCACTCTCAAGGCATTTTTTAAGGGCATCCTTTGCCTCCTTTATCTGATTCAACTTCTGAAGAGATGCAGGAGAAAAACTGAGTTTCCCAAAAATCTTTTTTTCAATTCTTTTAGAAAAACGATACAGGAAGTTTATTCTGGCAACTCTTTTTTCTGTCTTACCATACCTTAAAATAAGATCCTCAAATCTTTCATCAAGGCTTACAATCTCTTCATGCTTTACTCTTTTGTCTGCATAAAAAACTATTTCTTCAGGCCAGACTTTGTTATAAGGCTTCCTCGGTTTAAAAAATACATGTGCCCCTACAATCCTGGCTACCTCTTTATAACCGAGCTCTTTTATAAACCTTTCACCAGCCTTTGCATGATTTTCTCCAGTCTTTAAAGTGGCAAACTTTTTAACATCATGAAGAAGACCTCCTGCTACGAGAAGCTGCAAGTCAAGATCCTCTCCTTTTTCTATAAGGGCACTACCCAAAACCCCGGAGATAAGAGCAACCTTTTCAGAATGCCGAATAATGTGAGAAGGAACCCCTTCTGTTTTTAAAATTTCATAACATTTTTCTAAATCAGGCACTTTTAAAGTTTCCATAGCTTAATTATCCCCCAGAATACAGGAGCTGCAAACATTATTCCATCAATTCTATCAAGCAAGCCTCCGTGCCCTGGAATAAGGGCACCAGCGTCTTTTTTTCCTACCGCTCTTTTCAAAGCAGACTCAAATAAGTCTCCCAGAGCACCAGAAATAGCAAGAACAATTCCTAAAGCCAGAGCTTCAGTCTCAGAAAATAAATGCAGAAGTGAACTGAGAAACATGGAAACCAAAACTGCAAGGAAAATTCCTCCCCAAAATCCCTCCCATGTCTTCTTGGGTGAAAGCTTCGGACAAAGTGCATGCCTGCCAAAAAGTTTTCCGCTAAAATATGCCCCTGTATCTCCTGCAAATACCACAGTTAATAAATAAAACAAAGAAGCTCTTTCTCCGATTTTTATAAAGTACAAAAGAGGATAAAATCCGAGAAAAATGTAAAAAGGGGCAAACCAGAAAGGCAAATATTTTTTGAAAAAAAGGGCAGGATCAAAATCCGGAATAGAAAGAATAAAAAAACAGAAAAGAAAAAGAAAAAAAGAAAAAAATGGTGGCATAGAAAAGACGAAACACAAACTGAAAACAAGAACAATAACCAAAGCACCTGCCAGAAAAAATTCTTTGGAGAACTCAAAAAGCCCGGAAATCTCTTTAAAGCTTATTAACACCACCAGGAGTAAAAAAGAAAAAAGAAGATAAACATTTGACTTGAAAATTAACGGAATTAAAAGAGGATATAAAACAAAACTTGAAATTATTCTCTTAAAATTCATTTATCCTACCAAAGCGTCTTTCTCTTCTTTGAAAGTCTTCAAGAGCTTTAATGTACTCTTCTTCTGTAAAATCTGGCCAATAAACAGGAGTAAAGTAAAATTCGGTATAGGCCATCTGAAAAATCAAAAAATTGGAGATTCTCATTTCTCCACTTGTTCTTATAAGAAGATCCGGGTCAGGCATATCTGCTGTGTAAAGAAATTTTCTAAAAAGCTCTTCTTTAATTTCTGAAGGGTCAAGTTTCCCTTTTTTCACCTCTCCACAAATTAATCTGACAGCTCTTAAAATTTCAGCCCTTCCACCATAACTCAGGGCAAGGCAAAGGGTGAGTTTTTTCCCTTTTTCTGTTTCCTTTTCAGCCCATTCCAGCATTTCCTGAATATCCTGAGAAAAGTCTTCTCTATCTCCAATGACTTTAAGACGAATCTCTTGCTGTCTAAGCTCCGGCACCTCCTTTTTTAAATATTCCTTAAGCAGAGAAAAAAGAAATTTTTTCTCTTTTTCTGGCCTTTGCCAATTTTCCTTGGAAAAGGCATAAAGGGTAAGATACGGAATTCCAAGAGAGCGAGTTTTTTGAACGATTTTTTTTACTACTTCGGCTCCTTTTTTATGACCATAGACTCTAGGTAAGCCTCTTTGCTTGGCCCACCTCCCATTGCCATCCATTATAATGGCCACATGCCTTGGCAAACGATCCGGATCAAGCATCCCGCTTTTCACATCCCTAAACTGCCAATATCTCCTTCTCCTTCTCCTTCAAAGCCTCCTCAATTTTTTTTATATATTCATCTGTAAGTTTTTGAACCTTTTTCTCAAGCTGTTTATATTCATCCTCAGAAATCTCACCTTCCTTTTTGGCAGACTTAAACTTATCAAGAAGCTCTCTTCTCAGATTTCTAATAGCAATTCTTGCCTCTTCTGCAAGCTTTCCAGCAACTTTAATAAGTTCCTTTCTTCTCTCCTCTGTTAAAGGAGGAAGCACTATACGAATAACCTTTCCCTCAACCGAAGGATTTACCCCAAGATCTGACTTCTGAATAGCTCTCTCTATTTCCTTTACTAAGTTAACATCCCAGGGCTGAATAACCAGCATTTTTCCCTCAACCACTGTTACTGTAGCAACCTGAGTAATAGGCATCTTGGTACCATAACAATCCACCTTTATTCCCTCAAGAAGAGAAACAGAAGCTCTGGAAGTTCTTATATGGGAAAGTTCTTCTTTAAATTTTTTCAGGGTCTTCTCCATCTTTTTTTTTGTCCCTTCTATATGGGAATTCACTTAAACCACCTCCTTTCTAATAAGAGTCCCCACCCTTTCTCCAAGTACAGCCTTTTTGATGTTCCCGGCATTTTTTATGCTAAATACCAGAATAGGAAGATTATAATCCCTTGCCAGAGAAAAGGCAGTAGCATCCATAACCTTTAAATTCTTTCTAAGTGCTTCTATAAAAGTAAGCTCATCAAACTTTTTAGCATCAGGATAGGTAAAAGGATCTTTGTCGTAAACTCCATCTACTTTTGTTGCCTTAAAAAGAATGTCTGCTTTAAGCTCAAGGGCACGAAGAGCAGCTGCAGTGTCAGTGGTAAAAAACGGATTTCCCGTTCCACATGCAAGCACAACCACCCTGCCCTTTTCTAAATGTCTCATGGCTTTTTCTCTTATGTAGGGTTCCGCAACTTCTATCACCTCAAGGGCTGACATTACCCTGCAATCAAGGCCCTTAGTTTCAAGAGCATCCTGAAGAGCAAGGGCGTTGATAAGAGTAGCAAGCATTCCCATATAGTCTGCCCTTGCCCTCTCCATTCCCTGCTTTTCCCCTGCCACACCTCTAAAAATATTACCCCCTCCTATTACTATACCAATTTCCACTCCAAGCTCATGAACCTCTTTAAGCTCTTTGGCAATTTGAGAAAGCACTGCCCCGTCAATACCAAAATTCTTCTCTCCAAGAAGGGCCTCTCCTGAAAGCTTGAGCAAAATCCTTTTATATTTAGGGACTTCACTCACCCCTACTCTCCTATCTGAAATCTGCAAAATCTTTTAATAACAATTTTTTCCCCAGTCTTGGCAATAAGTTCATTTAAAAGATCCTGAATAGTAACATCTGGATTTTTTATAAACTCCTGTTCAAGAAGGACATTTTCCTTGTAAAACTTTTCAAGCTTCCCTTCAATGATCTTGGGAATAATATGCTCAGGTTTACCCTGTTCTCTAAGCTGCTCTTCGTAAAGCTTTTTCTCTCTTTCCAAAACTTCCTGAGGGACCTCCTCTCTTCTTACTGCAATAGGACTGGTTGCTGCTATCTGCATAGCTACATCATGGGCAAACTGTTGAAATTCATCTGTCCTTGCCACAAAATCTGTCTCACAATTAACCTCTACAAGGACTCCTATCTTTTTATTACTGTGAACATACGCCGCCACAATCCCTTCAGAAGTGGCTTTAGAAGCCCTTTTAGCAGCTATGGCAAGACCTCTTTTCCTCAGAATGTCTATAGCCTTTTCAATATCTCCACCTGCTTCTTCAAGGGCTTTTTTACAATCACTAAAACCTGCAGCAGTGCGCTTCCTGAGTTCTTTAATAAGCTCTATGCTTACCTGCCCCATCCTTGCCTCCTCCTTTGCAAAAATTTTTTATTCTTTTTCCTTTTCAAGCATTCTGGAGGCTTCTTCCTCCATTTCTGCTTCCTTCTCTTCCTCTTCTAAAATTTCCTGGATAATTTCTTCAGCCTTTTCCTCCTCTGATTTAGTCTCCTCCTCAACCATTTCTTCTTTATCACTCATAGCAGCTACTTTTTCTTTGTAAATTTCAAGCCCCTCAAGACAGGCATCTGCAATCTTACTGGTAAGAAGCTTTACAGCCCTTATTGCATCGTCATTTCCAGGAATTATATAGTCTATAAGATCGGGATCACAATTGGTATCAACTATGGCCACAATAGGTATGCCAAGCTTCCTCGCTTCTTTTACAGCAATTTCTTCATATACAGGATCTACTATGTAAAGGGCCTGTGGGAGGCTCTCCATGTCTTTTATTCCTGCAAGATTTCTCTCAAGTTTTTTCCTCAACCTCTCAAGCTTAAGCCTTTCCTTTTTTGGGAACCTCTCAATTGTGCCATCCTCAAACCAGGACTCTATTCTCTTTAGCTTCTCCACACTCTGGCGAATGGTCTTAAAGTTAGTAAGAGTGCCTCCAAGCCACCTGTGATTTACATAAAACATCCCACACCTTTCAGCCTCTTCTTTAATGGTTTCCTGAGCCTGCTTTTTGGTCCCCACAAAAAGAAGTTTTCCTCCTTCAGCCACCAGATTTACCACAAATTCATAAGCAATCTCAAAGTACTTAATGGTCTGCTGAAGGTCAATAATGTGAATTCCATTTCTTTCTCCAAAAATAAAAGGCTTCATTTTGGGATTCCAGCGACGGGTCTGATGCCCAAAGTGGACACCTGATTCAAGAAGCTGCTTCATAGTAATGTGGCTCATCTCCACCTCCTGTGGGGTTTTTTCTTCCGCCTGAGCCGGACTTTAACCCAGGACCCTGATTACTCAGGGCACCCCTTTTTTCTCAGGCGTGTTTTTTATTTTGCTCCCTAATTTAAACATCTTTTTCTTTTTTTTCAACTTTTTTTGGAAGATTTCTTGCATATTGACCAAAATTTATTTTGTGCTATATATAACGCTATGGGAAAAAGAAAAAAAGAATCTGTCAAAAATCAATACAATCACGAATTTTGTATTATAAAAAGTGATACCAATAAAAATAATTATAAAATTTGTGGAAAAATCTGGATAGAAGGAGAAAATGGGACTTTTCTGGGAATAGGCAGATTAATCCTCCTTAAAAAAATTCAGAAATATGGTTCTATTTTAAAAGCAGCTAAAGCCATGAATATGTCTTATAAAAAGGCCTGGGAGCTTGTTGATTCCATTAATAAACAGGCTAAAAAACCTATTGTAATTACTAAAAAAGGAGGGAGACAAGGTGGAGGCACAGTCCTAACAGAAGAAGGTAAAAAACTTATAAAAGAATTTGAAAAACTTCAACAAAAATTTAAAAATTTTCTCAATAATGAAATTACCAAATTATCCAGTTTAAGAGATTGATTTTTAATCAATCTTCCATAATTCTTTTCACCGGGGGCGTCTTAACAGGCCTTTCAGGAATAAGACCTGTAGGTTTATAATAAAGGATCAAAAGCATCGTAATTCCAAAAAGTATATAAGTAAGCCATACCGGCTCAAATGGGATGTGAAAAATCTCTTTAATATCATACTTATAAATGTCAAGAAACACAATGACTATCACATAAGCCAAAACTCCCAAAGCTACACCTTTGTTATTACCTTTACCACCAAGAAGAATCATTAGAAATGGAAAAAATGTCCATTCCACCCTGGTAAAGGAATTTGCCACAATATTTCCTGTATAAAAAGAGTAAAGAACTCCCGCTATTGCTCCAATAGCAGAGCCAATAGCCATAGTCCTCATTCTGAGCTTCATAATGTCCCTTCCAAAGCACTTTACTACATCTTCATTCTCTCGCATTGCTTTAAGAACTCTGCCATAAGGAGTATTTAATAATTTTTCCATAAATAAAAAACTTAGAAAAGCAAATACAAGAACTATTCCTGCAAAAATCCATCCTCTTTTTTCTCCCGGAGCAAAGGCCAATATATCAGGGGTAGAGATTCCATAATAACCACCAATAATGCTAAGGTTATAAACACAAACAAGAAAAATGGCTTCGCTAATAGCAAGAAGAGTTACACCAAGATAATCTGCCTTTAACTTTGCACTGGGTAAAATGAAAATCATACCCACTACAAACCCTACTACCATGGCAAGGAGTATAGCTATCAGGAGAAGAAATATGCCGGCAAGGGGATGGGCTGCAATTATTTCATTCATCCTAGCAATGGCAAAAGTACTTCCCTCAATAAGATCCCCTTTCACACCAAAGTACCAGATAAGAAGCCTGTTTAAAATTCCACCTACTGAAATAGCTCCAACCAGCACAGAAAGAGCTTTTCCAAAGTTTGGAATACCTGCATATCCAAATTCCATATTTAAAGACACTGCTACAATGTAATAAATACCAAACCAGAGCAAAATTAACTGCAGTATGTCCATCATTTTTTAGGCCTCTTCCCCCAGTTTATTCCCATTATTCCTGAAGGCACGAAAAGTAAAGTAATTATCATTATCACCAGGGCTACCACCTTTCCATAAACCAAAAACCCGGTTCCAAATATAGAAGAAAGATAATAAGTAATTAAACTTTCAGAAAGGCCGATGATATACCCCCCTACGAGGGCACCGGTAATGTGTGTTAACCCTCCTACAATACTTGAAGCAAAGATAGAAATGATTATAATATCTCCGGTCATGGGAACGATTTCCTGCATAAAAGGAAGTAGTCCCCCAGCTACTGCTGCAAGTGCCCCAGAAAGAGCCCATGAAAATGCCCTGGTTTGCTCCACATTTATTCCCATAGTTTCTGCAAGGTCAGGATTCTCCATGGAAGCCCTGAGAGCAGTGCCAAATTTAGTCTTATAAAGCAGCAGGTATAAACAAAAAAGAAGAAGGAGAGTAACAGCAATGGAGACAAAAAAGATGCCCTTAATTCCAAAAATACTGAAATCAAGCTGAGAAAAAACAAATTTGGCCTGAGTAAAGCCCACAATTTTGCTTAATATTTCAGAATAAGCCCCAATTGTGCCCAGCAAAATAAGGTCTATAGCAAGGGTTGCAATCATCAAAATTTCTACATCTGCCCTTCTTGCTACAAGTGGCTTCAAAATAAGATAAGTTGAAAACCCTACTATTGCACCTGCTATGAGGAGAAAGGGTAAAGAAAAGTAAGGATGAATATGAAATATCCTGAGAAGAGTAACAGCTATATAACTTCCTACAATGGCAAAACTTCCCTGGGCAAAATTTGGTACATTAGTAGTAATATAAGTGAGAGTTAACCCGAGAGCGAGTAACACCAACAAATTGGAATAGATTATGGCACCTTCTAATACCATTTCTAACTCCCACTAATCCCCAAAAAGTACTCCTCAAACTTCTCATGCTCAAGGAGCTCCTTTGCTCCTCCCGCAAAAGCCACTTTACCACTCACAAACATATAACCATTGTCACTTACTTCAAGCGCTCTTTTTGCATTTTGCTCAACCAGCAAAATAGTAAGCTTAAATTGATCTCTCATTTCAATTATTTTCTGGAAAATTACTTCTGCCAATTTAGGGGAAAGCTGAGCAGTTGGTTCATCAAGCATAAGAAACTCAGCCTCCCTTACAAGAGCCATACCCATAGCAAGAAACTGCCTCTGCCCCCCGCTCAAAGTATTAGCTTTTCTTTTTAATATTTTCTTGAGTTCTGGGAAAACAGAAAGTGCAACATCTATTCTTTCCTTTACTCGGGCCTTGTCAAGCACATATCCTGCTATCTTGAGATTCTCTTCCACAGTAAGATTTACAAAAACATTTCCCGTTTGAGGAAGATAAGCTATTTTCATTCTCACTTTTTCATAAGGAGGTACCCTGGTAATATCCTGGCCCTTGTAAATTATCTGTCCTGAATAAATATCATTTAAACCAAAAAGACTTTTCAAAAAGGTAGACTTACCGCTACCATTTGGGCCTACAATAGTAGTAATCTTATGGGGTTCTACATGCGCATCTATTCCAAAAAGAATTTGCAGCTTCCCATATCCCGCATTTAAACCCCTTACCTCTATCATCTCATTCCCCAATGTAAATTTCAACTACTTTAGGATCCTCAAGCACTTTTTTAATTCCCTGCTCTCCCCTGCCTTCTGTAATTATTTCTCCATTAAACATTACATAAAGCCTGTCAATGTAACTCAGCACTATATCAAGCCTATGTTCAATTATAAGGAAACTTATTCCCCGGGTTTTTAATACAAGTATATGGCTAAATATCTCGTGTGCAAGCCCCGGGGCAACTCCTGCAATTGGTTCATCCATTATAATAAGTTTGGGACGGGTCATAAGTGCCCGTCCTATTTCCACAAGTTTCATTTGCCCACCACTAAGTTCTCCAGCTTTTCTATTGACAAGATGAGAAAGCTTTAAAAAATCAAGAATTTTAATCGCCCTTTCCACAAGTTCTTCTTCTTTCTTTAGCCAACTTCTATAAATAAGGGCCTTCCAGGGACTCTCTCCTGGATTTATCGCACCTATAAGCAAATTTTCAAGGACTGTAAGTTCTTTAAGAGGTTGGGGAGTCTGGAATGTTCTAACTATTCCGCAGTGATAAAGTAAATTGGGTTCCTGGTTGGTTATATCAGCCCCTTTAAAAAATACTTTGCCACTGTCTGCTTTTAAAGTCCCGCTAATTACATTAATAAGAGTGGTCTTTCCACTTCCATTGGGGCCTATAATCAGGGCAACTTCCCTTTCATCTACATTTATGGAAACATTATGTAAGGCCCTAAATCCTCCAAAATACTTTGTTATCCCTTCTGTTCTTAAAAGTTCTTTCATAAAAATCTACCTTCTCAGCCAGCTTATTTTCCCGGTTTCACAGTCCCATATGCCTGCAAGTTTCCAGCCATCTGAAGTAACAATATGAATTCCATAATTTCCCCTCGCCCTGTCATTCCATTTATTAAACTCTATTTTTCCGGTAACCGGAGTTATACCGTAATTTCCTAAGCTATATTTTTTTACATCTTCTTTTACTTTTTTTACATAAAAATCGGCGTTAAAACTTCCTGTTTCCTTCAAAACTTCTGCATAGGGAATAGTGGCAATCCATAGCGCGTCATAACTATTAAGTACATACTGAGGCACTTCTCTGCCATAGCGTGCCTTAAGCATTTTTACGGAAGGTCCTCTACTATAAAAAATGGTGGAATAAAATTTTATTTTTACGGCCTTATCTTTTGCTTCTTCAAGCACTTTGCTGCTATCAACAATTCCATCAGAACCAAACCACTTATAAGAAAGAAGGGGCGAATCTTCCTTTATCTGAGAAAGAAGAGTTGCAAGTTCTTCAAAACCTATAGCTAAAACGGCAGTATCTCTGGGAGATTTCCCTTTAAGAAGCCCTGTCATTCTCTCAATATAGGGGCTCCAGTCAGAAGGCTCAGGAGTCGCTGGATAGCTTATTTCATCCAAAATTCTAATTCCCTTTAAGTTGTGCTTAACAGCTTCTTCCAGGCCTTTACCCCAAGGATCTTCTCTATAAACCACAAGAAGATTTTTTACTCCCAAATTTTTTAATACCTGAGCTATAACCTTCCCCTGAAATCCGTCATTGGGCACTATTCTAAAAATATATTTTTTTTGTTCAGGGCTTGTAAAACCAATCATATAAGGAATAGCTGTGGAATAAGAGAAAATTACCATTTTATTGGAAGTAACATAATGTCTTACATTTTTTAATTCTCCGCTGGAAATAGGGCCAATAACAACATTAATCCCTTTTGCCTTAAGTACCTGTAGTTTTTTAATACATACAAAAGGATTTGTTTGGGTATCTTCTACAAAAAATTGAATCTTATAAGGCAATCCTTGAGATTTTAAATAATTTTCTATATCAGGCTTTGCCAGATTAAGCCCCTGTTCAATTTGATGCCCAAAAGTTGCAAGAGAAGCAGAAAGGTCTATAAGAACTCCTATTTTTAATACGTTTTCCTCGGCAAAAGAGTTGGAAAAGAAACCAAAAATCAAACTGAAAATAAGGCAAAAAAGCACCTTAACTCCTTTTCTCATACTGCTTCCCTCCTTTCAATAATAAAAAAGGGGGGAGCCCCCCCTTTTTGAATAAATTGAATTTATTGTTTTATTGTCCAGGCAACTTTACCAGTGGTAGAATCCCAAATGCCAGCAGTTTTCCAACCTTCGGGGGTGACAATATGAATAGCATAGTTTCCACTTGCTCTATCATTCCATTCATTCAAGACTATTGGGCCAGTAACAGGCTTAACCCCCCATACACCTTTGCTGTATTCTTTTACATTTTTACGAATCTCTTTTACAAGTACATCTGCATTATACTTTCCGGTGGCTTTTAACATATCAATATACGACTTAGCCAATACCCAGATAGCATCGTAAGAATTAAGTGCGTATTGTGTAATCTCTTTCCCATACCCTTTTTTTTCATATTCTTCTTTAAGTGCTTTTGCAGATGGACTTACACTGTAAAAAATGGTAGAATAAAGTTTTATTTTTATAGCCTTATCTTTTGCCTCTTCTAACACCTTGGAGCTATCCACGCTGCCATCAGAACCAAACCACTTATAGGAAAGAAGAGGAGAATTATCTTTTATTTGAGAAAGAAGAGTTGCTACTTCTTCAAAAGTTATAGCTAAAATAGCAGTATCTTGAGGAGAATTACCTTTTGCAAGCTTTGTCATTTTTTCAATATAAGGACTCCAGTCAGAAGGCTCAGGAGTGCTTGGATATCCAATTTCTCCAAGGATTTTTATACCAAGCTTTTTGAGATTGTCTACAGCAGCATTTTCAAGCCCCCTACCCCAGGCATCTTCTCTAAAAATTACAAGCACTTTTTTATAACCGAGGCTCTTAATAACACTGGCTATTGCTTTACCCTGAAAGGCATCGTTTGGCACAAACCTGAAAATATACTTCTTTTCCTCAGGCTTAGTAAACCCAAGCAGACTGGGAAGAGCAGTAGAAGAAGGAGAAATTATAATCATTTTATTAGCAGTTAAATAGTTTGAAATATTTTTAACTTCACTACTTGCCATAGGCCCCACTGCCAAATTTACTCCCTTTGCTTTAAAAGCCTGGACTTTTTTCAAACATATAGAAGGATTAATTTGAGTGTCCTCTACATAGATTTCTACCTTATAGGGATATCCCTTGGATTTAAAAAACTTATTAACCTGTTCCTTTGCAATAGAAGCAGCATTTTTTATATCGGTTCCGATAGTAGACAGAGAGCCTGATAAATCTGCAAGCACCCCGATTTTTATAGTTTGTTCAGTTGAAGTTTTAGAAGTTGCTTCTTCCCCAGTTTTTTTCTTCTGAGGATTTGAACAACCTGAGAGGAGCAAAAGTAATGCCAAAAATATACTCCACAAAGCCCCATACTTTCGCATAGCTCACCTCCAGTTGAGTTTTTCTTAAGTTATTTTTACTTAACACTAAAAAAAATTTTTTCAATATAAAAAACAGCTTAACTTTAAAATTTTTTATTATATTCTATAATTGGGAGCAAAAAACAGAAGGAGGGAGGAATTATGGAACGGACCTTAGTGATGATTAAACCTGATGGAGTAGAAAGGAATCTCGTTGGCAAGGTAATTTCCATTTTTGAGGAAAACGGCTTAAAAGTAGTGGCCCTGAAAAAAGTGCGTCTTAGCAAAAAACAGGCTGAAGCCTTTTATATTGTCCACAAAGAAAGGCCTTTTTACGATAGCCTCACCACTTACATGAGCTCAGGCCCTATTGTGGCTATGGTGCTTGAAGGAGAAAATGCCATAAAAAAAGTAAGGGAAATAATGGGAGCAACTGACCCTGCTGAAGCAAAAGAGGGTACTATAAGAAAACTTTTTGGCATTGACAAGGAAAAAAATACGGTGCATGGCTCTGACAGCCCTGAATCTGCTGCTAAAGAAATTCCTTTCTTTTTCAGTGAATTTGAATTAATAGCGGCTGAATAATGACAGAATTGGAGTGGCTAAAAAAAATTTATCCTTATCTGGGGAAGTCTTTTAAAAACGAAGATTGTGCTGTTATAAAAACCGGACACAAATACTTCCTTTTTACCACAGATGCCCTGGTTGAAGGGGTACATTTTCATTTGTCTTATTTTAATTATTACAACATTGGATATAAACTGGGAGCAATCAATTTAAGCGACATTGCTGCCGGAGGGGGGACCCCCCTCTGGGCTCTTTTGAACCTGGGCACAAAAGAAATTAGTGAAAAAACTATTGAATTTTTTGAAGGCCTTTATACCTGCCTCAAAAATGCAGGGGCTCAAATTATAGGAGGAGATACAGTAAAAAGTTCTGTTTTTTTTTGTAGTTTAACCCTAATTGGAGAAACAAAGTATCCTCTTTTAAGAAAAGGAGCAAAAGTGGGGGATTTAATTTTTGTTTCAAAGCCCCTTGGTGAAAGTGCAGCCTTTTTGCGATTCATAAAAGAAAAAGATTTAAATGAAATTCCTGAGAATTTAAAAACTGCCCATCTTAAACCCATTCCTGAAATAGAGCTTGGCAAAAGGCTCTCGGAATTGAAAATTCCCTCTTCCTGTATAGATATTTCAGACGGATTGGTGTTGGATCTTTCCAGAATTTGCGAAGAAAATGGTCTTGGAGCAATTCTCTGGCAAGAGAAAATCCCTATAGGAGCGGAAGCAACCTTTGAGGAAGCTCTCTACGGGGGAGAAGATTATGCCCTGCTTTTTACCGTCCCTAAAGAAAATGTTGATAAATTAAAAAAACTTGAGAAAATGTTAAAAAAAGAACTCTTTTGTATTGGGCAGCTTATAAAAGAAAATAAAATTTATTTAGAAGAAGGAGACAAATTTGTCCCTTTAAAAAAGCAGGGTTTTGACCATTTCGCTAAATAGTAAAGTAAAATAAAAAAACAAATCATGAAGGAAATACCTAAACTAAAAATAGGCAATATAGAAGTAGATATTCCTATAATTCAGGGAGGAATGAGTGTAGGTATTTCTCTTTCAAATCTTGCTTCTGCTGTGGCCAGAGAAGGAGGAATAGGAGTTATAGGTGGAGCTGCTATTGGAATGCTTGAATCTGATTTTGAAAGAAATTTCAGAGAAGCGAATAAAAGAGCTTTGAAAAGAGAAATAAGAAGAGCCAGAGAAAAATCAAATGGAAAAGGGGCTATTGGCTTAAATTTGCTTGTAGCTCAATCTGATTTTGACGAGCTTTTTCTTACTGCTATAGAGGAAGAAGTGGACTTAATTTTTATGGGTGCAGGACTTCCCCTTAAACTACCCCTCCCAGCAGATAAATTGAAGAGAGTGCATACTGGCTTTGTTCCGATTGTATCTTCTCCAAGGGCTGCAAAGCTTATTTTTAAATATTGGGCAAATAACTACAAAAGAGTCCCTGATGCTGTAGTAGTGGAAGGGCCTCTGGCCGGGGGGCATCTTGGATTTAAAAAAGACCAAATTTTTAAACCTGAATATCAGCTTGAAAAGATTCTCCCTCAGGTTGTTGCAGTAATTAAAGAATACGAAATTGCTTTTAATAAAAAAATCCCTGTAATTGCAGCTGGTGGAATTTACACAGGAGAAGACATTAAAAAATTTTTAGAGCTTGGAGCTTCTGGAGTCCAAATGGGCACCCGTTTTGTGGCCACATATGAGTGTGATGCAGCCCCTGAATTTAAAGAGGCTTATATAAAAGCTAAAAAAGAAGATATAATAATTATTGAAAGCCCTGTAGGACTGCCTGGAAGGGCTATTAAAAATAAGTTTCTTGAAGAAGCAGCCCAGGGCAAGAAAAAGCCAAAAAAATGCACCTGGAAATGTTTAAAACCCTGTGATTTTAGAAAAGTACCTTATTGTATTGCACTGGCTTTAACAAATGCCAAAAGAGGAAAATTAAAAGAAGGATTCGTCTTTGCTGGAGCAAATGCCTATAGAATAAACAAAATAATTTCTGTAAAAACATTAATTGAAGAACTTCTGGAAGGATATTTAAAGGCAGGGGGATAATCCCCTGCCCCCACATTTTACTTTTCTACATTTATCTTGATCACTTTCTTTACCTCTTCGGGCTTCTTGGGAAGCACTATTTTAAGCACGCCATCTTTATATCGGGCTTCTACTTTATCCTCCTGTACTTCACACGGAAGCTGAATAGCCCTCATAAAACTACCATAATATCTTTCCATTCTATAGAAGTTTTCTTTTTTCTCTTCCTCTTCGCGTTTCTTTTCACCCTTTATTACAAGTACATTGTCACTAAGACTGATTTCCATATCTTCTGGTTTTACTCCAGGTACATCTACTTTTACAATAACTGCGTCATCTGTTTCTGAAACATCTACAGCAGGTGCCCATTCTACACCTTCCCATTTTTCTGGCACATAAGTTTTACCAAAAAATTCCTGCCATATACGATCCATTTCTCTTTTTAACTCCTGAAGTGGACGCCATACCATAACTTCTGTCATATTTATCACCTCCTTTCATTATTATTTTTTCTTTTTTCCAATTGTTCCACTACAAATAATAAGTACGCTTTTTTTTATTTCAAGTAGCTGATTACTTGAAGTAAAAAATTTTTATGTTAACATAATAAATCTGTGAATTTAAATAGAAAAAGTTTAAAAATAGGGCTTTTTATTTCGGGAATTACTTTAAAAAACATCGTTAAAAAGTATCTATTCGGTCTCGGAGAAATAATACTTTTAAATTCAGAAGAGAAACTTTATCAAGAAGGGGAAGAGCTTGATGTGCTTCTTCTTGACAGAACTCTTCCCGAGCCTTTAAAGGCAGAAAATATAGTTGAAAAAGCAAAAGATTCTTTTAAAGATCTTCCGGTAATTCTTCTTACTGCCTCAGAAGAGCTAAATTGGGAAGGAAAAGTAAGGCCCGACTTTGTAGTTCCCAAGCCTTTTACTCAGAAATTATTAAGTAGCATTGTAAGCCAGTTTGGCAAGTTAAAAAGAGAAAAATCTACGGTAAGGAATAAAATTCTCATTGTGGAAGATTCTTCTGTTACCAGAAAACTTCTAAAAAGACTTCTTAATCCTGAAAACAAATTTGAAGTCTTGGAAGCAGAAAATGGAGAACAGGCAAAAAGACTGGCTTTTCAATATCAGGATGAATTGAGGTTTATTAGTCTTGACCTTTATTTACCGGATACTACAGGTCTTGAACTTACCTCTTTATTTAGAAAAGAAGAGCTTTTTGTCCCAATAGTAATGATTACTTCTGAATTAAATGAAGAATTCGTAAAAGAAGCCTTTTATCGCGGAGTAAATCTTTACATCAGGAAAAAAGATCTGAACGAAGAGAAGGTAAGACATTATCTCAAAAACATTATAACCGAAGAACGCCAGAAAGAAAAATTACCCGTCTTATTGATAGAAGACAACCCCATTTTTAGAGAGGTATTGACCAGGCACTTTGCCCTTAAAGGGCTTTTTGCAGTAGCTGTGTCTTCTGCTGAAGAGGCTTTAAAGCTGATAAAATTTAATCGTTTTCTTTTAATTATGCTTAATGTGGTACTGCCTGGAATGAGTGGAATAGAATTTTTAGAAAAATTACAGTCTCTCCCCCTTGAAGACCATGAAAAACTGGTTTTAGTTTATACTTCCTCTCATGACCCTTTTATTTTGATAGATGCCTTTAAAAACGGAGCCACAGACTTTTTACAGGCCCCTTTTGGTTTTCACGAATTTCATATGAGAATAGACAATCTACTACGATTAAGAAAGGTTATGTTAAAACTCTGTGAAACCCAAAAAGCATATTATCAATTAAGTATTACAGATTCTCTCACAGGGCTTTACAATAGAAGATACTTTGAAGAAAGAGGAGAACTTTTATTAAAGGAAGCACTGAGATACGGGCATGATTTAAGCCTTATTCTTATAGACCTTGATAATTTTAAGAAAATCAATGACGAATTAGGCCACCACACTGGAGACGAAGTCCTAAGACAATTTGCTCAAAAATTAAAAAAACTTATACGAGAAACGGATTTCTTAGTGAGAGCCGGGGGTGATGAATTTTTGATAGTGCTCCCCAGAGAAGGTACAAAAGAGGCAAATGTTTTACTTCAAAGAATCCGAAAAAATTTGCCCGAAAAAGAATTTTCTTTTTCTGCGGGGATTGCTTCTTTATCAGAAATAACCTCTTCTACTGAAAAACCTTCTCCTTATCATCTTCTGGAAAAACTTGTTCAAGTTGCAGATCAAAGAATGTATCGGGAAAAAATCCAAAAGAAAATCTGCAAAAATTAAAATTTTTCCTCTTTCAGTATTGAAACTTCTTTTTCCGTATTTACCTTTTCACAATAGGAAAATTTAGAAAAAAAATTAAAAAAGGGGGTTAAAATATGAAACTTGACAAATTTACTTTTAAGGCCCAGGAAGCTTTGCAGGAGGCTCAGAGAATAGCTGAGTCTTATAACAATACCGAGCTGCATCCTGAACATTTGCTTAAAGCACTTGTGGATCAGGAAGGTGGGCTTGTTCCTGTTATTCTTGACAGGCTTGGGGTAAATTCTCAAATTATCTCTTCTGAAGTGCAGGAATTGATTGAAAAACTCCCAAGAGTCTCTGGAGGAGCTTACCAGCTCTATCTTTCCATGAATCTAAAACAGGTGCTTGACAGGGCAGAATCCCTTGCCAGAGAAATGAGGGATGAGTATATCTCCACAGAACACCTGTTTTTAAGCATCCTTGATAGTTCCACACCTGCAGGGGAGCTTCTGAGGCGGAGAGGAATTACCTTTTCCAATGCCAAAGAAGTTATAAATCAAATAAGAAAGGGCCAGAGGATTACAGATCAAAATGCAGAGGACACTTATCAGGCACTTGAAAAATTTGGAAGAGATCTTACTGCCCTTGCAAAGGCTGGCAAACTTGATCCTGTCATTGGAAGAGACGAAGAAATCCGCAGGGTAATGCACATCCTTTCCAGAAGAACAAAGAATAATCCCGTGCTTGTTGGAGAACCGGGAGTTGGAAAAACAGCCATTGTAGAGGGACTTGCCCAGAGAATAGTAGCTGGAGATGTACCAGAGATTCTCCGCAACAAAAGAATCATCCAGCTTGATCTGGGAGCACTTCTTGCAGGTACCAAATTCAGGGGAGAATTTGAAGAGAGACTAAAAGCAGTTCTGAGAGAGGTGCAGGCAAGTGAAGGAGAGATAATCCTTTTTATTGACGAGATTCACACCTTGGTTGGAGCTGGTGCTGCTGAAGGAGCAATGGATGCTGCCAATATGCTAAAGCCTGCCCTTGCAAGAGGTGAGCTTCGCTGTATTGGTGCCACCACCATTGAAGAGTACCGCAAGTACATTGAAAAAGATCCTGCCCTTGAAAGAAGATTCCAGCCAGTTTATGTGGATGAGCCTTCTCCTGAAGAGGCCATCGCTATCTTAAGAGGACTTAAAGAAAAATATGAAGTGCATCACGGAGTAAAAATTACTGACAATGCCATTGTAGCTGCAGTAATGCTCTCGCATAGATACATAACTGACAGATACCTTCCTGACAAAGCTATAGATCTTATAGACGAGGCAGCAGCCAAGCTCCGTATTGAAATTGACTCCATGCCAACTGAAATTGACGAAATAGAGAGAAAAATAAAACAGCTTGAAATTGAAAAAGTAGCCCTTGAAAAAGAGACGGATCCCAAGGCAAAAGAAAGATACAAAAAGATTGTAGAGCAACTTGAGGAGCTGAGGGCAAAAGCAGAAAAGTTAAAAGCTCAGTGGCTCAAGGAAAAGGAAGTAATACAGAAAATTCGCAAACTCAAAGAGAAAATTGATCAACTCAAGATTGAAGCCCAGCAGGCAGAGCGACAGGGAGATCTCAACAGAGTTGCAGAAATAATATATGGTATTATACCCCAGCTTCAAAAAGAGCTTGAGGAAGAAACTAAAAAGCTTGCCGAAATTCAGAAAGAGCACAAGTTTCTCAAAGAAGAGGTGGATGCCGAAGATGTTGCCCAGATTATTTCCAAGTGGACGGGTATTCCTGTAAGCAGGCTCCTTGAGAGTGAAAGGGAGAAGCTTCTTAAGATTGAGGAGAGGTTAAAGCAGAGGGTTGTTGGGCAGGATCATGCCATTTCTGCTGTGGCAAATGCATTAAGAAGGGCGAGAGCCGGGCTTAAAGATCCCAAAAGACCCATTGGCTCCTTTATGTTTATCGGGCCTACTGGAGTTGGAAAAACAGAGCTTGCTAAAGCCCTTGCAGAGTTTATGTTTGACACTGAAGATGCCCTTATTCGTATTGATATGAGTGAATACATGGAAAAGCACTCAGTAGCAAGACTTATTGGAGCACCTCCTGGTTATGTGGGTTATGAAGAAGGGGGCCAGCTTACAGAGGCTGTAAGAAGAAGGCCCTATTCTGTGATTCTCTTTGACGAAATAGAAAAGGCTCATCCTGATGTATTTAATGTGCTCCTTCAGGTGCTTGATGATGGAAGGCTTACTGATGGAAAAGGACGCACCGTGGACTTCAGAAACACTATTATAATTATGACTTCCAATGTGGGAAGTCACTACTTCCAGGAAACAGGACTTAGCAATGAGGAGATAGAAAAAAGAATCCAGGAGCTCCTGAAGAGCACATTTAGACCTGAATTCTTGAACCGTATTGATGAAATAATTATCTTCCACAATCTTACTAAAGAACACATTATTAAAATTGTGGAGATTCAAATCCGTTATCTCAATGAAAGGCTTGCAGAAAAAGGAATGCTGCTTGAGCTTACAGAAAAGGCCAAAGAAGCCCTTGCTGATTATGGCTATGACCCTGTATTTGGTGCAAGACCGCTTAAGAGAGCCATTCAGAGATACATTGAAAACCCCCTTGCTATAAAAATTCTTGAGGGAGCTTTTAATGAGGGAGACAAAATTCTCGTTGACATAGATGAAAAAGGAGAGTTTGTCTTTAAAAAAGCATAAATCTTTTTATCAAGGGGGCTTGAAGCCCCCTTCTTTCTTATCTTGAAGTATTCCTAAAAAATGCTATTCTGGATTTATGGAGAAATATAAAATAGTTTACATGGGAAGCCCGGCATTCGCCATCCCTCCTCTTGAAGGCCTTGTGGAAAAGGAAGATGTCCTTGTTGTAATTACCCAGCCTGACAAACCAAAAGGAAGAGGCTTGAAACTCTCTCCCTGCCCTGTAAAAGAATGGGCTACTTCAAAGGGATTGGAAGTGCTCAGCCCTCAAAAACTGAAAGATCCAGAATTTTTGGAAAAATTAAAAAACTTTTCCCCTGATTTAATAGTGGTATGTGCTTACGGAAAAATCCTTCCCAAAGAAGTGCTTGAAGTTCCCAAGTTTGGTTGCTGGAACATTCATGCTTCTTTGCTTCCCAAATATAGAGGAGCTTCTCCTATCAACTATGCTATTTTAAATGGAGAAAAGGAAACAGGCATCACCATTATGCTTATGGATGAGGGCCTTGATACAGGGCCAATTCTTCTTCAGAAGAAAATTCCTATAGAAGAGGAAGAAACTGCCATAACCCTTGCAGAAAAGCTAAGCTGGCTTGGAAAGGAGGCCATTTGCGAGGCAATAAAGCTTCACAGGGAGGGTAAGCTCTCCCCTACTCCTCAACCGGAAGAAGGAGTAAGCTATGCCCCGCTTATAAAAAAGCAGGATGCCTTTTTTGAATTCTCAGAGCCTGCCATTCAGATAGAAAGAAAAGTAAGGGCCTTTTTACCCTGGCCTGTTGCGCATACCAAAATAGAAGGAAAGCTCCTCAAGGTTTATAGGGCAAAAGCCCAAGATATAAAAGAATCCACCCCTCCCGGTACAGTACTTAGCATAAGCAAAGACGGAGTGCTTGTGAAGTGTGGAGAGGGAGCCATCCTTTTGCAGGAAGTCCAGCTTGAAGGGAAAAAGAAAGTTTCTGCCCATGCCTTTGCATGCGGAAAAAGACTAAAATCAGGTGCTTTGCTTATTTAAATGCGCCATTCTTCAGTAATAAAAAGAAAACAAAGGAGGAAAGCATGGTGCAGGTAAAAATTAATGGATGTGTACTTGAGCTTGTGCAGGGGGACATAACTGAGCAAGATACTGAAGCTATTGTAAATGCTGCCAATGAAGAGTTAATACCTGGAGGCGGAGTTGATGGAGCAATTCACAGAAAAGGTGGCCCAGAAATATTAAAGGAGCTAAGGGAGAAATATAGCCGCTGTCCAACAGGAGAAGCAGTTATTACAGGAGGAGGAAATTTAAAAGCAAAATATGTAATCCACACTGTAGGCCCTATTTATAAAGACGGGAAAAGTGGTGAACCAGAGCTTCTAAAAAAGGCTTATGAAAACTCCCTTAAGCTTGCTCTTGAGTATAATATCAATTCCATCTCTTTTCCATCTCTTAGTACAGGAGCTTATGGCTATCCTATAGAGGAAGCTGCTAAAATTGCTCTTTCCACAGTTATAGAATTTTTAAAGAAAAATCAAGCCCCAGAGCTTGTAAGATTTGTGCTCTGGGGCGAAAAAAATTATAAGGCCTTTGAAAAGGTTCTTAAGAATTTACTTTCTTCTTAGGCATGGGAATGTATTCCACAGAGGGAGTGGTACGGGTAGGTTGAGGGAAAAGTTTCATAAGTTGATATACCTCAACTGGCATTTCCTTGCTTACCGGCAAACCAAGTTTCTTTGCCTCGTCAAAGGTAATGGGATAATCATGGGTAAAATGCCCCTGAGAAAGGATTTCTGCAAGTTTATCTATCTGTTCGGGAGGATATCTACCTTCCAGAATGATTTTTAAGTTCTGCTTCATTTGTTTTAGCGCCATTTCTGCCATATCTGCCATAATCAAAGTCTGGTCATCAACATGTTCAATAGGTTTTCTTTTAACGGTCCTAAGAATGGAAGCAGCAGGATACTGCCCAAGCTGAGGATCAACAGGCCCCAGGACAGCATGTTCGTCCATCACTATCTCATCGCAGGCAAGTGCTATAAGGGTGCCTCCACTCATGGCATAATGAGGGATAAAAGCTGTAACCTTGGCTGGATGCTTTTTAATAGCAAGGGCTATTTGGAGGGCTGCAAGCACAAGGCCGCCAGGAGTGTGTAAAATTATGTCAATAGGGACATCTTTATCTGTAAGGTGAATAGCCCTTATAACTTCCTCAGAGTCATTTATGTCTATGAATTTTACAATGGGCAGGCCAAAAAAACTTACAGTTTCCTGACGATGTACAAGGAGAATTACCCTGGAACCTCTTTTTTTCTCCAGCTGTTCAATGGCCTTTTGCCGGGCAATTTCAAGAAATTTTTGCCTTAAAATGGGTTGCATTGCCATTGCAAGAAAAAGAAGCCAGAAAAGGTCTCCAAACCCTGTCATACTGCCCTCCTATTTCTTCCCAAATTTTATAATAGCCCCACAAATGCTATATTCGTCCTGATAAAACCTGCAAGCTCTTCTGCAAAAAACTTTATAAACAAGCGCTCCTACAAGAAAGCCTCCTACATGGGCAAACCAGGCCACTCCAGCCACGGTATGAGGCAAAACAAGAGAAAAAAGCCCACTATAAAACTGAATAAAAAACCAGAAGATTAAATAAAGAAACGCAGGCATTTCAAAAAGAAAGGGGATGAAAAATACAGGCACAAGCACAATGATCCTGGCCAGAGGATACATCATAAAATACGCACCCATTACTCCAGAAATTGCTCCAGAAGCTCCAATTACAGGAATTACTGAGTTCTGATAAATGTAAGCGTGGAAAAAACTGGCAAAAATGCCACAAAAAAGATAAAAAATCAGGAATCTCCAGGGGCCAAGCCTGTCCTCTACATTATCTCCAAAAATCCATAAAGTCCACATGTTTCCTATCAGGTGAAACCAGCTTCCATGAAGGAAAAGATGAGTAAAAATGCTTAAATACTTCTGGTAAGCAGGCTCTCCTGTAAGGACCGCAAAGTAGGGATCAAAAAACTTGGCTGGCACAAAGCCCCATAATCTAAAAAATTCTACTCTTTCTGAAGGCGTTAAAGAAACTTCGTAAAAAAATATTATTATATTTATTAAAATAAGCAAATAGGTCATTACAGGAGGATTCCTGCGTGGTAAAATATCCTGGAGAGGTATCATCCTAAGGCTCCAATTTGAACACCTCTTACTTTTTTACGAAAACTCTCACTCTTTTTAACAAGCTCTTCAAAGGATTCTTTGTCCTCAGGGATTTTTCCTATTTTCTCTTCGTCTGAAAGAATAATAAAAGCATCTCTACCTTTTTCAAGCACCATTTTAGCAATTTCCCCAAGAAGTCTTGCATTTTCAGAAAGGGCAAAAAACTCTGCACTTTTTAAGGCATATCTATTGGCATTGAAAGCAAGGCTTATTCCACCAGCTTCTTTTATAAGTTGAAGGGCTTCAGTGTCTGTAATACTATCTCCACAGTAAAATGCATTTTGTAAAGGTAAATTTAATGCTTTGGCAATTTGCATACAGGCCCTTGCCTTTTCCTTTCCTCCGACAGGATTAACCACTTTTAAAAATTTTCCTGCTTCAAGTTTGGGGATTTCTTCAAAAAAAATCTCTTCAAGTCTATCAAGAACAGCGTAATCCTGCCCAGCCGGAGGTATTTCAAAAGAGGGCATCTCCTGAATTTCATCAAAAAGTTTTTTTAGAATTTTCTCTTCGGCCTTTGAAAGATTAATCAGGTCAAAATCAACTTCTGTGCAAAACACCCTTTCCATAGGAAAACCGCTGACCTCACAGAGGGCCTCCAAATAAGGTTTATAACTTGTGCTTATAATATAAAGCGGCTTATCTCTGAATTCTTTAAGAAACTCAATAGCTCCAGGAAGAAACAGCAAAGTTTTCCTGGAAAACTCCCGTAGCTTTTCGTTATCTGCTCCAAAGAGCTTTAAAAAAGGAAGAATAAGTTTTAAGGTATCTCCTGCTTTATAACCAGATTTTTTCTTAATATCAGCAAGATAGTCGTCAAATCTTGAAATTTTTGTAAAAAAAGTATCCCCCCGGGGAAGGAGTGCCTTACAAAATTCAAAGGCATTATCATTTAAGGTTATTGGCCCTTCACAATCAAAAGCAAGAAACATCATAAAAAAAGTTTACCTGAAAAGTTTCGCCTTGTCAAACTGGAAATTCTTCAGTTATTGTGGTATAATTTAATAGATTTTTCTGTAAAAGGAGGATTTTATGTTTGCAAGAGTGGAGAAGGACAAATTTGCAAGGGTGCTAAAGAAAATAGAAGGTGTTGCGGATAAAAAGGCTTCCATGGCTATTCTTTCCATGGTGCTGGTAAATCCTCTGTCAGAAGCCAATTTGCTTGAACTTACTGCAACAGACCTTGAAATAGGCTATCAGGCACAGGTGCCTGCAGAAATTGAAGGAGAGGGAATACCTTTCTGTGTACCTGCCAAAAAGTTTTACGAAATCGTTAAAAATTTTCCAGAAGATGAAATTTTGCTCAGGCTTGAAGAGTCTCGCCTTGTTATAAAGGATGCTGAAGAAAGAATTACCTATGCCCTTGCCATAACAGACAGTGAGGAATTTCCGAGTCTTCCGGAATTTACAGAAGAACGGGGCATTGACCTCCCTGGAAATATACTTTCAGAACTTATTGATAGAACCATTTTTTGTACCTCCAAGGAAGAAACCCGCTTTGTGCTTGGTGGAATCTTCTTTGAGCCTTTTAAAGAGGAAGGCAAGTTGCGGGCGGTTGCCTCTGATGGACACAGATTGGTTTACTTAGAGAGGGAAGTGGAAGGGCTTGAAGAAGCAGATCTTGGAGAGGGTTTTATTGTTGCCAGAAAAGCTGCCAGGCAAATGGAAGCTATAGCTGACGAAGAGCTTGTAGTAAAACTTGCTTTTGTAAATAACTATGTAGTTTTAAGAACACCGAATTCTGTATTTTTTTCCAGAACTATTGAAGGTACTTTCCCTGACTATAAAGCTGTAATCCCTACTTCCAATGAAAACATTCTTAAAGTGGATAGAAAACTCTTTATAGAGGCCCTTAAAAGAGTTTCTCTGGTAGCAACAGAAAAGTTCAAACCAGTAACTCTCAATCTTAAAAGTGGCGAAATAGTCCTTACATCTCAGGAAACAGAAATGGGTAAAGCAGAAATAAAGCTCTTTGCAGAATATGAAGGTGAACCACTTTCAGTAAATTATAATGCCCAATACCTGCTTGATGCGCTTGAAGCCATGAAATCAGAAGAAGTAGAAATGAAAATAGGAGAAGAAAGAACTCCTGCAGTTATAACAGGTTATAGAGATGAAGGATTTCTCTACCTTGTAATGCCAATGGTTCTTTAAAAGGAGGTGTAAATAAAATAATGGAACAGTATCAGGCAGAAAACATAAAAGTCCTTTCAGGCCTTGAGGGGGTAAGGGTAAGGCCTGCTATGTACATTGGATCAACTGACATTTCAGGGTTTCATCATTTACTCTGGGAAGTGCTTGACAACGCAGTGGATGAAGCCCTTGCAGGCTATGCTACTGAGATAAAAGTCACTCTCCACAAGGATGGTTCTGCAAGTTGTGAGGACAATGGAAGAGGCATTCCTGTAGATATTCATCCTGAGGAAGGGGTGCCAGCCCTTGAGCTGGTTATGACAAGGCTTCACGCAGGAGCAAAGTTTGATCACGGAGTTTACAAAGTTTCCGGTGGGCTCCACGGAGTTGGTGTTTCTGTGGTAAATGCCCTTTCTGAGTGGCTGATAGCAGAGGTTTATAAAGAAGGAAAAATTTATAGACAAACTTATAAAAGAGGCGTGCCAGATGGCCCTCTTCAGATGGTAGGGAAAACAAAAAAGAGAGGCACTTTCGTTAGATTTAAGCCAGATCCTGAAATCTTTGGAGAACTTGAGTTTGATCTTGATATAGTGAAAAAACGCATTAAAGAACTTGCTTATCTTAACCCACAGATAAAATTTTTCTTAATTGATGAAAGGATTGACTTTTCAGAAAAGTTTCACTATAAAGGTGGCATTGTTGAACTGGTAAAGACATTAAATCTCAAAAAAAATCCTATCCATTCAAAAGTGCTTTATATAAGTGGAGAAAAAGAGGGTGTCCAGGTAGAAATAGCCCTTCAGTATAATTCAGGCTATACAGAAAATATTTATAGCTATGTAAATAATATTCATACAAAAGAAGGAGGCACTCATGTAGTGGGTTTCAGGGCTGCCTTAACAAAGGCTATAAATCGTTATATCTCAGAGGCAAATCTTCCCAAACAGCTAAAGCTTAAAGTTGAGGGAGAAGATGTAAGGGAAGGCCTCTGTGCAGTGATTTCCCTCAAGGTACCGGATCCCCAGTTTGAAGGGCAGACAAAAATGAAACTCGGGAATAGTGAAGTTAAGCCCATTGTGGAGTCCATTGCCTATGAAGGAGTGCTTAAATTTCTCAATGAAAATCCAGGAGATGCAAAAAAAATCGTGCAAAAAGTGGTGCTTTCTGCCAAGGCAAGAGAGGCTTCAAGAAGGGCAAGAGAGCTTGTAAGAAAAAAAAGTGCTCTTGAAGACTTTGTTATTGCAGGGAAGCTTGCAGATTGTTCTGAAAAAAAACCAGAAAAAAGAGAACTCTTTATTGTGGAGGGAGATTCTGCTGGAGGCTCTGCCAAACAGGCAAGAGACAGAAAATTCCAGGCTATTTTACCATTGAGAGGAAAAATTCTCAATGTGGAAAAGGCAAATGTGGAAAAAATGTTATCTTCCGAAGAAATAAAAAGCCTTATAGCCGCTCTTGGAGCAGGAATTGGCCCGGACAGTTTTAATGCTGACAGGTGTAAATATCACAAAATTATCATTATGACTGATGCAGATGTTGACGGAGCCCACATAAGAACTCTTCTTTTGACATTCTTTTACAGGCAGATGCCAGAGCTTATAGAAAGAGGATGGCTTTTTATAGCTCAACCACCACTTTACAGGGTGGTAGAAGGGAAAAAAGAAGTCTATCTCAAGGATGATCATGAGCTTGATGCTTATATTCTAAATCGTCTTCTTCAGCACATTAATTACTCTTTTTATAATGCCGAAGGGAAAGAAATAAAAAATGAACTAAAGTCATTTAAAGAATTTTTCCTTAGCTGTTCAAAGATGGAAAAATATCTTTTAAACCTCTACAAAAAAGGCTTTCCCTTTAAGGCCATTGTTTTGCTTTTAAAAATGGACTTTTTAGGGCTCTCTTCTTTTGAAAAGGAAGAAGCTATTAAAATTCTTCAAGAAAAACTAAAGGAATTGGGATACAAAGTTTCTTCCATAAAACCAAGCAGTTATAACCCGAAGTATTATGAATTCTCTGCTATTCCTGAAAAGGAAGTTTACACTCCATTTACAATAGGTCCGGAAATAATCCTTGATAAAAATTACAGAGAACTGATAAAATTTTATAAAAAACTCCAAAAATTCCAGGACTATACCCTTAAGCTTGAATACAAAGGACAAACAAAGGAGTGGAAAGACTGGCTTTTTGAAATAAGTGAAATTTTAAACTGGTTGAGGACAGAGGGAAGAAAGGGGCTTTTTATTCAAAGATATAAAGGCCTGGGAGAGATGAATTTCAAACAGCTCTGGGAAACCACTATGGATCCAGAAAAAAGAGTGTTAAAAAAGGTGACTATAGAGGATGCGGAGAAGGCAGATGAACTTTTTTCTGTGTTAATGGGAGAAAATGTAGGTCCTCGTAAAGAATTTATATATCAGCACGCCCTTGAATATAGAGAACTTGACATATAAAAAATAAATGACGAAATAAAAAAACAGAGCAACATATTTTGAAAGCGTGGAAATTCAATCTTTTGATGCCTTACATTTAGCTTGTGCAGAATGGGGAGAAGAAGTATATTGTGGTTAGGAATATGAAATTGTTGTATAGGAGGCAGATTAATGGCTGAATTAAAAAAAGTGATTTCTTCTGAAGAGATTCAGAAAAGGGTAAAAGAGCTTGCAGAAAAAATTGATGAAGATTACAAAAATCAGCCTATAGTCTTTGTAGGCACGCTAAAAGGGGCTTTTATCTTCCTGGCTGATCTGGTAAGAAATATTAAAAATCCCAATGTAGAAGTGGACTTTGTAAGGGTAAAAAGCTATGGAATGTCTGACACCTCTTCCGAAGAAGTCACCATTACCAAAGATGTAGAAACCTCTCTTGAAAACAAAAATGTAATTTTAGTGGAGGACATAGTGGACACAGGGATTACTCTTAAGTTTCTTCAGGATCACCTCAAGCTTCACAAACCTAAAAGTGTGAAGATATGCGTGCTCATAGATAAAAAAGAAAGAAAGAAAATAAATGTAAAGATAGATTATGTAGGATTTGTGATAGAAAAAGGGTTTCTTGTAGGCTATGGGCTTGATTTTGCAGAAAAGTATAGACACCTTCCAGAAGTTTATGAGGTGGTGAAAAAGTGAATAAAAAGCGGTTTATTTTGAATTACTTAAAAAATAGCCCCTGGTATATGTGGATTATACGTATTTTTGCTGCTATTCTCGTATTTTCTGCTTTTATGAAGTTGAAGTAAAAATTTTCTAAAATTAAAGCATGGGTTTAACCCATTTTTTCGTTTTGGAATTATACCATGTAAGCAGGTAAAACAGGGCAGAAATTATAATAACAATTCCCGGCCCTCCAAAAGGTCCGAGCCAGGTTTTGAGATAAATAGGGTGGGTTTCAATACTTGAAAGTATCTTATTTATCCGAAAAATTTCAAAAATTTTTAAACAAAATATTGTAGCAAGGAGTGAAAAGAGTGCTTTTACCCTACCCTCCCCTGTTTTCCATAAAAGTGAAATCCCATCAGCTTCCATAAGTATTATGGAAAAACCCATAAAAATACCACCCAATAAACTTATCCACCAGGCAGGTTCTTTTAAAATGTGTACCTCCCAAGTTTGATAATGCTTGTAAAAAAATACAGCCAGAGCAAAAAGTGCAATACTTAAAATTATGCCCTGAGAAACGGAAGCTCTTCCAGAGAAAAAAAACTCTCTTGAAGAAATGGAAAGACAGAGCCTTGAACGCTCAGCTACTATTCCCAATAAAGCAAATAAAAGTAAATAAAAAGAATCTTTATAGGCCAGAATAAGCAAGGAAGCAGCTCCAATCAGGGCGAGGAGCGGGTTTAGCCTGGGTAAGCGGATTTCTATGCCACCTGGAGAGGCCTTTTTCTCCACTTCCCATGCCTGATATTTCGCCCCCAAAAAAAGTCCAAGGACAATTCCCAGGGCTCCCAAAAGGGCTGCTAAAGTAAAATGAGAAAGATGAAAGTAAAGAGTGTACAAGGTCCCCCCACTTAAAAACAAAACCCCCAGCGCAAAAAGAACTCCTCCCAGAATTCCTTTAATCAATTCTCTTGCTGGAGAAATTTTTATAGAAAATTCCTTTACCATACAGGCTGACACAAAAGCCCCCAGAAGAAAAAAGAGGAAGTCATCAAAACTCTTTCCTATACGAATTTTGAAAAACTTAAATTCTCCAAAAAAATAGGCAGTTATAAAGAGAAAAATAGCAAAAATAATTCCACCCCACCTCGCTTCTACTTCAAAAGATTGATTTTTCTGCATCTTCACTCCCTATTTAGTAACCCTTTTAACATTATTTCCTTTCTTACACAGCTTTATAAATATAAAGCAGAACTATAAAATTGGCAAGAAAAAAGTAGATTTCTCTATGCCATACCTGGTGCTGCGGATGTAAGTTGAAAGCTTGTAAAATCTTTATTACTGGAGGATACTTTAAAAAATTTTTGATAAAATTTCTTCATTTCTTCAGAAAATAGTGCTCTTCCCTTCTCAGGCTCTATTATTTTATCCGCCAGAAAATAGGCAAAAGGATTGTTTTCCAGAATAACAAAGCTTGCACCTTTTTCAATAAGAAAATGACACCAGTTTATAAACTTCTGGATGTCCACAAAGTGTAAACCCTGTAAAGGATAAGAAAGGAAAATAAATGCGTCTTTTTTTAATGTTTTCTGAAAAAGTTTACGACATAGAATTATTCTGTTTCTTTCCCCTCCCGATAATTCAAAAATATTTTGAGAAAGTTTTAAATAGTCTATTCCAAGACCCTCCATTAACACTGCTTTTTCCTTTATTCTGGAAAGCCTTTCAAAAATAGAAGCTATTTCTGCAATGGTAAAATCAAGCAATTCAAAAAGTGGGAAGCCTTTTACTTTTAACGAAAGCACTTCAGGATTTAATTTTTTCCCCAAACATTCTTCACAAATTATTTTCTCTTCAAAGCTTCCTGACTTTATCTGTCTGTATCCTTTCCCCTGACAGAGAGGACACGCTCCTTCCTTCGTAAAAAAACTGAAATGCCTTGCTCCAAAGCCTTTGGCTTTGACTTCAGGAAGATGTAAAATAAAATCTCTTAAATCATTCCACAGACCTGAAAAAGTAGCCACAGTATCTTTTTCCCTTAGTTTTATATGAGATTCAACTTCAATAATAGAGAATCCTGCCTTTTCAACCTCTTTCTGCAATATTTTCCAGAGTTCCTCTTTTCTTGAACTTAAATCTCCCCAGACAAGGTTAATGCCTCTCTTGAGGAGAGAATAACCTGACTTTAATACAATCTCTTCCCCTCTTTTAGAAGGAATTTTTTCAAAGACTTTTTCCCCCTTCATATACGAAGCAGTGATAGTTGAAGAGCAACAAAAATCTTTCCATGAAGTAGCAGCTACTAAATAACCTCCTTTTTCTCCTCCACCATGTCCCAATTCCACTATAAAATCTGCCTGTGAGAGAAAATAAGGATCGTGTTCTACAACAATAACCCCATTCCCTTTTTGAACGAGTTTTTTTAAATAATAAATCAACTTATTTCTCTGAGCTGGATCCATACCCAGAGTAGGTTCATCAAAAATATAAACACATCCTTCTACTTGAGTGGAAAAAAGTAAGGCAAGTTCCAGAGATTTCCTCTGACCGGGAGTTAACTGAAAAACTGGAGTAGACAAAAGCACCTCGCCTCCGAGCAAGTCCTTTGCAAGCCTTAACCTTTCCTCAAAATCTTCAAATATCTTTTTATTCTTAAAATCCCTCCAGGCTTTATAAAAAGAAGAAATGTTCATTTCAAAAAACTTTCTTATATAAGTGCCACAGAGTTTACTTTCAAGCACCCAGGGAGAAAACTTTAATCCTTTACATGCATTACAAGGTTCTTTTTTCAAATAGCCTTTTCCACCACATTTCTTACAGATTGTCCAGTAGTTAGGCAGTATCTCTCCGCAATTTTCACATATTTTACTCAAATTGAATTTTACCATTTCTCCTGAAAGAAGTTTAAAAAACACCTTACCCTGAGAAAGAGTTTTAGAAAGCCTTATATTTTCAAGTAACCTTGAAAGTTTTCCTTCTCTTTTAACCATTCTATCAAGTACCAGGTATAAAGAGTTTTCCTTAGCCAAAACAGAGAGGTCAGGGAACTCTTCAGAAATATCTATCTCGTGATCTCCCCATAGAATACGCGTATATCCCTGAGACAAAAAAAATTCAAAACTCTTTCTGCTTTTTGTTTGGATAGGAATCAAAAAATAGAACTTTGCACCTTCGGGAAGGCTGTTATACCATGAAATTATTTGAGATGGAGAAGAAAAAGAGTTTAACATACCACACTTAGGGCAGGATATATCTCCTTCCAGAAAAAAGGCAGCTTCTAAAAATTCTCTTACTCCCAGAAATTCGCCCACTGTTTTGTAAGGATACCAGTCTTTTACTCCTTGAGAAAGTGCAATTATAGCAGGAAGAGGCCCGGAAACTTCCGCCTCTATTCTTTTGAAGTAAAAAGAACGGGTATAATCAAGAAGTTTTAAAAGTCTCTGTTTCCCTAAGGCTGCCAGGGTAAAAAAAGCAAGAGAACTTTTTCCAGAACCAGAAGGGCCGGTAATTACAATAAATTTGTTTACAGGTATTTTTATTTCAAACCCTTTCAAATTATGGGTAAAAACTGATTTAAGAGAAATATAATTGCCCACAGTTTTCTAATTATAACGCTACCACAAGATTTTTCCCTAAGGCTTTTGCCTTATAAAGCCGTTTATCAGCTATAGCAAGGAGAGTATCTATGTCCTCTCCATCAGAAGGACATTCAGCTATTCCAAAACTCGCAGTAACGAAAATCTTTTCTCCAGAGCTTAAATAAATAGGATGCGAAGAAATTTTTTCTCTCAGTCTATTTGCAATTAAAAACGCTTCTTTTTTAGGTGTTTCACTAAAAATAACCAAAAACTCTTCCCCTCCCAGTCTTCCTATAAAATCCATAGCTCTTAACTCACTTTTCAGTAAAAGTGCAATCTCACTTAATACCTTATCCCCTGCAAGATGGCCATAAGTGTCATTAACTTTTTTAAAATTATCAAGATCTATAATCACAATAGAAAAACACTTTTTTAGCCTTTTATATTTTGCTATCTCTTTTTCAAATGCCTCATAAATGAATCTTCGGTTATAAATTCCGGTCAGAGGATCTTTAATGGATAACTCTCGGGTTAAGTGATAAAGCCTTATATTATTCAAATAGGCATTAAAAATCTGCACATACCTCTGCAAAAATTTTTTTGTTAGTTCTTCTAAAGGTTCCAGAGAGGCAAAAAATATAATACTCGTTATATTTCCATTAGTAAAAACCGGAAAACATATATAATTTACCCCGGGCTTAACCTTTGCCTGCAGGCACACAGAATTTTCTTTCTTCTCAAAAATAGCACCTGTTTTAAAAACCTTACACGGGCCGATATCAGTGTTCAAACACCTTTCCCACAAATCAGTCTTCCCAGCCTTAACTTCTTTTATAAGTTTAAAGTTATCTTTGTCAAATTCGTAGTAGTGAAACCCATCTACCATCTTCAAAATAAATTTCTCAAAAATATTAAAAATTTCTTCTTCTGTAGAAGCCATGGTAAGATAGTTTATGTAATCAAAAAATAGCTGAAAATGTTTAACTTTTTGAGTTAAATTGAAATATTTACTGATTTCTCTCCCATTTACTATTATATAATTTTTATTATTAAATTCTATAGCGTTAGCTTTAATTTCTACAGGAATAAGTTGTTCCCACTTGTCTTTGTAATATCTTATTCCTTCAATTGCTTCTCTTTTTCTTATAAGAATTTCTATATTTTTACGCAATTCTTCTCTGGATAACTGAACAATATCAAAAATCGTCTTTTTTTGTAACTCTTCTTCAGAATACCCCAGAGTTCTTAAAAAAGCTGTATTAACGAATACAAACTTTCCGTTTGAAGGATCAATTACAAAAATGAAATCAAGTGAATTATTGAGTAAACTTTTTATAAAACTAAGCTCTTTAAAAAACTCCTGTCTTTCATGATGATCTTTTGTGATATCTCTCAAAAAAAGTTTTATTTTCACAAGCTTTTCTGGAACATTCTCCACATAACATCCGGTAACTTCAAATATCTTTTTAAAAAAAGAAGATCTGGCCTTTTGCTTATAAACAAACTCAAAACGGTTTAAAATGCCCAAAATATTAATCCAGTCTTCCAGATCTATAAGTTCGGTAATTTCTTTCCCTATAATCTGCGTCCCCAGCACCTCAAGCGCTTTTTTATTGGCCCAAGAAATCAAAAACTTTTTCTCCTCTTCCACCACTTCTATAACTATTTCGGGAAGATGGACCAAAAAGTTTTTTATATGTTTACACTTAGTTTCCAAAGTTTTGAAGTAATTTTCAGGGAACATATAAAAATAATCTCTCTGCGAAATTACATTAAGTGCGCGTCCTTCCTCATCCACCACTACAAGATGTCTTATATCATAATGTTTAAATAACTTTATTGCAGCAGAAACGGGCTCATTGTATTTTATGGTAATAACAGGTTTACTTGCAAACATTAATACAGGCTTTGAAAACTTTTCAGGGGTAATATTAATAAAATCTCTTTCAGATATAATCCCAAGGGGCTTTTTATCTTTATCTAAAATAGGTAAAACCCCTATATTATGTTCTGCCATTACCTTGACTGCCTCTTCTAAAGTTGCTTCTTCTGCTAAGTAATAAAACTCTTTTTTTTCTTCTATTAAGTTTTTTATCCTTGCTTCTGCCTTAAAAAAGTCTTCCTCAAGTTTTTTAAAAATATTTTTTTGATCTATCACACCGATGAGCTTCCCCTCTTTATCTATTACTATCAATCTGCGGATAAAATTTTCTATCATAAGATTCAGAGCATAAAAAAGTGGCATACACTCTCTGATTTTGATAATTTCTTTTTTTGCATAATCAAAAGCCGGCATAGAAAGTTCAGGACGAGTTGAATAAATTTTCAGAATATCCCGCTCTGTTATTATCCCTATTGGTTTGTTTTCTTTATTCACGAAGATAGCAAAATTGGAATTCATTTCTTTCATCTGAGAAATGGCTTCCTTTAATGTGACCTCTGAAGAAAGCATAGGGAAAGACTTTTCTATAAAATCTTTTAAATCTCTTTTCAGTCCATAAATAGCTATTCACCTCCCTTTCTTACCCTTTCAAGCCATTTTTTAAACTCTTCGTAATTCAATGTATTCAGGATGTCTTTTTTTTCACACCACCCTCTTCTTGCAACAGCAACTCCATAATGAAGATACTCCAGTTGATCAATAAAATGAGTATCTGTACCTATTATAAGAGGAATCCCTTTTTCTTTAGCAGCCCTTGTATGAATGTCATTGAGATCAAGCCTCTTATAATAAGCATTTATCTCTAACGCCTTTCCGTATTTCTGGGCTGCTTCAAACATTACCGAAAGATTAACTGCATAAGCCTCTCTTTCCCCAAGCACCCTTCCAGTAGGATGGGCAATAGCATGCACAAAGGGGTTTCTCAGGGCTGAGAGAATGCGGGAAGTAATTTGTTCCTCACTTTGCTGAAACCCTGTGTGTATAGCTGCTATAACAAATTCTATCTCTTTCAAAACTTCGTCAGGATAATCAAGAGAGCCATCAGAAAGTATGTCCACCTCAGCTCCAAATATCAGCTTAGTTTTTGAAGCCCTTTTATTTATCCTTTCTATAGCTCTTTTTTTTTCAAAAAGCTCTTCCACACTCAGACCACCTGCAACTTTAAGACTCTGTGAGTGATCGCATACAGCAACCCAGGAAAGCCCCAAACTTTCTGCCTTTTTTAATATTTCTTCAAGGCTTGCCGTTCCATCGCTGTATTTGGAATGCACATGTCCATCTCCCAGGATGTCAGAGTAATCTACCAGATCAGGAAGCGACCCTGAAAGGGCAGCTTCAATTTCTCCCCTGTCTTCTCTGAGCTCAGGGGGAATAAATGGAAGGCCTACTGCAGCATACACCTCTTCTTCTGCTCTCCCTGCAATACGCTTTTCGCCTTTAAACACGCCATATTCATTAATTTTCAGGCCTTTCTCCAGGGCAAGTTCTCTTACTCTGATGTTATGTGCCTTGGAACCGGTAAAATAAGCTAAAGCTGCCCCCCAGCTCTCAGGCTTCACCACTCTTACATCCATTTGAATTCCCTGCCTTAATCTTACGCTTGTCTTGGTTTCACCAAAGGCAATTACCTCTTCCACCAATTCCAGTTCTGCTACTTTTTTCATCACCTCAAGGGGATTCTTAGAAGTAATTAACACATCTATGTCTTTTACTGTTTCCTTCCTCCTCCGAATACTGCCTGCAATAGAAATTTTTTCTACAGGGCTCCGTCTTTTTAAGATACTGACGATCTCTTCTGCTAACGGTAGAACTTCTCCAAGAGGCCTCCTCCCTCTTTTTTCTTTAAGCAGCTTTATTCCTTTCAAAATATTTTGTTCTGTCTTTACACCAAAGCCAGGCAGCCTTGAAACTTTATGAGTCTTACAAACTTCTTCAAGCTTTTCAATGGAATCCACTCCAAGTTTTTCATAAAGGACTTTTACTTTTTTAGGGCCAAGGCCTGGCACTTCAAGAAGCAATAATAGACTCTGAGGAACCTCTTTTTTTAATTCTTCATATAAAGACAATGTACCTGTGCTAAGAATCTCTAAAATCTTTTGAGCAAGGTCTTTTCCAATGCCAGGAAGTTTTTCAAGCCTGCCCGCCTTTGCAAGCTCTTCTACATCTGTTGTAAGTGCTTCTATAGTCTGTGCAGCCCTTTGATAAGCCCTTATTCTGTATGGATTCTCTCCTTTTATTTCAAGAAGTGCCGCTGTCTTCTGGAAAATTTCAGCAATTTCTTTATTTTTCATTCCCTTTAAGACTTACATTTCCTTTTCTCAAATTTTTTCACTTAAAGATTTTTATTGTTTTTATTTTAAAGAAACTTTTTAAATAAGGCAAGACTGTTTTTGATTTAAATAATTGACTTATTCAGATTTTATGTTATTTTTACAAAAAATTTTGGCCCAAATCGGAGGTAAAGATGTTCCTGTTTTCTTTATTACTTTCCATAATTTTGGTCTTTCAGAATTTTTCTTTAGTATGGGGGGTAACTACATTTAACGAAGATAATCTGGAAAACATCAGTGCTGTATCTGCTATAGTGCTTGACGGAAATACAGGAAAAATTCTTTACGCCAAAAATCCTCACCTAAAAATACCTCCTGCAAGTACTGTAAAGCTTATCACAGCAATGGTGGTGCTGGACAATCTTTCTCTTGATACCAAAGTTAAAATTTCAAAACATGCAGCTCAAACTCTCAGTGTAGGGCCTTGTCTTTATAAAGGTGAAGTTTATACTGTAAAAGATCTTCTTTATCTCATGCTGATGAAATCTTCCAATCAGGCTGCCGTAGCCCTTGCTGAAGCAGTAGCAGGCTCAGAAGATAGATTTGCAATTTTAATGAATAAAAAAGCAGAAAGTTTAGGATTAAAAGAATCTCATTTTGTTACTGCTTCGGGCCTTCCTGCCCCTGATCAATATACCACTTCCTATGAGCTTGCTGTTATCCTTCACGAAGCAATGAAGTATCCTTTAATCCGAAAAATCATCCATACCCCTGTAAAAATAATAACTTCTGCTTCTGGGAGAACTTTAATAATAAGAAACACCAATAAACTTCTCAAAATTAAAGCATTAAGAGACGAAATTTTAGGTGGAAAGACTGGATATACCAGGGCTTCAAGGCATTGTCTTGTAAATGCGGTAAAAGTTGATGGGCGGCTTATAATCAGTGCTGTAATGGGGGCTCCTTCAAGACAGGATTTATGGGTAGATACTTTAAAACTTATTAAATTTTCTAAGTTTGTACTTGAAAGAAGGTTAGCTCCTGTGCTTATTACCACCACTGTAAATACAAATATCTTAGCAAGTCAAAAAATCGTAAATCCTTATTATAAATATAAATATCGTCATAGGAGACATTATTATAAATATTATAAAAGACATTATCGGAAAAAGCATTATAGTGCTCGCAGATACCGTCACAAGAGATACCGTCACAGGAAACATTATTATAAATATTCAAAAAAGTGTAAATCTGTAAAATCAAGCTAAAGCCTGTTTTACAGGGAGAGTAAATGCATATAGCAGTAATTGGAACCGGGTATGTGGGGCTTGTTTCAGGAGCTTGTCTTGCTGATTTTGGAATGAAAGTAACATGTGTTGATATAAATGAAGAAAAAATTAAAAAACTCAAAAAAGGAGAAGTACCCTTTTATGAACCCGGACTGGAAGAACTTGTAAAAAAAAATCTTAAGGCGGAACGCCTCTTTTTTACTACCAGGCTTGATGAGGCTGTAAAAAATTCTCTTGTAATTTTTATCTGTGTAGGAACTCCTTCCAAGCCAGATGGCTCTGCAGACCTTTCTCAGATAAAGTCTGTAGCTCTTTCCCTGGCTGAAATTATAGACGATTATAAAGTAATTGTTACTAAAAGCACAGTCCCTGTTGGTACAAATAGGTGGATAAAGTCTCTCATTGATGCAAACAAAAAAAGCAATGCTCCTGTGGATGTAATTTCAAATCCTGAATTTTTACGGGAAGGAGCCGCAGTTGAAGATTTTATGCATCCCGATAGAGTAATTATAGGAGGAGAAAGCTCCTATGCTATAGCTATTATTAAAGACATTTATCGGCCTCTTTATCTTGCAGAGACCCCTTTTATCATCACCAATCTTGAAACTGCAGAACTTATTAAATACGCTTCAAATGCCTTTCTTGCTACAAAAATTACTTTTATAAACGAGATTGCTAATTTTTGTGAAAAAGTAGGAGCAGATGTAACTGTTGTTTCCAAAGGAATGGGGCTTGATCCAAGAATTGGGCCCAAGTTTCTAAATCCAGGTCCTGGTTTTGGAGGCTCCTGTTTCCCAAAAGATGTAAGAGCTCTTATTCATCAAGGGAAAACATCTAACAGCCCTTTTAAACTACTTGAAGCAGTGATAGAGGTAAACGAAAAGCAAAAACTCAGAGCAATTGAAAAACTGAGGGAGCTTTGTGGAGATCTCAAAGGCAAAACAATTGCAGTACTTGGGCTCTCCTTTAAACCCAATACCAGCGATGTAAGAGAAAGCCCAGCCCTTACTATAATTCCAGAGCTCCTTAAAGCAGGAGCAAAGGTAAAGGCATATGACCCTGCTGCTATAGAAGAATTCAAAAAAATTGTAAAAGATAAAGTGATTTATGCTTCCTCTCCTCTTGAGTGCGTAAGAGATACTGATGCTTTGCTTATTTTAACAGAGTGGAACGAATTCAGATTTCTTGACCTTTCTCAAATCAAAAAATTGATGAAAACTCCTGTGCTCGTTGACATGAGAAATATCTATGAACCTTCTGTGCTCAAAAATCTTGGCTTTAAATATTCTGGAATAGGAAGAAAAGTTATAGCATAATTTTTAAAATAAGCCCTTCAAGATAAATTTTATCTCGCTCATCTGGATAATAAATAAATAGGTAGGAATTTAACTCCAGTTTCTGTTTTAAAAAGATAAGACATTCTTTTAAAAAAATTTCTTTTTTCACAAAAGGCTTTAAGGCAAAGCCTTCTTCTCTCAAATCTCTTTCCAGAATTAACCATGGTTCTATATATTCCCGTTTTATAGTACCCAGAACTTTAAAATTTTTTATCTCTCTGGCCCTCTGTTTTTCAGATTCTTTTTTAAAAAGACATCCCTTTTCAAACCAAATTTTCTTAATAAATGGCCTTTTTTTAAATCCCAATTTTCCCGAAAAATTAAAATGTAAAACAATGTCAAGAAGTTCAATAGAAGTTTTTTCCTTAAGAATAAGAGGATTTTCCAGATACTGCCAGAATTTTTCTTTTAAAAGCTCGTGGACAAATTCAAGTTTTCTGAATTTATTTTCAAGTTCTTCAATTTTATTTTTTAAAGTTTTTCTGGAAAGCCTTTTAATGTAAGCCTGTTTGTACTTTTGATAGATTTCAAAATTTTTTTTAGGATTTAAAAGCTCAAAAGCAAGGTTTAGCTCAAGAGCCTTTTGAGGATCCCCTCCCCTATCCGGATGAAACTTAAGTTGCAAGGTTTTGTAAATGTTTTTTATCAATTTAAAAAGGGTATCATCATCAAGCTCTTTTACAAGGGAAGGAGTAAGACCAAAGATTTCAAATGGATTTTTTGCTCTTCCCATAATCCCATTATGTTAGTAAAAATTCTTCAATTACAGGGAAAAGCCACTCTCTTAAGGCTTTAAGTTTTTTCTGCGGTAAAGAAGAAAAGGTCTCCCCTACTCTATCAACAAGAAAATGGATTGCACATGTCTTTACTCCCCAGGCCGCTCCTAAAGAAAACAGGGCAGAAGTTTCCATATCCATTGCCTTTACTTCAGGATACTCTATTTTTAAAAAACCTTTTTGTGCAAGATCTTCAAAAAAATAAGGAAAGTCAGCAGATAAAATTAGTCCTTCTTTATAAAAAATATTGTTTAATTTAAGTAAATTTTTTAGTCTATTTAACATGTCCTTATCAGGCATAGAAATATTTTCAGGAGATATAGACTTACCTATCCCTTCAAAACAGATAGCTCTATCAGGCAGGAAAATCTCGGGTAAAGAATATGTTATAGCAGTAGTGCCAGCCCATCCCAGAGCCAACACTTCTTTTATCCCTAAAGACTGAAGAGCTTTCATCAAAAATACAAGGGAAGGAGCTCCAAGAACCGGGCCAGCTACAATAAAATCTTTAGTAGAATTTATATAAAAACTAAACCCCAGCCAGGTGCATAGTTTTTTTAGAGAAAATTTTTTAGCGAAATTCTTCAACTCTGGCCAGGGAAAAAGAATAAAGCCCTTTTTGTATCTCCCAAATCTTTTTAAAGACAAACCAGGTAAAAACATATTATCCCCCTTATTCAAAAAGCCTATCTATTCTATAATAGACAAGAAGCTCCTGAAAATTTTCGTTCAAAAGAGGATTCCGGGAAAAATAAAAAAGGTGGGAAGCACAGGAACAATCACTTGAGCCAAATTTAGGGATGTAGCCTTCAGAAATGCTGGAAACATCCCTGGCAAGGGTGCACTCAAGCCTCTTTGAGCTTAAAATAGGAACAGCCTTTTCAAGTTTAGCCTTAGCAAGAAAATAATCTATGTGCCACTTCAGTTTTTTCCTCTTTCTCATGTGTCTTGCTATTCTCTGCTTAAGGTTTTTCATTGCAGAACCAACATATACATAATAACCCGGAGCAAAGCTCCTGCCAAACTTCTCTATCCATTCTTCTTTTTCCAGATAAAGAACTAAAAGGTAACTTCCAGAGTTTTTGAATTCTTTTTTAAGTAGCTCTATAGGTAGTTTAAGGGATTTCAGAGCTTCCACCCTCCTGAAATCTCTACTCCACTTAAATCCATAAGCAAATACCCTGATGTTTTTGTACGCCTTCAAAAATACTTCAGCAAATTCAGGATCAATATGATAGGCAGGAAGAAAGTAGTCCACATCTGGAGACATAACTGCAAAGAAAATGGCACCTTTTATTCCCTCAGGCAATTTTTCAAGGTGAAGAAGATGGCGGGTAGCTCTTTTACTTGGGGCATCTGGAAACATGGCCCCTCTTTTTCCAAAAAGCGTGCAGGTTTTAACCTCAAGGAAAAGCCTTTCTCCAGAAGGGCTTTCAAGAAGAAGATCAAAACGAGAAGAATTAAATTTAGGCTCTCTTTTTAAAACTCTATAGCCCTTTAATTCCGGAATATTTCCCTCTTTTATAAGGGCAGAAACTACCCGATTTGTATAATGGGTGTGAAGAAGGACCCAGAGATCTTCTTTTTTTACGGCAAAAGTAAGGTATTTCAAGGATGAATGAGAAGAGGACCTGGAAAGAAGAAGGAGTTTTCTCCCTTTAATCAGAAGCTCCCAAAGCCTTCCAGGATTGGGAAGATAAGCAAAGGCCTCTTTTCCTGCTATCTTCGCTTTTATAACAAATCTATTTACTCTTTCTAAAAATCTCCCCTCCACAAAATCTTCTTCCAGAGGATAAGAAAGCATTTATAGAACTTCTCTTATACTGTGTAAAACAAGCCTGTTCTGTAGACGAATTGTCCCTTCTAATAGATTGTAAAAACGAATGTTTTCTAAGGCTGTCCACATTTTAAAAATACCTTTTATCGTTACAACAAATCAAAATTTTTTAATATTTTTGCAACTTTCTCATCATTCTTTGTAAGCTTTCTTTGCTCTTTCTAATAATTTTAATAGCGAGTCAAGCCATAAGTACCTGCAAAGTTGTCTCAAGACGAATAAGTCTCTCTATCCTCTGGAGTAAAACCCTGTATTTCTTTTGCCAAACATAAAACAAAAAAATCCAAACAAAAATGTTAGTAACAATATTCCTGATACTACCTTTCTCGTATTTTTCCTGAAAAAGCGTTTTTCTTATTAGTAAATTATAAAATAGAGTTTCCAAACTGACAAGAAATTTTATCCTCTTTACACCTTGTTTAAAAAGCAATTTCAAAATATAATTTAAAAACTATGGAAAAATGAAAAATGAGGTGCAAAAATGGGTAGAGAAATTCCTAAGGAAATTATAGAGCGTGTCAAAAAGCTAAGAGAAGAAATTGATTATCACAACTATCGCTACTACATTCTCAATGCCCCGGTTATCTCCGATGCAGAATATGATGCCTTAATGCGAGAACTAAAGGAGCTTGAAGCTAAATATCCAGAGCTAATAACTCCGGATTCTCCTACTCAAAGGGTAGGATTTAAACCTCAGGAAGGATTTAAGGAAGTTTCCCATGCCGAACCCATGCTTTCTCTGGACGATGCCATGAATGAAGATGAAGTATTTGAATTTGATAAAAGAGTCAAAAAATTTCTGGGCTTACCAGAAGATGCTGAAATAGAATACACAGTGGAGCCCAAGATTGACGGACTGGCTGTGGAAATTATTTATGAAAACGGGCTTCTTGTTCTTGGTTCCACAAGAGGAGATGGATATGTAGGAGAGGATGTAACAGCAAATATAAAGACAATAAAAACTATTCCTCTTAGACTCAGAAGATTTACTGAAGATGCCCCTGAAATTCCCAGAAGGATAGATGTAAGGGGCGAGGTATATATGACAAAGGAGGAGTTTAAAAGGCTGAATGAGGAAAGGATCCAAAAAGGAGAGATGCCTTTTGCCAATCCGAGAAACGCAGCTGCAGGCTCTTTAAGACAGCTTGACCCTTCTATTACTGCCAAAAGAAAACTTGATGTGTTTTTTTATGGAGTAGGAAAGGTTGAGGGATATGAGTTCAAAACGCAGTGGGAAATACTACAAACTTTTCCTAAATGGGGTTTAAAAATAAACCCCCTTGCAAAACTCGTTAAAAACATAAAAGAAGCTATTCATTATCATCATGAACTGGAAGAAAAGAGAGAAAGCCTGGATTATGAGATTGATGGAATAGTTATAAAAGTAAACCGTTTAGATTACTGGGCCAAACTTGGTACCAAAGCAAGGTCTCCAAGATATGCTATTGCTTATAAATTTAAACCTACTCAGGCAACCACGCAAATTCTTGATATAGTAGTTCAAGTTGGTAGAACAGGTGCAGTTACCCCTGTAGCCATCCTTAAGCCCGTGCAAATAGGTGGAGTAACTGTAGAAAGGGCAACGCTTCACAATGAAGATTTTATCAAAAATCTTGACATCAGAATAGGAGACTGGGTATTAGTTCAAAGGGCAGGAGATGTTATCCCGGAAATAGTGATGCCTATCAAGGAAAAGCGTACAGGTAAAGAAAAAGAGTTTAAGTTTCCCACTCATTGCCCTATCTGTGGAAGCAAGCTTATTAAAAAACCTGGCGAAGCGGTATGGAGATGCCCAAACAAAAACTGTTTTGCTCAGCTTGTAAGAAAAATCCTTCACTTTGCCAGCAGAAATGCCATGAACATAGAAGGTCTTGGTGAAAAAGTGGCAAGAGATCTGGTGGACAAAGGAATGGTGCAGAATGTAGCTGATCTCTATTATTTAAAAGTGCCTGATTTTTTAAAACTACCAGGGTTTGCCTATAAAAAGGCAAAAAATCTTTACGATGCCATTCAGAAAAGTAAAAGAACCACCTTGGGAAGATTTCTCTATGCCCTGGGTATAAGGCATGTTGGAGAGGCCATGGCTCAGCTCCTTGCAGAAAGATTTCGTTCCCTGGAAAAGCTCTCCCAGGCTTCTATTCAAGATCTTATGAGTATTCCAGGCATAGGGTATGAAGTAGCAAAATCAATAGTTGATTTCTTTAAAAATGAAGAAAATCAAAAAGTAATTGAAAGATTATTAAAAGCAGGCATCACCTTTGAAAATGAAGAAAAAGAGAAACCCAAGGAGGCAAAGCTTAAAGGCCTTACTTTTGTGTTTACCGGAGCTCTAAAAACCATGACAAGAGAAGAAGCCAAAAGAAAAGTAATAGAACTTGGAGGAAGAGCTACAGACTCTGTCTCCAGAAATGTGGATTATGTGGTGGTAGGAGAAAAACCCGGTTCAAAGCTAAAAAAGGCTCGGGCACTCGGCATAAAAACTATTACAGAAGAGGAGTTCTTGAAACTTATAGAGGACTAAACAATTTTTTTACCAAAAATAGCCTTTTCAGCGGCAGACATGGTCTCTCTTGCAACTTCTCTTGCCTTTGAAATCCCTTCTCTTAAATAATCCTGCCAGGGCTCCTTTTCCAATTTTTCTCTTTTTTCCCAGATAGGTTCAAGCTGGGCAATCACTCTTTCAGCAAGCCTCCTCTTACACTCAAAACAGCCAAGCTTTGCACCTTTGCAGTCTTCCACAATCTCCTGAAGTTCTTCCGAAGAAAAATAAAGTTTTATCAAATTAAAAGCCACACATCTATTTTCAGGGTCTCCAGGATCACTTTTCCTTGGCCTCTGAGTATCTGTCACATAGGAAAGCACCTTTTTCCTTACTTCTTCAGGAGAATCATTTAAAAAAATAGCATTACCATAACTTTTACTCATCTTTCTTCCATCTGTCCCCGGGATTTTGGGCACTTCAGAAAGGAGTGGTTCTGGTTCAGGAAAAAGGTCTGTCCGGTAAAGATAGTTAAATCTCCTTGCAATCTCTCTTGTAAGTTCAAGATGAGGCACCTGGTCAAGCCCCACAGGCACTTTCTCTGCTCTGTAAATAAGAATGTCAGCAGCCTGAAGCACAGGATATCCAAGAAACCCATAGGTGGCAAGGTCTTTATGCTTCAGGTTTTGAAGCATATCCTTATAGGTAGGATTCCTTTCAAGCCAGGGTACAGGCACAAACATTCCAAAGAGAAGGTAAAGCTCTGCATGCTCTTTCACCTCAGATTGAAGAAACATGATGCACTTTTCAGGAGAAAGCCCCACAGAGAGCCACTCTAAAAAAAGCTCTTTTGAAAATTCAGAGATTTTTGAGGGATCTTCATACTCGGTGGTAAGGGCATGCCAGTCTGCAATAAAATAAAAGCATTCATATTCATCCTGAAGTCTGCTCCAGTTTTTGAGCACACCGTGAAGATGCCCAAGGTGTAAGGGCCCTGTAGGTCTCATTCCGCTCAAAATCCTTCTTTTCACTGCCCTTCCTCCTCTTTCCCAAAGATTTTCCTACATAAAATTAACATAAAACTCTGTTTTTTAAACCAATGAATCTATTTTAAAAATATTTTTTTTGGTTAAAATATGGTATAAAATTTTTAAAAGGGAGGCAAAAATGCAATGTCCTCGTTTAAAACGCCTTCTTAGAGACTGGTATCAACAGGTAAGGAATTATACCCTTTCACCTATAAAAATGATGGAACTGGTAATGCGACACATAAAAAATTGTGAAGTCTGCCAAAATGATAGGGATCTTCCCTTTGAACTGGAACAATTGAGAGAAATTATAAGAGTTCCTTATAACGAAAAGTTTCAAAAAATGCAAGAAGAATCGTTTAAAAATCAGGAAGAAGAATTTCTTTTTGAGGAAGAAGAAAAAGTCCTCCTCAAGGAGGAGGACTTTTAAAAACACTTCTTAATGTTCGTCAGGTTCCTCTTCGTATCCTGTAATCATAGCAACAATATGGGCAAGAGGAGTATGCCCCAGTGTACTCAAGTACACATGGACAAAGATAAAAAAGGTAAAGAATATCCAGAGAGCCACATGAATAAAATCAACTATCTGCAGGCCTCCAAATATTTTGGCCCAGGAAGCAAATTTTGCAGGATCCCAGAGAATAAGCCCGGTAATTAACTGCAAAGGAATACATACCAACATTATAAAAAAGTAAAATAGCTGCTGAAGTGGGTTAAATTTACGATCCGGGGTTGGATGATGCGGATTGTCCTCTCCCACCATTATTCCATAAGCATAATACCTTGCCTGACGAAACATACTGGTAATCCACTGAATAGGCCTCCAGAAGGGAGGTATGTAGATTTTAAAAACCTTTCCTGTAAATATATAATAGATAAACCACAAAAAGTAGTTAGCTATCAGAATAAATCCCAGAACACTATGAACTTTAACCGCTGTCTCCACACTCATAAAGTGCCACACATGAGGAATTCTGATTTGTAAACCCGTTAAAATAAGCACTATAAAAGAAAGTGCGTTTATCCAATGCCAAATTCTTACAGGCAGTGGATGTAAATATACTTTCTTCATTACTTACCCTCCCTTCTTTTTCTTCTAATTGGTGTAGTAATAATCCTGAGCCCTATATGGCCGCATACGAATCCAAGCCCTGCAAGCACAGCCAGAATAAATACAATATCAAGCACCTTCACCTTTGTCAATCCAATGGCATAAAAATCCCTCATATTGGGAATAATGTTAAAAGAATTTAAAACAGCCCTTTCTACAGGCTGCCCCTTAAGAGTCACCTTAAATGAAGCAGCAGGGCTATGACAGGCAGCACAATCTCTAAGAGCTAAATCTTTACTTATAACTTTATGAGCTGCATTTCTGTCTACTACAGTTATTTTTCCATCTAATGTAACATCCTGCTTCTCCTTCAGAGTGCTCATAAGATTCCAAAGTTCTTTTTCCTCAAGTTTGCCATTATTGTTGGCATCAAATTTTTGCACAAGTTCTTTCGTTAACCCATAAGCCTTACCATCTTCCCTATTTACTATACTTAACATAACATGCTTATCTACACCGGTATGGCAGGCAACACAGGAAGCCTTTTTAAAATGTAATTTCACAAATGTGGCTTCCTGAAAAGGAGGATTATGAAGCCACTGGGCATGAATAGCTTCCATGTTTTTATGGCATCTCACGCAGCTCTTATCAACATCAGCCTCAGCAATTGCCTTCACCGCATGAATACCATGACAGGAAATACAACTAAGAGTTTTAGCATGTACACTTTCTTCCAATACAGAGGCTTCGTTTTTATGACATTTAGAACAAATCTGCACACTTAAAGCCTTGTTACCTGACACATATTTTACATCATGATATCCATGGCAGCCGATACAACCTGGAGCTGAGGCATCTCCTGCAGTTCTTTTTGCATAGTGTACACTCTTAAGAAATTGTTTATACTGAATAGCGTGACACTTAGCACATATCTTATCTCCTGCCTTTCTAAAATCAGCTAAGGACTTGTAATGATGGATAGGATGAGAATTCTTGCTATACCCTGTATGACACTCGCTACACCTGAAATTTTTATGAACAGAATGAATTAAAACTTTCCTATCTACTTTCAATGAAATTTCTTCACCATCGGCAAACCTCATTTTAATATCTTTACTATGACAACGCAAACAATAAGTATTCTCTGAAATGTTTTTCACCTGATTAGAAATTGCCTGTACTGTGTGATAACCGTGACATTCTATACAGGAAGCCTTTTTAGTAAGGGCATAATGTGCAGGATTTTTTCTCAATTGAGCATCTGTATGACAACGCTGACAGACTTTTTTAGAAAAGTACGCCATTCCCTCCTTTTTGTTTTTAAACTTATAAATAGGATGCTTACCATTCATAAAGTCAGTATGACACACAATACAACGGAAGAGTTTATGGACAGAAGAGCTTATTTCTTCTGGAGAAACTTTCTTTGCTCCTTTCAAATTATAACGATGACACATCAAACAATAAGCATCTGTATTACTTCTTCTAAGAAGATTTAAATTCTGTCCCTCGTGATAGGTATGACAATCTGTGCACAAAAATCTCTTATCTCTTATCACAATTGCATGGCCAGGATGTTTGGAAAGAGTCTTAAGAGGATGACATATAATACACCGTTGATTTACTTTCCTTGCATAGGATCTTATACTCTTTAGAGGAAGTGGACGGGGGTGTTTCTCAGGCTTTATATCCACATGGCAGGAAAGACAGCCCATTTTAGCGTGAGGAGACCTCAAAAACTTTTCTTTGTTAACATAAAGATACATCTTGTCACCATTTTTAAGGATCTTGGGTTCTCTTCCTTTCACAGAATGACACTGCAAACAGGCAAGAGTCTGGTTTTTAACAGCTTCTGCAGATTTTATGTAGTGACTTCCGTGACACTCGGCACAGCTTATCTTAGAATACTTTAAAACATCTTTATGGAAAGAAGAAAGCCTCTTTACCGGATGACACATAAGACATCGCCTGGATACCTCACGCATATAGGCCTTTTTGCTGGCAATCTTTATAGGCCTGGGATGATTGCGCACATTAATGTCAACATGACATACCATACAAGGAATTCTACCATGAACAGACTTCTTAAACTTTTCAGGATTTACATAAAGATACATCTTATCACCATTTAAAAGAATCTTTGGCGGCCTACCTTTAATAGAATGGCAAAGAAGACACCTCTGATTTAAATTGCTCGCATTAGAGGGCTTATAAAGAAAAATTCCTGCACTTATTAATGCAAGAAACAAAAATACTGCTCCCAACAATAATGTACGTCCTGATAGCTTTTGAAAGCCCATTCTGCCCCCCAGTTTTGTAATTTAGAATCTCAGAGAGTTATATTATTATAAACCCTAAACTTAGTCAAGAAACAAAAATATCTATTTAAAAGCATAAAAATAAAAAAATTTGCATTTTTTATAAATAAAAACAAATTTCCAAAGTAATTTAAAAATTTCGGAAAAGAAATCACTTTTTTCTTTTATCCACCACTCTAACCGCCTTACCAGGTACGCGTTGAATAGTGCCTTCTGGAACAATTTGCAAATTACTCCTGAAACCAAGAAAATCGTAAAGCTCTGTTTTCAAAGTTTCCAGTTCAGCTTCAGAAATACCCGCTTCAAGTTTCTCCACAATAATTGTCATCTCATCTCTGCCTTTTATCGTTTCAATAACAAGCTGATAATAGGGAGAAAGCCCTTTGTATTTCATCAAAATCTGTTCAATTTGGGAAGGATAAAAGTTTACTCCTTTCACTTTTAGCATATCATCTGTTCTTCCCTTTATCCTATCAATTCTTACATGGGTGCGTCCACAGGCACACTTTTCGTAGCTTAAAATCCGTGTGATATCCCTTGTTCTATATCTTATAAGAGGCAAGCCCTCACGGGTAAGGGTGGTTATGATAAGCTCTCCTTCCTTACCCTCAGGAAGTGGCTCACCTGTTTCAGGATCCACCACCTCTACTATATAATGATCTTCCCATACATGAATTCCTGACCTTGCCTCACAATCAATACCCAGCCCTACTCCTCCTGTTTCTGTCATTCCTATAATATCAAAAGTTTTAACTCCCATTACATTTTCTATCCTTTTTCTGTATTCATCTGACCAAGTTTCTGCTCCAAGAATTGCCACTCTAAGTTTTGTTTCCTTAAAGTCATAACCTATTTCTTTAGCCACCTCCATAAGCCTTGCTGGATAAGAAGCAATAGCACCAATTGCTGTAACCTCAAGCTCTTTTATAAACTTCAATTGAAGAAGTGTTCTTCCAGCCCCAGCAGGGACAATAAAACACCCAAGCCTTTCTGCCCCGTAGTGAAATCCAAAGCCCCCATTAAAAAGCCCAAAAGAAGGCATTATCTGAAGCCTATCCTCACTCGTAAGCCCAGCACAAGCAAGGCACCTTGCCATTATCTCTCCCCATTGTCTTACATCTCCGGGAGTCATAGCATTAATCACAGGCACTCCTGTAGTCCCAGAGCTCATGTGCATCCTTGCACACTTTGAGATGTCAACCGCAATGTGCTTAAAGGGATAACATTCTCTCAAGTCGTCCTTGGTAGTAAAAGGAAGGTGTTTTAAATCATCCAGGCTTTTTATGTCTTCAGGCTCTATTCCTTTAAGCTTTTCCTTTAATTTTGAACGGGAATTTTTTAAAAATCTTATAGTTCTCCTTAATCTTTCAAGCTGAAGTTTTTCAAGCTCTTCTCTTGGCAAAGTTTCCATCTCAGGATTAAACATCATTCCATCCCTCCAGAAAAAATTTTTGATTTTCGCTGTCAAGAACCTTTAGAATAGCCTCTTTTCTTAAAAAAGGCTCCTTTTTTATCAGTCTTCCCAGAAGATAAGTGTTTATCTGTCTGGGAGGCACTTTGGAGAGGGCCTCCTCAATGTCCTCTTTAGAAAAAACAAAA
>JAMOQE010000001.1 GCA_027064165.1 Thermodesulfatator sp. | reverse complement strand
GCTTATAAAAGATGATTTCAATGGCTGTTTGTTTGAAATAGGGAATGTAAGTGAGTTTGTAGAAAAAATAAAGCGAGCTTTTACTCAAAAAAAGAGGCTTTCTAAAAATGCTCGCGAATTTGTAAAAGAAAATTTTAGTTGGGAAAAAACTGCTCATAAGTTAATAGAAGCAATAGAAAAAAATAAAAATATAATTTTATGAAATTAGCCGTAATTTTTCCAGAAAAACTTCCTTTAAAGAAGGCAAGAGCAATTTCTGTTATAAACACAGCTGCTGCTCTTTCTAAAATAGTTGACACAACTCTTATAATTCCTAACACTTCTCTTTCCAAGGGAGAGTTGGAAAATTTTTATCAGGTAGATTTAAAGAAACTTAAAATTCTTTATCTAAAAAATAAATTTTTTGGTATAGTTAGCAATAAAATCTTTAATTTTCACCTCCTGAAATTTTTGCCTAACTATGATGTTTTTTATGTAAGACATCTTAAATCAGCTCAATTTTTAATCAAACATAAAAAACCTTGGCAAAAAGTAGTATTTGAAGTTCACGAAATTTTTTCAGAAAGTTTAAAAGAGGAAAGGCCTGAAGCTTTAAAAAAAATTGAAAAGTTAAAAAAGCTTGAAACATTTGTGTACGAAAATTCAGATGCTTTAGTTTTTATTAATAAAACAGTTAAAAAATTTTTGGGAAAATTTTTTGATATTAAAAATAAACCCAAAGAAGTAATATATCTTTCTGTAAATTTTTCTCCTCCTTTTGTTCAAAAGAATTTTTCTTATATAAACGAAATTTATTACTGTGGTAGTCTTTATAAATGGAAAGGAGTTGAAATTGCAATTAAAGCTTTTTCTATGTTTAAAGATAAATCTTTGTGTTTGAAAATAATAGGAGGTACTGATAACAAAATTAAAGATTTAAAGAGATTTTCTCAAAAATTAGGTGTTGAAAAACAGGTAGAATTTATACCTTTTCTTCCACCACCTCAGATAGAAAAAATTTTATTAAATAAAGCGAAATTGACATTAATCCCCAATATCAAATCTATTCACAATTATTTTTCTTTTCCTTTAAAAATGCTTGAATATATGGCAACTTCAAATATTGTTATTGCAGCGGATACTCCAGTAATTAAAGAGATAATTAAAGACGGAGTTAATGGATTTTTATTTAAAACAGGAGACGCTAATTCTTTAAGAGCGGTATTAGAAAAGGTATTGTCTTTACCACCTTACAAACTTGAAGAAGTTGCAAGGGATGCTTATGAGACTGCCAAAAATTTTACTTATGAAAACCGGGCAAAAAAAATAATAGAATTCTGTGAGAAGATAAAAAATGAAAAAAGATAAAAAAAATAAATTTCCCTGGGATTTGTTATTTTTGTCAGTTTATATAGCTTTTCTCCCAGTTGCACATGTAGCTACAGTGCAATCAGTTTCAAGTGTGCTTTTTGTAATTTATGTAATCGTTAAATATAAACATACTTTTAGTTTAGAACCTTTAAAAAAATTCAAATCATTATGGATAGCATTTGCAGTTTATACATTTCTTGCGTTTCTTTCCCTTTTTTTTACACCAGACAAAATAGAAACTTTGAAAGAAATAAAAGGCGAACTTCTTGAGCACTTATTTTTTTTAATAATTTTCTTTTTTTACGCCATAAATATAGATGAAAAACGATTTAGACAGATTTTGGGGATAATTTTTTTTGTTTTATTTGTCCACAATATTATAAATATTATAATCTGGACAAAACATGGAGGTTGGCCTTTTAGAGCCGGGGGGTTTCTTGATACACCTGGAGGAGAACGCTTTGGAATCTGGATAACCTATAGTCTTTCCCTGGCTATTAGTTTATTTTATATAAATAAAATTGCTGCTTTCTTTTTACTAATATTGAGTTTATTAAGCTCTATTGCAAATCAGGTACGAGCAACTTTTTTGGGAATTTTATTTGTTATTTTATTCTATGTATTTGTTTTTAATAAGAAACTAATAGTTAAATATATTACCTCGGTTTGTATAATTTTGGCAGGAATTTTATTTTATTCTTTCTCTTCTAAACTGCCTCCAAGATATAATATAAAATCTGTGCTCCACAATCTACATTTAGTTGTAATACTACCTCCTCATGAATTTAATAAAATTCCTATAGATCCAAGTATTTATGAACGATTAAGTATGTGGAAATCCGCACTTCTTTATCGTTTTAAACACCCTTTTGTTCCACAATATTTTGGAAGATTTTTATATAAGAAAAGTATTTTAAAAGAGTTTGAAGGTAATCCTCAAAATATACCGGTACATCTTTATCCTCAGGTTCATAATGACTACATAGGAACACTACATGCTCTGGGTATATTTGGTCTCATCACATTTTTGTATATTTTTTATTTCAAATTGAAAATTTCTTACAGACTATTTCAGTTAGGAGAGAATATTTATGAAAAAGCTTTTGGAATTTTTGTATTTTTAGGAACTATTGGGTATATGATGTCTATAATGTTTGGTAGTTTTTTTGGAGACAGTGAAGCCAAGTTTTTTTTCTTGCTTTATGGGCTTCTTCTTGGTAAGTTTTATCACCTTGACAAAAAGGAAGAAGTTGTTTAACTTTTTAAATGAGGCAAAATTTAAAATTAAAGTCAGGAGGCGGTTATGCCGATAAATAATATAAAAAACATGGGCGAGGTGATGTATATGAAGATTGCAGAACTTGGAAATAAACCAGTGCAGGATGCAAACAGGGCTGGGGATGCCCAGCAGGTAAAAAATAGACAGCAGGTAAGAGGCCAGGCCGGGGCACGAGAAACCCAGCGAGCTGCTCAGACCCAGACTCAGGAGCAGGTCAGGGTTGAATTTGGAACAAAGAGAATGATTGAAGGTGCAGTGAAAAAGGCTGCTCAGATGCCTGAAGTGAGAGAGGAAAAAGTAGCTCAACTTAGAGAGCAAATTCAGCAGGGCACCTATCAGGTTTCAAACAGGCAGATTGCAAGGGCTATGATTGGCGGTCTTCTAAATGAAATTGTTTAAAATAGGGCTTTTGCTGCCTCTCCTGCCTGTAAAAAGAGTTTTACAGAAAAGAAGAAAAATAGTGCTGCAATAATTTTGTTTGTTGCTTTAAATATTCCTCTTTTCTTCTTTATCAAAGAAAGCCGGGTTGAAAAAAGTGCTGCAGTGAGAAAGGCTGCAGAGATACCTGCATAAAGAAATAAAAGACTTAAAACCAGATTCTCTTTTAAAAACGGAGTGAGAACACTGGAAAAAAAGAGAATGGCCTTTGGATTAGAGAGGTTTAAAAAAATTGCCTTGAAAAAAAGCTTTTTTTGGCTCAAAGCTTCCAAATTTTCCTGTGAAAAGTCAATTTTGAGGTCAGAGGACTCTTTCAGAGATATTATTGTTAAGTAAAAAAGGTAGCATCCTCCAAAAAGAGAAGTAATAAATATAAAAAGAGGAATTTTCCCCAGGCTGGCAAAACCAAGGTAAACAAGGCTCAGGTATACGATGTTCCCTGTAAGAATGCCCAGAGCACTTGCTAAAGAGCTGGAAAACCCATAAAGGAGACCATTTCTGACTACAAAAAGACAATCAGGCCCTGGTGTAATGGCAGCAAAATAGCCAAGAAAGGTGAGGGAAAGATATTCTATCACTTTTGGCTCCTTATCTTCTCTATGAGCATGGTTGTAGAAATTTTATAATTAAAAGGAATTCTTACAACTTTACCTCCATAGCTTTTTACAAAAGTTGCTCCCACAATTTTGTCCTCCTCCCAGTCTTCACCTTTTACCAGAATGTCTGGCCTGATTTCTTTTATCAGCCTTTCAGGAGTTTCTTCTTCAAAGAGCACAATAAAATCCACACATTCCAAGGCTGAAAGCACCTTAGCCCTCATTTCTTCGGGATTAATTGGCCTTTGCGGGCCTTTAATTTTTTTGATAGAGCTGTCTGTATTCAAGCCAAGCACAAGGATGTCTCCCAGTTTTCTTGCCTCCCTAAGATAGCTCACATGCCCTGCGTGAAGAAGGTCAAAACAGCCATTTGTGAAAACCACCTTTTGCCCTCTTTTTCTTCTTTTTTCAAGGATGGGCTTTAATTTTCCAAGATTGATAATCTTTTCTGGAAAGTCAAGTAAGGGAGTCCTCAGGGGATAGGGATAAGTTGGAGTTTCCACTTTTAATGTGTGTTCAAGAATTCCTGCTTCTTTTTTCCTTGCAAGGACTTTGCCCTTTGATGAAATTATTCTTGATCCCCCACCAATAGGAACTCCCTGAAATTCAGTAAGGGCATTGACTCCAATTACAGGCATTTGGTTTTCAATGGCTCTTGCCCTGAGAAGAGTTTTCCACTGAAAGAGTCTTGAGGCTGGCCACTGGGCTATTACTATCAAAAGGTCAGCCCCAGCCTTTAGAAGATTCCTTGCCACTTCAGGGCTTCTGAGCTCAAAGCAAATAACTACCCCCAGTCTTAAGCCTTTAAAAATGGGAAGCTTCTTTCCTCTCCCGGGTTCAAAAAGGGGTTCGTCAAATTCAGGATAAAGAAGCACCTTTTCTCCTGCAGGTTTAAGCTCTCCTTTTTCATCTATCAGCATGGCAACATTATAAATTTTATCCTTTTCAAGGACCGGAAGCCCGAGAAGGACTCCTTTTTCTTCTCTTTTGGCCACAAACGAGAGTTCTTCTATGGCTTTTTGGATTCTGCAAAAGTTAAAAGCCTTTTTCTCCTTTTGATACCCTGTCAGCGCAAGTTCAGGGAAAATAATCAGTTCTGCACCTGATTTTGCAATAGATTCTTTTATATAGTTTAGATTCTCTTCAAGCCTTTCTTTCACTGGCATTTGTACTATTGCTATTTTCAGCCTCATGACCGTCCTCCTTTTTTAAAGAGTGCTTTTTGCAATTGCTAAAGCATAAATTTTACTTGCTCCTGCCTTTTTAAGCACTTTTGCTGCTTCATTCAAAGTAGCACCAGTAGTTATCACATCGTCAAAAAGAAGCAACCTCCTGTTTTTAAGGAAGCTCCTATATTTTTGGGGAACTTCAAAAGAGTTTTTGATGTTTTTTAGCCTTTGTTCTCTTGGAAGGCCTACTTGACTCGGAGTATGTTTATGCTTTTTCAAAGCCTGAGAAAATAGCTTTTTCTCCTCAAATCCCATAGCCATAAGAAGAGCCTGATTGTATCCCCGAAAAAAGAGCCTTCTTGCATGGGCAGGGATAGGAATTATAAAATCAAACTCAATCTTTGCAAGGAAAGGGGCTACCATTCTTCTAACAAGTCTGCCAAGAAGTTTGGCCATTACGAAATCTCCCTGATACTTTGCCTGAAGAATCCAGTTTGAAACAGGAGGCTCGTATTTAAAAACAGGCCTTATGCTATCAAAATAGAGCCTTTTCCCTGCACATTTTTTGCATATACTTCCCTCAGGAACAGGGCTCCCTTCTGGTAAGAGATTTCCACACCTTTTGCAGTAGCTTTTTATTCTGGGAAGCTTCTCAAGACAGGATTCACAAATCAGACTCTCAAAGCTCTTAAGTGGCCTTCTACAAAGAAGACAGTGCTCAGGGAAGAAAAAAGAGATGATTTTATCCAGCCATTTCACTTTTTACCTTTATTATCTCCAGAACAAGGTCTGTGGTAAGAATAAGATCTTTAAGATGGATGTATTCTTCTGTGGTGTGGACTTTTCGCATCCCTGTCCCCAGTACAAGACACTTTAAGCCTTTTTCATTGAATACATTGGCATCTGATCCACCTTCTATTCTTTTAAAATTAAGCCTCATTCCAAGATTTTCTCCAGCCTTTTTTACCAGCTGACAGAGGGGATCATCTTCTGGAACAAAGAATGCTTTAAAAACTTTGTTAAAATGCACTTTGGCAGCAGGGAGATTTTCAATTTTAGGATGATTTTCTATTACGCTTTCAATTTTTTCTTCTATCAAATTTTTAAGCTCCTGAAGCTTGTTTTCATTATGAGATCTCATTTCGCCTTTTACTTCGCATTTATCTGGCACGATGTTTACATATTCTCCTCCCCTTATGGTGCCTATATTGAAAGTGGTTTCTTCATCAATTCTACCACAGGGGAGCCCACTTATTATTTCTGAGGCTATTTTTATAGCATTTATTCCTTTTTCAGGTTCAATTCCTGCATGGGCAGACTTGCCAAGGATTCTAATTTCAAATTGATAGGAAGAGGGGGCAGCATTTATTACTTCTTCGGGGTCCTCGCTATCAAGCACAAAGCCCTCTCTTGCATCAATAAGCTCGGTGTCAAGGCACTTTGCTCCAAGAAGCCCAATTTCCTCGCAGGTAGTAAATATGTATTCCAGAGGAGGATGGGGTGGGGAGGTTTCTTTTAAAATTTTTGCCACCTCCACCAGAGCAGCAATGCCGGATTTATCATCTGCCCCGAGAATCGTCCTTCCATCTGTCCGGAATACATTGTTTTCAAAGATAATTTTAGGATTTTTATATGGCCCTACCGTGTCAAGATGGGCACAGAAAAAAATGGGTTCAGCAGGGATACTTCCAGGGATTTTCACAATAAGATTACCCACTTCAGAACCTGTTGTCTCTGCAGATTTATCAAAAAAACACTTATATCCAAGGGCTTCAAAGATAGAAGCAAGGTAATAAGCAAGTTTTCCCTCTTTTTTAGAAGGACTTTCTATTTCAAGAAGGTTTTTGAACTCCAGCACAAGCCTTTCTACATCTATTTTCATATGCAACCTCCTTTAATATCGTATGGAAAAGTCCTCAAACTCCCCCAGATACGGTTCTTCTATTACTTCTACATCTTCTACTCTGGAAAAGGGAGAACCTTTATGACACCACTTTATCATTTTTTCCACTGCGTCGTCTTTTCCCTCAAAAACTGCTTCCACTCTTCCATCAGGGAGATTTCTGACCCAACCTTTTATTCCCAATTTTTTAGCTTCTTCCCGTGTATAGGCCCTGAAATAAACTCCCTGCACTTTTCCCGAGATAAACACTCTTACCCTTTTCATATTTTTCCTCCGGTTACTACTTATTTAATAAAAAGCTTATAAAAATTTAAAAACAAGTCAAGAGATAAGTCTTGTAAAAAATTTAATTTGTATTAAACTTAAGAACAGTTTTGTGGGCGGTTAGCTCAGGGGTAGAGCGCCACCCTCACACGGTGGAGGTCGCTGGTTCAAATCCAGCACCGCCCATTTACTCCTTGGTCCTTCCATTTTAAAAAGGAGGGCCCAAAAGTCCAGAAGGAGGTTGTGTATGTTTGAATTGCCAAAGGTTAAACGCTTTCGCAAGTGGGAAACCCTCTTTATTATCCATCCAGACTTTGTGGAACAGCGTCAGGATGTAATAAACAAGATCAAAGAAATTGTGGAATCAAAAGAAGGTGGAGTTTTAAAAATTGACGAGTGGGGCTTGAGAAAGCTTGCCTATCCCATTGAAAAGAAGACCCACGGTTTTTATGTGCTTATGGAGTTTTTTGGCCTTGCAGAGCTTCCTAAGGAGCTTGAGAACTTCTTTAGAATTGATGAAAGGGTAATTAGGTTTATTATTGTAAAACTTGAGGACAGGGTAAATCCTGAAGATCTTAAGGAGGTAGCAAATGGCTAATGAAAAAAGCAATGTAATTATAAGAAGAAGGGCCTTTCCCAGAAAAAAAGTTTGCAAGTTCTGTGCAGATCCCAGTTTAAAAATAGATTACAAAAATCCAGAAGTGTTAAAGCCCTTTTTGAATGAGAAGGGTATGATCCTTCATAGGAGACAGACTGGCACCTGTGCTTATCATCAAAGAAGGCTTACCACAGCTATTAAAAGAGCAAGGATTATGGCTCTTCTTCCCTTTGTAGCCGATATAGAAGTGGAATAATTTTTCAGATAGGGAGGAAATTATGGAGGTAATTCTCAGAACGGATATTCCCAAGCTTGGAAAGGCTGGAGATGTGGTAAGGGTTAAAGACGGATATGCCAGAAATTATTTAATTCCCAAGGGTTTTGCTATTCCTGCAAATCAGAAAAATTTAAAGGCCCTTGAAAGGGAGAGGCAGATAATACTTGCCAAAGCAGAAAGATTGAGGAAAAAGGCTCAAAGCCTGGCAGAGAGGCTTAAAGAAATCACGCTCACTGTTTATCGTAAAACAATTGAAGAAGAGAGAATTTATGGTTCAGTTTCTGCTATGGATATAGTTAATCTGCTTAAGGAACAGGGCATAGAGATTGACAAAAACCAGGTACTTCTTGAAGAGCCTATAAAAACTCTGGGCACTTTTGAAGTGCCTATAAAAGTTGCTCCGGATCTTGTGGTTAATATCAAGCTTGAAGTTTTGGAAGAAAAGTAGATTTTTAGATGCCTCCTCAAAAAAAACAGAAGGTAAGAGACCCCCTGGAAATTCTGGCTGATCAGGGGGTCCTTCCGCCTCAGGATCTTCAGGCTGAAAAATATATTTTAGCCAGTATTTTTGTAGATCCCGATTCTCTTGTCAGGATAGTTGATTTTTTAAAACCAGAAGATTTTTATTCTCCAGCTCACAGGGCTATTTATTCAGCGTGCGTGTCTCTTTTTGAAAGAGATGAGCCCATAGATGTGGTTACTATACACAGTGAGCTTGAAAAAAAAGGAGAGCTTGAAAAGGCGGGGGGCACCATTTATCTTTCCGAACTTGCCACCCTTCTTCCTACTTCTGCTCATATATTACATTATGCCAAAATTGTAAAAGAAAAAAGCATTTTAAGAGAAATCATCCGCATAAGTCAGGATCTTATTTATCGTGCCTATTATTCAGCTGAGGATTCCCATGAGATTTTAAGCTATGCAGAAAAGGCCTTTTTTGAGCTTGCTTATCACGGAAGGAAGGAAAGTTTTTCTCATCTGAAAGAGGTGGTTAAAGATACAGTCAAGCACCTTGAGAGCATTTATCAACGAGGTGAGCTTATTACTGGAATTCCCACAGGCTTTCACGAGCTGGACAGGATGACAGCAGGGCTGCAAAAGGGTGATTTAATTATTCTTGCAGCAAGGCCTGGTATGGGAAAGACTGCTCTTGCCCTTGATATTGTGAGAAATGCCTGCAAGCAGGCAGGTATTGGGGCTGCTATTTTTTCTCTTGAAATGAGCAAACAGCAGCTCTGTGCAAGGATGCTCTGTGCCGAAGGCAAGGTAAACTTTCAGAAGTTCAGAACAGGGCAGCTTGATCACACTGAATGGCAGAGAATCACCATGGCAGCCAATACTTTAAGCCAGCTTCCTATTTACATAGATGACACTCCAGGAATTAACATCCTTGAGGTGAAAGCCAAAGCAAGAAAGCTTCTTAAAGACATCCCTCTGGGGCTTATAGTGATAGATTATCTTCAGCTTATGAGGAGCATTGAGAGAAAGGAGAGGAGGGAGCAGGAGATTTCAGAGATTTCCTCAGGTCTTAAGGCTCTTGCCAAGGAGCTAAATGTGCCGGTGCTTGCCCTTTCACAGCTTAACCGTAAGGTAGAGGAAAGGCCTGATAAAAGGCCTCAGCTCTCAGACTTGAGAGAATCCGGTGCCCTTGAACAGGATGCCGATGTAATTATGTTTATCTATAGAGACGAATTTTATCACAAAGATAGTCCGGAAAAAGGTATTGCAGAGATTATTATAGGAAAACAGAGAAATGGCCCCATGGGAGTGGTAAAACTGGCTTATCTTTCCCAGTTTACCTCTTTTGGCAATCTGGAAACAAATATGGAATTATAAAAGTTGTGAGGAGGCAAACTATGGCCAGAAAAAGAAAAAGCACCATCAATGAAATAGCCCAGTTTTTGGGAGAGGCAGTAAAGGAAGTACTTGAGATGAATACAGGTTCTCCCATAAAGATTGCCCCCACCTTGCAGAGGATTTCAAATGTTTCTTTAAGGCCTGACATAGGGTGTTTTGTTGAGTTTAACGGAGACTATAATGGTCTTCTCTGCATGAATTTTTCTAAAGACGCAGCCCTTGAACTTTACCAGAAGGCAATGAAGACTCTTGGTTTGCCTGAAGAAGAAATAGCCTCTGATCCCCTTGCTGAAGAGGTAAGCAATTTTGTTGGGGAGATAGTGAATCAAATTATAGGCAACTTCAGGAGAAAAATTGAACAGAAGTATGGGCTTGTAGCTTACAATAACCAGCCAAGGGCTATAGTAGTTTCAAGGACTATAATTATGTACATTGATACTTTCCTTCAAAGCTCTCAAAGCAGAAAAATTGCTTTTAGAACAGAGGAAGGTAAGTTGTTCTATGCTGAAATTTCTCTTGAACAGACAGAATTCATTCCTTACGGAAAACCAGAGGAAGCCGAAGAAGCTTCAGTAGAAGACTTACTTAATGAATTCTTTTAGAAGACTCGGGGAATACATAAATCCAGAGCAGGCTTCTCAGGAAAAAGGGATATTTTTGATTGCCATAAGTCTTTAAGCCTCTTGGCATAGCTGTGTAAATTACCCACCAGCCGGGTTTTTCAAAGTTTATTACGAAATCACCATCTTGAGAAAGCTTTACTTCTTTTCTCAGAATAGGGTAATTTACCTCTCCTTCAGCATCTCTTGGAAGTCTTTGCCAGGGAATAAAATTGGGGGAAAGTAGCTCTGCTTTGACAGTACCATTCTCAAGTGCTTTCCCATAATAGAGGACTTTGCCCCAGAGAATACCTCCTTCTTCTATTCCATAAGGCCTGGTATAAGGCACTATTTCTAAAGGGAATCCGCAGGTATTATGCCATCCCTTTTCTATTTCCACATGAAAATAAGCCTTGGCAAATTGTTGGACCACTTTGTATTGTGGATTGAGATAATAATTTCCCTGTATGCACAGTACATAATCTCCCTTTTTCCGGGGAATAAAGTTGATTTTATAGCCTATTCTTTCCATATTAAGTGCTTCATCAAAAAGGAGCTTTCTAAAAAGAGTGAGTTTTGTTTTGTTGCCATCTGGATCAATAAGGAAGCTTTTTAAAGGGGGTTTTAAATCGTATAATACACCAAAAGCCGGCTCTGCATATCCTAAATAAATAATTTTTTCTTTTTTATATCTGGCATAATTGTCTGAAGGAGAGGAAATAAAAATAAGTGCAGAAAAAAGAGGAAGAGGAAAAAACAAAAAAGCTAAAAGCCAAAAAACGACTTTTTTTCTCATTGTTAGGTGAATCTGTTCAATATCCAGGAGATAATAGCACTTTTAAGCTGCAGTTCCTGTTCAGGAGTTAGGCTTGAAAGCCAGTACTTTATCCACTTTTGAAGCCTGTTGAGATGAATTTTAGGAATTTTTTCTCCATAAACCATTTCAAGAGCCCTCATATACCATACAAAGATTGCCTGAAGAGACATAAACCTGTACTCTATGGTAATGGGGTAGAGAGCCTCGTAGAAGGCACGATTGGAGAATTTTTTTTCAGGTTCATTAGTAAAACGCCTTATGCTAAGCCTTGAGATCTTTTCCTGTGTTTCTTCTTCCTCTTCTGCTTTTTTCTGAAGTTGGGCATCAAGCTCTCTTAAAAACTCCAGATTCTGTTGAAATATCTGCATTTTTTGCTGATTTAGCCTTATTATCTCGTCCTGAAGAGAAAGCAGGGCAAGGGGATTTTCCCTGCCCTTGTAATATTTTGCCATTTTCTGTTTTAAGATAGATTTTCTGGATCTTCCTCCCATTTTCTTCTCCTTAGGGGATTTTTAGAAGAATGTTTAAGAAAACCATTTTACAATAAATCACATTTTTACTATTTTGCAAGATTTTTTGATAAAACATGGTGAGAAATAAGGGACATTAAAGAAATACAGGCAGTCTCAGCCCTTAAAATATAAGGAGAAAGCCTGATAGGAATGAATTTTTCTTTAAGAAGTGCTTCTTCCTCTGGGCTAAATCCTCCTTCTGGCCCCGAAATAAGCACAATATTTTGAGCTTGAAAAGGGATCTCTTGGTTTCCTTTTTCACTTGCCCAGAGAAAAAGCCCCTTTTCTTTTTTCAATTTTTCCAGAAGTTTGGTTAGCTCCTGTGGATTTTCTATTTCAGGAAGCCAGAGTCTTCCACACTGTTTAATTGCTGAAATGGCTTTTTTTTGAAATCTTTCCATCAGATTTTCTTTAGGTTTTGCTTCTGTAAAACGACTGAAGTAGGGCAAAATTACATCAGCCCCCAGCTCCGTAAGCTTTTCTATTAAAAAATCTTTTTTATCTCCCTTTAACAGGGGCATTAAAACCTTTACTTTAAAAGGAGAAGGTGCTTCTTCCCTGAGCACCTTACAGATCAACACCTTTACTTCTATTCTCCTTCCAGACTTTTTAATTCCTCTTATTTCTCCCAAGTACTCTTTTCCCCTGCCATCAACGAGGTGAATTTTATCTCCCTGTTTTTTTCTAAGCACTTTTATTAGATGCCAGGCTTCCTCTTCTGGAAGCTCTGCTTCCTGATTGACTTCAGGCGAGAAAGCCAGAAAAAATCTATTTCCACCAAGCTGCATTTTCTACGATTTTGCGTACTTCTTCAAAGCTATTCGCATAAAAATCTGCCTTTAACTTGGGATTTTTGAAGGCCACCATTTTTACGCCACAGGCTTTGCAGAGCTGTTCGTCCACCTCAGAATCACCTATATAAAGAGTTTCATCTGGAGAAACTTCAAAGTGCTTTAATATATCCTCAAGGGCCTCTTTTGAGCTTTTAGGCCTTTTAAGTGCCGTCATAATAAAGTCAAAGTAATCAAGTATTCCAAAGTGTTTAAAAAGTGGAATGGTGGAGGTGGTTCTATTTGTGCACACTGCAAGCTTGAATTTATTTTTTGCCCATTCAAGAAATTCTTTTAAGCCCTCTTCCATTTTCATGTAGTCAAAAAATAGGGAAAAAGGCGTTTCCTTTTGAATTTTTTCAGCAAGAGGAAGTTTCTCTGGCTCGTTTCTAAAAAGATACTCTAAGCACTGGTTAACAGAGTGCATGTGGACAAATTCCGCTTCTTCTTCCGTCATAGGAGACCTTCCCACTTTTTTTAAGATGTAATTATAAAAAGCCCTATTTGCCTCTTTTGAATCAAAAAGCACTCCATCACAGTCAAAAACAAGAAGTTTAAGTCCTTTCATAGGCTTATTTTTTCCTCTCAAGGAGATAATCTGCAAGAAAGATGAGAGCCTCCCTGGAAGGGCTTTCGGGAAGCCCTGAAAGGCACTCTTTAGCAGCTTTTACATATTCTTCTGCTTTTTTCTTTGCCCTTTCAAAGCCTTTAGCTTTTTGAATTATTCTGAAGGCTTTTTCAAAGTCTTCACGAGAGGGATTTTCTTTTTTAAATAATTTTTTTAATTGTTCTTTTTCTTCAGGAGGAATAGTTTCAAGGGCATAAATTACAGGGAGGGTGATTTTCCCCTCCGCAAAATCTTTTCCTAAATCTTTTCCTGTTTCCGTACTGAGATAATCAAGAAGATCATCAATCACCTGAAAAGCCATTCCTAAATAAAAACCATAATTTTTAAGGCTTTCTCTTTGAGCATGTGTGGCTCCTCCTATAATAGCTCCCACTTCGCAGGCTGCAGAAATAAGAATAGCTGTTTTGCGAAATATTACTTCTTCATATTCTTTTTCGGAAAGCTCCTGGTTATCAAGATTTAAGAGCTGCATTACTTCTCCTTCACTCATAAGGAGAGTTGTTCTGGTGATCACTTCCATTACTTCGGGATTTTTGAGGGCGCTTGCTATTTTAAGAGATTTGGCGTAAAGATAATCGCCCACTAAGATGGTGGCTTGATTCCCCCAGAGATTTCTGGCAGCTTTTCTTCCTCTTCTAAACTCAGCATTATCAACTACATCGTCATGAAGAAGGGTTGCTGTATGAAGATACTCAAAAAGTAATGAAGTCCGATAAAGATCATGGTTAAAATTTTCCGAAGAAAAAAGTTTGGCAGAAAGGACCATTAATAGAGGGCGGACCCGTTTCCCACCAGCAAAAAGAAGATATTCACTTACCTGATTGATAAAGGGATGAGTAGATAATTTTTCGGTTTGTAAAGCTTCTTCAATTTTTTCAATTTCTTCTTTTAAATAGTTAAGCATGATGTCTTACCTTATCTTTTTGTTTTTTTAAACTAAAGCATTTTTCAAAAATTGCAAGATAAAAATAAAAAAAATGGACATTAATTTTAAAATTAGTTCTAAATTAACCATTTTTTTCTGCAATTTTAATTTTTAAAAAGAAATGCCTATTGACTTTCTCGTGCAATTTTTTAATAATATAATAAAAACTAAACTTTAAGTAAAGGAGGTTCCAGATGTCTGAACTTTATTTTAACAGACCTATGCCACACGGAGGGCGTTTGGTTGAGAGGGTGCTTACGAACAAGAAGGCTGCTAAAAAGATTGTGGATTTTTGTGAGAAGGTGGGGGCTGTTTATGAAATTAAACCCACCTTGCACTACAAGAGAGGGGTGCCTGTTAGAAACGTTTATCGTGAGATAATGTCCATTTGTTATGGATTTTTCAGCCCTGTTGAGGGTTCCATGACTTCCAAGGAGCTTGAGCTTGTGCTTTCAAAGAGGAGGCTCCTTAGTGGATGGGTATTTCCTTATCCGCTTCTTTTTGATATTTCTAAAGAGGATTATGAATCCCTTAAGGCTAAGGGTATTGGTGAGGGAGACAGGCTTCTTTTAAAACTTAAAGGCAAGCCTTTTGCTATCCTTGACATTGAAGAAATTTATGAAATTGATCCTGCTGAACTTGCAGACAGGACTTTTGGTACCCCCGAGCAGAATCCTGAGGTGGTAAGGGAAAAGTTTGATGATAAGCACCCTGGTTGGGTAATTTACAGGAGTCATCAGCCCATTATTCTTGCCGGGAAATATACTATTATTAATGAGCCTGTATTTAAGGAGCCTTTCAATAGGTTCTGGCTTCCTCCGAGGAAGTGCAGGGAGCTTCTTGATGAAAAAGGCTGGAGGACTGCTATTGCCCACCAGACAAGAAATGTGCCCCATGTGGGACATGAGATGCTCATGAAGAATGCTGCTTATACTGGTGATGTGGAGCCCTGCCATGGAATTCTTGTAAATGCAATTATTGGAGTGAAGAGAAGAGGAGACTATCCTGATGAGGCAATCCTTGAGGCTCATGAGGCTGTCCATAAGTATGGATATATCAAGCCTGAGCGTCATGTGGTGAGCTTCTGTCTCTGGGATATGAGGTATGGTAATCCTCTTGAGAGCTTGCTCCATGGAATTATCAGGCAGAATATGGGATGTACTCATCACATGTTTGGTCGTGACCATGCTGCAGTAGGTGAGTACTATGATAAATTTGCTACTCAGATACTCTGGCTTAAGGGTATTCCCAGCTATGGTTTTGATAAGCCTCCTACAGAGGTAGAGGGTGGCCTTCAGATCAGGCCTCAGAACATGAGAGAGTTCTGGTATTGTCCCGTCTGTAAAGAGATGGCTTACAGCGAAAACTGTGGTCATACTAAGGAGAAACAGAAGCTCAGTGGTAGCTTGATCAGGGGCCTTGTTGCAGAAGGAGTTCAGCCTCCTGCAATTATTATGAGGCCTGAAGTATTTAAGACTGTGGTTAAGTGGTGGAAGACTTTGGGTTATCCTTTTGTAAATGAGAGATATGTAGAAAGAAAAGAAAAAGAACTTGAAGTGGATGTTCCTGACCTTGATTAGGTCGCAAAAAGAAGGGTATAAAAATTTAAAAAATTAGGGGGTGCAAAAATGGAATATATTTTAGAAGTTTTCTTAGATGATTATAGATTAAGCAAAATAAAAGGGACACCTGTGGAAGATAAAATAGAAGCTGTGTTTGGAGGAGAGCTTAAGGTTCTGAGGGTAAAAATAGGGGAAGAGCTTAAAGATGCTATTTTGAAGGCTTTTGAGACGGCCCGTATTGACTCTCGTTCCTGTATTACTGATACTCCCGTAGCTTTTAAGAGGGCACTTTTTGAAGAGATTGCCAACCAGAAGACGCTTGATGAGAGTGTGGTAAAAGCAGTGCTTGATAGGATTGACGAAATTAAAGAGATGGCTGCTAAGGAGGCTGAGTATCTTCCTCCTCCAGAGATAGACTAAAAAATAATGAAAAAAAGGGGGGATGGAAAGAAATGGGGAATCAACCAAATCTATTCCCCCCTTATTTTGGAAAAACAGACTTGACAAACATGAAATTTTGAATATAAATAAAATTTGAAATTTTTTATAAACATAGAGATTTTTAAAAAATCCAAAAAGGAGGTAGGCTATGCCCAGTTATGTAAACCCTGAGAAGTGTGACGGATGTAAGGGTGGAGACAGGACTGTATGTATGTACATTTGCCCTAACGACCTTATGATTCTTGACCCGGAGGCCATGAAGGCCTACAATCAGGAGCCTGATCAGTGCTGGGAGTGTTACAGCTGCGTAAAAAGTTGCCCCCAGGGTGCTATTTCTATTAGGCACTATGCTGACTTTGCTCCTCTTAATGGAACCTGTCAGCCCATGCGTGGTACTACTGACATTATGTGGACCATTAAGTTCAGAAATGGTGCGGTATTAAGATTTAAGTTCCCCATCAGGACCACACCTGAAGGTTCTGCTGATCCTAATGTAGGCAGACCTGATCCTGATCCCTCTCTTCTTAATACTAACCAGCTTTTTACTGAGGCTGTAGATGGAAGAGAGCCAGCCAAGCCCGAGGCAGTGCTTAATAAGAAGTTTGAGGTAGCTGCACTTGGTAAAACCGCTACATATTAATTTGTATGAAAATTAAAAATTTTAAAAGGAGGTGTAAGTTATGCCTAAGATCTGGAGTTATAATGCAGGTTTAGAGTGTGCTGAGCCTGAAATTGTAGAGAAGGAGACTGATATTCTTATTGTAGGTGGTGGAATGGCAGCCTGTGGTGCAGCCGTAGAGGCTGTAAAATGGGCTAAGCCTCACGGTTTAAGAATTCTTCTTTGTGACAAGGCTGCTATGGAAAGGTCTGGTGCTGTGGCTATGGGGCTTTCTGCTATCAACACTTATATTGGCGAGAATAAGCCTGATGACTATGTAAGAATGGTTCGTTGCGACCTTATGGGAATTGTGCGTGAGGACCTTATTTTTGATGTTGGTCGTCATGTTGATGATACTGTTCAGTGCTTTGAGGAGTGGGGTCTTCCTATCTGGAAGAAGGATCCTAATACTGGTAAGACCCTTGATGGAGCGGTGGCCAAGTCCAAGGGGCTTCTTCTTAAGGATGGTGCCAAGCCCGTGCGTTCTGGACGCTGGCAGATTATGATTAATGGTGAGTCTTATAAGGTAATCGTGGCAGAGGCTGCTAAGAATGCTCTTATGAATTATGAGAATGGTGAGATCATTGAGAGGTGCTTTATTGTAAGGCCTCTTCTTGATGCTAATGAGCCCAATCGTTGTGCTGGAGCTGTTGGATTTTCTGTAAGAGAGAATAAGATTTTCATTATCAAGGCTAAAGCCACCCTTCTTTCTACCGGTGGAGCAGTAAATATCTTCCGTCCCAGGTCCATTGGTGAAGGTAGGGGTCGTGCCTGGTATCCTGTATGGAACCCTGGCAGTGGATATGCTATGTGCGCAATGAGCGGTGCCAAACTCGTTCTTATGGAAAACAGATTTATTCCTACTCGTTTTAAAGATGGTTATGGACCAGTAGGTGCTTGGTTCCTTCTCTTTAAGGCAAGGGCAACCAACGCTTTTGGTGAGGATTATATTGCTAAACACAAGGAGGAGCTTAAGAAATTTGCTCCTTATAGCGAGGCTTCTGTTATTGGAACCTGCTTGAGAAACCATGCTATGCTTATTGATATGGAGGCCGGAAAGGGACCTATTTATATCCATACTGAATGGGCATTGCAGGAAGCTGCTAAGAATATGGATAAAAAAGAATTTAAGCAGTACCTTGCTGAGGCTTGGGAAGACTTTCTTGACATGTGCGTAACTCAGGCTGGGCTTTGGGCATGCTTGAATATTGAGCCTGAAAAAGTTCCTTCTGAGATTATGCCTACTGAGCCTTATCTCCTTGGAAGCCATGCTGGATGTGCTGGTGCTTGGGTATGTCCTCCTGATGAAGATTGGGTTCCTGAAGAGTACAAAGAGCCCTGGAAGGAAATTGGTCTTTATAACAGAATGACCACTGTAAAGGGACTTTTCTGTGCCGGTGATACTGTAGGTGCTTCTGGACACAAGTTCTCCTCTGGTTCTCATGTTGAGGGAAGAATTGCTGCCAAGGCTATGGTGAAGTTCTGTGTGGATAACAAAGATTACACTCCTACTATAAAGGAAGATCCTGAGGCTCTTAAGAAAGAGATTTATGGTCCCTGGTATAGGTTTGAGCAGTACAAAGGTGCCAGTACCCGTTATGACATAAACCCCCATTATCTCATTCCTCGTCACATTCAGGAAAGGCTTATGAAACTTATGGACGAATATGTAGCTGGTACTTCCACTTTCTATAAGACTAATAAGGTAATGCTTGAAAGAGGTCTTGAGCTCTTGAGGATGCTTAAAGAAGATATGCAGTGTGCTGCTGCCAGAGATCTTCATGAGCTTATGAGAGCCTGGGAGAACATTCATCGTGTATGGACTGCTGAGGCTCATCTTCTTCACATCCTCTTCCGTGAGGAGACCCGTTATCCTGGATACTACTACAGGGCAGACTTCCCTGAGCTTAAAGATGACGAGTGGAGGTGCTTCACTCTCTCCAGATGGGATCCCGAGAGCAAGCAGTGGACCCTTGAGACTTATCCTTATGTGCAGATAATTCCTGATCCTCTTGGTCCGTAAGGACCTTAATTAAAGACTAAAAGAGGGGGCTTAATAAAAGCCCCCTCTTTTTTTATTTTTTCAGAATAAAACCCCTTATGACAAGGGGTTTTATTCTGAAAAAAGTCATTTTGTAGGAGGGTAATATGGCTAATTCAACGATTCTGGTGGTAGGGGGAGGTATAAGTGGTGTTACGGCAGCCGTGGAGGCTGCTGAGGTTGGTTATGAGGTGGTACTTGTGGAAAAGGAGCCTACCCTGGGGGGGAGGGTAGCTCAATTAAAGTGGTATTTCCCTAAGCTTTGTCCTCCTGCCTGTGGACTTGAAATAAACTATCGCAGAATTAAGACTAACCCCCGCATTAAAGTTTATACCATGACAGAGGTACTCGGTATTTCTGGAGGCCCTGGAAATTACAAAGTGAGGTTAAAGAAAAAACCTCGTTATGTAAATGAAAATTGCACTGCCTGTGGAGAGTGTGAGAAGGTATGTGAAGGGGAAAGGATAAGTGAATTTGATTTTGGACTCCGTAAGACAAAGGCTATTTATCTTCCCTGTCCATTTGCGTTTCCCATGAGGTATGTGCTTGACAAAGATGCACTTGCTCCTGGTGATTTAGAAAGGATAATGCAGGCTTGTAAATATAATGCTATAGATCCAGATATGAAGGAAGAAGAGTTTGAACTTGAGGCAGGTGCTATTATATGGGCAACTGGTTGGAAGCCTTATGATGCTACCAAGCTTGACAATTTAGGATATGGAAAGTTTGAAAATGTAATAACCAACATGCAAATGGAAAGGCTTGCTTCTCCCTGGGGCCCAACGGGTGGCAAAATTTTAAGGCCTTCTGATAATACTCCTCCCAAGAGAGTGGCTTTTGTGCAGTGTGCTGGTTCAAGAGACGAGAATCATTTGCCTTATTGTTCTTATATTTGCTGTCTTGCTTCTCTTAAACATAGCATTTATCTTGCTCAAAATGATCCTGAGGCAGAATCTTTAATTTTTTATATAGATATAAGAACACCTGGTAGATATGAAAAGTTTTTGAAGAGGGCTCAGGAAGAGGCAAAGATTACTTTTATAAAAGGCAAGGTTGCTAAAGTGGAGGAAGATCCAGAGACAAAGGATCTTATTGTTACAGCAGAGGATACACTTTCTGGAAAGAAGGTTCATGAGAAGGTGAACATGGTGGTGCTTGCCCTTGGAATGGAGCCCAGTATAAAAGGACTTGAAATTTCCGGACTCAAGGTAGATGAGAATGGTTTTGTAATAACAGATAATGGCATAATTGCCTGTGGTTGTGCCAAGATGCCACTTGATGTTATGACTTCAAATGAGACAGCAACTGGTGCTGTAATTAAGGCCATCCAAACCATATTAAGGGGGTAAAAAATGGAGAAAGTTGGCGTATTTATATGTACTTCTTGTGATATTGCAAAGAGGCTTAATATAGAGGATCTTGAGGCTGCTGCACGGGATCAGGGCGCGGCAGCTGTTTATAGCAGGGAGTTCCTCTGTTCCAAAGAGGGCAGAGAGTTTATAGAAAGTAAGATAAAAGAAGATGGGCTTGATGCAGTATGTATTTGTGCTTGTTCTCCGAGGGTAAACTGGGATGTATTTAATTTTGACGGTGTAGCAGTTGAGAGAGTAAGTCTTAGAGAAGGAGTTGTTTGGAGCAGGTTCCCTGTGGGAGAGAATGGAGAGATCCTTGAGGATGATTCTGTAGAGTATGTGGAGGGTGTGAGCTTTAAGGATGAGCTTATGGCTCTTGCCAAGGACTATGTCAAGATGGGAGTGGCTAAACTTCAAAGTTATCAGCATCCTGTTCCTTATAAACCCGAGGACCAGATTTCCAAGACTATTCTTGTTATAGGTGGAGGCGTAGCAGGTCTTACTGCGGCTATTGAGTCTGCCAAGGCTGGTTATGATGTTGTGCTTGTAGAAAAAGAAAAAGAGCTTGGTGGTTTTGTAAGGAAGATGAAGGCTCATTGTGCTATAAAACCTCCTTATAAAGACATTGTTCCTCCTATTGTAGAAGATCTTATTAAAGAGGTGGAGTCAAATGAAAAGATAAAGGTTTATAAAGGTGCACAGATAGAAAAGATTTCTGGTGCTCCTGGTATGTTTGATGTAAAGATTAAACAGGGGGGCAAGGAGATAGAGGAAAGGATTGGAGCTATAGTTCTTGCTGCGGGATTTAAGCCTTATGATGCAAGCAAGCTTGAGCACTTAGGATACGGAAAAATAAAAAATGTGATTACTAATGTCCAGTTTGAGGAAATGGCAAAGGCTGGCAATTTTAAGAGGCCTTCTGACGGAGCCCCTATTAAGAGTGTGCTTTTTGTGCAGTGTGCTGGCCAGAGGGACGAGAATCATTTGCCTTATTGTTCTGGATATTGTTGCCTTGCTTCTCTCAAACAGGCCAAGTACATTCGTGAGGCAGATCCTGATGCAAAGGCTTACATTATTTACGATTACATGAGAACTATGGGAATTTATGAAAACTTTTATAAAAACATCCAGGATGATCCCGGGATTTTCCTTACGAAAGGTAAAATAACTGAGATTTCTGAAGGAGAGGATGGTAAAGTAAAGGTAATTGTGGAAGAGACACTTCTTGGTGAAACTCTTGAGATTGAAGTGGATGTGGTGGTGCTTGCTGTGGGAATGGTGCCTGTTACAGCAGAAGAGTCTGTGCTTAATCTTGAGTACAGGCAGGGTCCTGCTCTTCCTGAACTTGAGTTATTTTATGGATATGCGGACTCTAACTTTATCTGTTTTCCTTACGAAACGAGAAGAACTGGTATATATGCAGCAGGTGCTGTGCACCAGCCCATGACTATCCAGCAGGCTATTGAGGATGCAAGGGGGGCAGCACTTAAGGCTATTCAGTGCCTGGTAGCCATTGAGGAAGGGCATGCTGTGCATCCGAGAACCTGGGATTTTGCATATCCTGAATTTAATCTCAAGATGTGTACCCAGTGTAAGAGATGTACTGAGGAGTGCCCATTTGGAGCTCTTAACGAAGACGAAAAGGGCTTTCCTATTCAATTTGTTACCAGGTGTCGCAGGTGTGGAACCTGTTTTGGTGCCTGTCCACAGAGAATTATCAGTTTTAAAGATTATTCTGTGGATATGATTACCAATATGATACAGGCTACAGAAATGCCTGAACAGGGGTATTATCTTTATAGGCTTCTTGCTTTTGTGTGTGAAAACGATGCCTTCCCGGCACTTGACATGGCTGCTTATAAGAAATACAATTTACCTGTATCTCTCAGGATAATTCCTGTTAGATGTCTTGGATCTGTAAATGTGTCTTTTATAAAAGATGCTATGAGTAAGGGATTTGATGGAATTCTTCTTCTTGGTTGTAAGTATGGTGAGTATTATCAATGTCACTTTATAAAAGGAAGTGAACTTGCCAATCGTAGAATGGAAAATGTGGCGGAGACACTTCAGCAGCTTGCTCTTGAGCCGGAGAGGGTGACGCTTCATACAGTAGCTATTGATGAAGTGGAAGAGGCAGTAAAGAAGATAAAAGAGTTTGAAGAAGAAATGAAAGGTTTTGATGAAAACCCATTTAAAGGATGGTAAGGAGGAGAGACCATGGGAAACGGAGCTCCAATTAAAATTACCGGAGATTTAAGTGCTATAAAAGAGATTCAGGCAGTAGGTGGAGACACACTAAAGAAGTGCTATCAGTGTGCTACTTGTTCTACGGTATGTCCGCTTTCTACGGATGAGATCTCTTTTCCGAGGAAACAAATGATTCTTGCGCAGTGGGGTGTTAAAGAAAAGCTTCTTAATGATCCAGCGCTCTGGTTATGTCATCAATGTGGGGATTGTAGTAAGTACTGTCCCAGGGATGCCAAGCCTGGAGATGTACTTGCTGCATTGAGGCTTCTTGTTATTAAAGAAGCGACCCCATTTAAGTTTATTCACAAATTTTACAATAATGCCTGGGGACTTCCCATTTTGGCAGTGATAGCACTATTTTTTATTTTGCTTATGACTGTATTTGCTTTTGGGGGGTGGCCTAACTTTTTTGATCCCTCCTCTTTCCCCTATGGGGGGCCGGAGTATGATCTCTGGATTTTGCATTTACCTGCAAGAGTGTTAATGATAGACCTGATTTTTTTACCGCTGACGGCTTTTGTGGTGATAATTTTGATGTCTGCGATAGCAAGAGTATGGAATGCTTATGTGGAGACATGTAAAATACCTCAGGCCTACAGGTACGGTATGTGGACTATTTTGAGCCGTTATCTTTGGCCTGCTATTCAGGAAATTCTTTCTCATACAAGATTTACTAAGTGTGATGCCAACCACTGGAGAGCTGCTCCTCACAGACTTCTTTTGATATCTTTTATAATTCTTGCTATTACTACAGCGATAGTCTTTTTTATGGCAGATATTTTGGGTTTCCATACGCCTTGGAATCCCATTCTTCATCCTGTAAAGTGGCTTGGTAATATCGGAGGATTGCTGTTACTTTATTCTACTATCCAGATTATTGTTGGAAGAGGCAGGGCAGAGGTTGAAAAGAGTGTAAAAACAAGCTATCCTGATAGTTTTTTGCTTTATCTCATTCTCTTTATAGGCCTCAGTGGTTTTGGTATTGAAATTTTTAGGTCTATTCCTTCTTTAAGTTCTGTGGTATCTCTTGTTTATATTTCTCATTTGGCTGCGGTATTTATGCTCTTTTTAGGAGTTGCTTATTCTAAATTTGCTCATCTGGTTTTCAGAACCACTGCTGTGGTGTTTGATTTATATTTTAAAGATGTTTCAGAGAAGATGAAGTCTCTTGAGGCAGGGCAGTTAAAGAAAGAACTTCAGGAAGTAGAGGAGTCACAGGTTCAGGAATCTGCTTCTGAAGAGTCGCCTGCTCCTCAGGGAGCTTAATTAAAAAATTTGGATATGCTTTTTTAGGAGGGGGGTTATCCCCCCTTTTTTTATTTTTTATTGTTTTTGCTCCTTGACAAAATTTTAATTTAAGTTAATTTATAGGGTGTTTAAAAGCAAGGGTAAATTACGGAGGGGTACCCGAGTGGACAAAGGGGCCGGGCTGTAAACCCGGTGGCTTTGGCCTTCGGAGGTTCGAATCCTCCCCCCTCCATTTTAATGAGATGTAATATGCGGGCGTAGCTCAAGTGGTAGAGCATCAGCCTTCCAAGCTGAGGGTTGCGGGTTCGAGTCCCGTCGCCCGCTTTTTGCTTTTATGTTTTAAAAGGCCCACGTAGCTCAGGAGGTAGAGCACTTCCTTGGTAAGGAAGTGGTCACCGGTTCGAGTCCGGTCGTGGGCTCTTTTTTTATGGAAGAAGAAAATTAGAAAAATTTTTA